>JBNJGU010000232.1:0-4130 GCA_051747985.1 Pseudomonadota bacterium | reverse complement strand
TCTGGTCGACGATGCACGTCTGCGGCAGGCGCGCCCGGTAGATCTCATGGGCCTTACCGTCCCCAATCCGGTGGGCCTGGCGGCTGGCCTGGACAAGGATGCCGCGCATATCGACGCGCTGGCCGCGCTGGGTTTCGGGTTCATCGAGGTGGGGACGCTGACGCCGCGGCCCCAGCCCGGTAACTCGCGTCCCCGTCTGTTCCGGCTCGCTGAGCAGCGCGCCATCATCAACCGGATGGGTTTCAATAATGGCGGCATCGATGCGGCGGTGGATCGCATCCGGGCCAGCCGGTTCCGCGGCGTGCTGGGCGTGAACATCGGCAAGAACTTCGACACTCCGGTGGAGGAGGCCGTGACGGACTATCTGATCGGCATGCGCAAGGCCTGGGAGGTGGCTTCCTACCTGGTGGTCAATCTGTCCTCGCCGAATACACCGGGTCTGCGCACCCTGCAGTTCGGTGATGAATTGCGCCGGTTGCTGGAACGGCTCAAGGAAGAGCAGGACAGTCTTACCGTGCGCCACCAGCGTCGCGTCCCGATGGCGCTCAAGATCGCCCCGGACCTGAGTGACGAGGAAACCGGATTGATTGCGGCGGCACTGCTGGAGTTTGGTATGGATGGTGTCATCGCCACGAATACCACACTGCAGCGCAATGGGGTCGAAACCAGTGCCCAGGCGGAAGAAGCGGGCGGTCTCAGCGGCGCGCCCTTGCAGAATCAGTCCACCCATGTCATCCGCTGCCTGGCCGAAACGCTGGATGGGCGCGTGCCGATCATCGGGGTGGGGGGCATCTGCTCGGCCGGGGATGCATTGGAAAAACGCGAGGCCGGCGCGGTTGCGGTGCAGCTGTACAGTGGCTTCATCTACCGGGGACCGGCACTGATCACCGATATCATCAGTGCCTGGACGGACTCGCGGGCACAGCAGGAGAGCCATCCGGAATGAGTTCGTGTGACCCTGCACTGACCCTGTATACCACCGTCGGATGCCATCTCTGCGAACAGGCGCGGGATCTGCTGGATCAGGTCCTCGCGGAGCAGGGCGGATCATGGCGGGTGAGGTCGTGTGATATTGCGGATGATCCCGAACTGTTCGATCGGTATGGATTACGTATCCCCGTTCTGCGGCGTGAGCATGACGGCGCCGAACTGGGCTGGCCTTTCGATCACGAGCAGTTGTCCCGCTGGTTGCGGTGAACGGTGGCAGCCGTCAGTCGGGCAGTCCGAACAGGCGCCGCGCGTTTGCTGTGGTCTGGCTGGCCAGCGCCGCCTCCTGTTCATGGCGGGCCTCCGCGACCACCCGCAGTACTTCCCGCAGGTGAGCCGGTTCGTTACGACGGGTCTTCGGTCGTGGACGGAGGCTTCGTGGCATCAGGTACGGAGCGTCCGTCTCGAACAGAAGGCGGTCCGCCGGGATATGGGGCACCAGCTCCAGGACGTCGCCGCCACGCCGCTCATCGCAGACCCAGCCGGTGATGCCGATATACATGTCCAGGTCCAGGTAATCGAACAGTGCTTCCCGGCTGTCCGTGAAGCAGTGGACTACTCCTCCGGAGAGAGCATCACGCTGTTCGCGGAGTATGGGCAGGAAGCGTTGATGTGAATCACGTTGATGCAGGAATACCGGCTTGCCACTGGTCGCCGCGATCCGCAGGTGCTCACTGAACACCTGCTCCTGCACCGGACGTGGCGAGAAATCCCGGTTGAAGTCGAGCCCGGTTTCGCCCACGGCCACGATTTCATCCTCTTTGCAGAGCCGCCCGATCGCCTCGATGGTGGCCGTATCGGCGTGCCTGGCTTCATGCGGATGAATACCGGCGGTGGCAAAGAGATTGTTGTGCTGACGGGCGAGTTCGATTACCTTGCGCGAGGAATCCAGCGAACTCCCGGTCAGCAGCAGGATCTCGACCCCGGCCTGTCTGGCTCGCTCGATGACCTCGTCCCGGTCATGATCAAAGCTGTCGTGCGCCAGGTTGGCGCCAATGTCGGTGAGGCCCATATTGCTGTCCGCGGCTGATGTTGTCGGAAGGTGGCGGATTCTACAACTACGGTAAGGGTCGCGGCAAACCGGGGCGATTCTGGAAGTCACCGACCGGATCGGTGATAATGCGCGGCCCGAATCGGCAGGGTCGTCGAGGACAGTACACAGAAGCTGCCGGAACAGAATAAAGGTGAGTACATTGAAAGAGGAAGCATCCGAGACATCACTGGACTGGTCGGAACTGGGTTTCCATTATCGGCCGACCGAATTCCGTTTTCGTGCGATCTGGCGGGACGGGGAGTGGTCGGAAGGCGAGCTGATCCGCTCGGAGATCATTCCCGTGCATGAAGGGGCCCCGTCCCTGCATTATGCCCAGCAATGTTTTGAAGGGCTCAAGGCCCAGACCGCGCCTGATGGCCGCGTATTGCTGTTTCGTCCGGAGCTCAATGCCGAGCGCATGCGCGAAGCGGCATCGCGGCTGCTGATTCCCGAGGTGCCGGAGTCGCTGTTTCTGCGCGGTGTCGAGGAGGCGGTGCGTGCCAACCATCAGTGGGTGCCACCACATGGGTACGGCGCGGCGCTGTACATTCGGCCCATGCTGATCGGCGTGGGGGAGAACCTGGGACTGAAACCGGCGAAGGAATTCGAGTTCCGGGTTTTCGTGTCACCGGTCGGTCCCTATTACAGCGATTCCGGCATGGGCGTCATATCACTGGCCGTCTCCGACATCGATCGCGCCGCTCCCGCCGGGACCGGCAGCTACAAGGTCGGCGCCAATTATGCCGGTGGCCTGCTGGCGACCCGTGAGGCCCAGAAACACGGTGCCAATGAAGCCCTGTACCTGGATTCGGCCCGACGTCAGTACATCGACGAGGCCGGATCGGCCAACATCCTGGTGGTGATGGACGGCAACCGCCTGGTCACACCGAAGTCCGGGGCCGTATTGCCCAGCGTGACGCGTCGCTCGCTGATGACCATTGCCGAGCGGGAACTGGACATGAAGGTCGAGCACCGCCCCATTGACCTGCGGGCGGAAATCGATGACTTCCGTGAGGTCGGGGCCTGTGGCACGGCCGCCGTGCTGGCCCCGGTCGGCAGCATTCTGGTTGACGGCCAGTGGCATCGATTCCACGGCAATGGCGAATCAGTGGGTCCCGTGATGCAGCAGCTCTACGATCGGCTGGTGACGCTGCAGAGGGGCGAGCGTGACGATCCATACGGCTGGACAAGAGTCGTGGACGTCTAGTGGGTCCGCATGGTTCGCCAGGACAGAAACACAATTGCAATGGAACAGTAACGCAGGAACCCTACAGGTAATGAGCAAATCTCTGGTCATCGTCGAGTCGCCGGCCAAGGCGAAAACCATCAACAAATACCTGGGCAATGATTTTGTGGTCAAGTCCAGCGTGGGTCATATCCGGGATCTTCCCGTGTCTGGCAGTGGTGGCAAGTCTGATCCGAAGGAGCGGGCCCGCAAGGCGGCCGCCACCCGCAAGCTCAACCCTGACGAGAAAGCGGAGTACAAGAAAAAGCAGGCTCGGGAACAGCTCATCGCCCGCATGGGAATCGATCCGGAACATGGCTGGAAAGCGGACTACGAGATACTTCCCGGCAAGGAAAAGGTGGTCGCCGAATTGCGCAAACTGGCGCGGAACGCCGATACCGTCTATCTCGCCACCGACCTTGACCGTGAGGGGGAGGCCATTGCCTGGCACCTGATGGAGGCGATCGGAGGAGATGAGCAGCGATACAAGCGGGTGGTGTTCAACGAAATCACCCGCAAGGCCGTCCAGGAAGCGTTTGAACATCCGGGTGATCTGGACATGCGCTACGTGGAGGCGCAGCAGGCCCGTCGTTTTCTGGACCGGGTGGTCGGCTTCATGGTGTCTCCTCTGTTGTGGGCGAAGGTCGCCCGCGGGCTCTCCGCCGGTCGGGTCCAGTCAGTGGCCGTGCGGCTGGTCGTGGAGCGCGAACGGGAGATACGGGCGTTCATTCCGGAAGAGTACTGGGAGCTTTTCGCTGACACGCGTACGGCCGGGGACGATGCGCTACGTCTGCAGGTCCAGAAATACCAGGAAAAAAACTTCCGGCCCGGCAGCCGGGAAGAGATCGACGGACTCCAGAATGAGCTGAAGAATCAGTCGCTGAC
>JBNJGU010000231.1:0-4134 GCA_051747985.1 Pseudomonadota bacterium | reverse complement strand
GCGGTGGCGTTCGTGACCGAGTCGCGCAAGGCCTCGATCTCGGCGGTGCAGAGAAAGCTCCGGATCGGCTATAACCGGGCCGCCCGCATGATCGAGGCCATGGAGGCGGCCGGCGTGGTCTCGGGCATGGGTACCAACGGTTCCCGGGAAGTCCTGGCGCCGGCACCCCCGCGTCGCTGAAGCGGACATGATACAGGAGAGGTGATATGAACAGATTCCTGCGCCGGTGCAACCAGTCACTCTGGTTCATCATGTTGCTGGCGGCCAGCCCGACGCTGATGGCGGAAAGCGATGCCGATGCACTGACCGCGCTGCTGGCCGATATCCATACACTGGAATCCGATGTCCGGCAGGTCATTGTTGAAAGCAACGGGGATGTGTTGGAAGAGAGCCGTATCCGTTTCGTGCTGCAGCGCCCCGATGGATTCTACTGGGAAACCCTGGAGCCCTGGCCGGAGCTGATCGTCACCGACGGCGACACCCTCTGGCACTACCAACCGGACCTGTGGCAGCTGACCATCAATGACTGGCAGGCGGACGAGTCGGAACTGGCGGCACAGTTGCTCAGTGGCGAACTGGAACGCCTGACCGATGACTATGCCGTCGATCGTCATGAGGCCTCGACCGAGCGACAGCAGTCCTTCGTATTGACACCGATGGATCCGGGCAGCATGTATGAGCGACTGGAGCTGTACTTCGAGGATCGTGTCCTGGCCTCGATTGATGTATTCCAGAGTAACGGGCAGCGCACGCTCTGGGAGTTCAACAATGTGATGATCAATACCGGTGTGGATGAGGCACTGTTCCAGTTCGAGTTGCCCGACGATGCCGATGAGGACATGATGGATATCCTGGACAACCGCGCCTCGGCACGGGAGCGATGAAACAACGATCATTTGATGCACTCGGCGCGGAGAACGAGGCGACGACCGCCCCCGACCATCGCACGCCCGCTCAACATGAACCGCTGGCGGCGCGCATGCGTCCCCGCGTCGTCTCCGATTTCATCGGTCAGTCCCATATCCTGGCACCGGGCAGACCGTTATACGAGGCGCTGATCCGGGGCGCGGCCCACTCGATGATTCTCTGGGGTCCACCCGGCACCGGCAAAACCACCCTGGCAAACATCGTCGCTGCCTCCTGTGATGCGCATGTGGAATGGCTGTCGGCCGTGCTGGCCGGCGTGAAGGACATCCGGCAGGCCGTGGATCGTGCCCGTGAGAGGCAACGGTCAGCCGGACGTGCCACCATTCTGTTCGTTGATGAAGTGCATCGATTCAACAAGGGGCAGCAGGACGCGTTTCTGCCGCATATCGAGGATGGCACGGTGATCTTCATCGGAGCCACCACCGAGAACCCGTCCTTCGAGCTGAACAATGCGCTGCTGTCCCGGGCACGAACCTATGTTCTGCGCGCGCTGGATGACGAGGCCCTGGAACAGATTCTTGCCCAGGCGCTGCATGATACCGAGCGCGGACTGGGTCGCCAGCAACTGGAACTGGCTCCGGGTATGCTCGAACAGCTGGCCCGTGCCGCCGATGGCGATGCCCGCAGGGCGCTGAACCTGCTGGAGCTGGCCGCCGACCTGGCGGTGTCGGACGGTGATCGCCGGTTGCTGGACGAGGCGGCGCTGTCGCAGGTACTGGAAGGCGGGGGACGACGCTTCGACAAAGGCGGAGACCTGTTCTACGAACAGATTTCCGCCATGCACAAGGCGGTTCGTGGCAGTGCGCCGGACGCCGCGCTGTACTGGATGATGCGCATGCTGGACGGTGGCTGCGATCCGCTCTACATCGCACGCCGACTGGTGCGGATGGCCAGCGAGGACATTGGCAACGCCGATCCGCGGGCCCTGCAGATCAGCATGAGCGCCTGGGATGCCATGATCCGGCTGGGCAGTCCCGAAGGCGAATTGACCCTGGGACAGGCGGTGCTGTATCTGGCCTGCGCTCCTAAGAGCAATGCAGTCTATCAGGCCTTCAACGCCGCGGCGGCTGACATGAAGGCCCACGGCTCGCTGGACGTGCCCGAGCATCTCCGCAATGCGCCGACCCGTCTGATGAAGGAGATGGGATACGGTGAAGCGTACCGCTATGCGCATGACGAGCCGGAACATTACGCGGCCGGGGAGAACTACTTCCCTCCGGAACTGCAGCAGATGCGGTATTACCATCCTTCCGCCAATGGCCTGGAGCGGAAAATCGGCGAGAAGCTCGAATATCTGCGTCGCAGGGACGAAGAAAGTCCCGTAAAGCGTTATAATCCGCCTTTTGACTAAAAGGGTCGGCGGCATGCTGTCACAGGGCGGTTGCCGACCTGTTGTTCTTCAGGACTGGACTCGTGCTTTACTATCTATCCATTGCAGCAGGTGGCGCACTCGGCGCGTTGGGCCGGGTATGGCTGGCCACTCTCATTGACACCTGGACGCAGACGCGGTTTCCCTTCGGCACACTGAGCGTCAACCTGATCGGCTCGTTGCTCATGGGGATCTGTTTCGTGCTGATCGCGGAACGCTGGGCCATCACTCCGGAGTGGCGTCCCTTTCTCGTGGCCGGTTTTCTGGGTGCGTTCACCACCTTCTCGGCCTTCTCACTGGATGCCCTGATGTTGATGGAAAACGGACTGCTGCTCCAGGCCCTGGCCTATGTGTCCATCAGTGTGCTGCTCTGCATGCTGGCCGCGTGGACAGGCATGACATTGACCCGAATCTGGTAAATAAAGGAACTGCAATGCTTGACCCGAAATTGTTGCGAACGGACCCCGACCACCTGGCCAGGGCACTGGCCAAACGGGGTTTCTCACTGGACATGGAAGCCATCCACCGCATGGACGAGGAGCGCCGCCGGCTGCAGCAGGAAACCGAGCAGCTGCAGAATGAACGCAAGCAGCGCTCCAGGGCCATCGGTCAGGCCAAGGCCGCCGGCGAGGACATCGAGCCGCTGCTGGCCGAGGTCGGGGATCTCGGCGACAAGCTGGATGAGAAAAAACACGCCATGACGGCATCCCGGGACGAGTTCGATCAGTTCTGGCTGGGTGTGCCCAATCTGCCACAGGATTCGGTACCGGCCGGAAAGGACGAAAGTGACAATGTGGAACTGCGAAAGTGGGGCGAGCCCGCCCGTTTCGACTTCGAGGTCCGCGACCATGTCGCACTGGGAGAGCATGAATCGGCCAGCGGCCAGGTCATGGATTTTGATGCCGCCAGCAAGCTGACCGGCTCGCGGTTCGTGGTCATGCGGGGTCGGGTGGCGCGCCTGCATCGGGCCCTGATCCAGTTCATGCTGGACCAGCACACCCTGCAACACGGCTACGAGGAAGTCTACGTGCCGTACATCGTCAGCGCCGAATCGCTCACCGGCACCGGCCAGCTGCCGAAATTCGCCGAGGATCTGTTCCGGCTGGAAGACGAGCGCGAATTCTATCTGATCCCCACGGCCGAAGTGCCATTGACGAATCTGGTACGCGACGAGATTGTGCCAGCGCCGCAACTGCCGATGAAGCTGGTGGCGCATACACCCTGTTTCCGCAGCGAAGCGGGCAGCTATGGGCGTGACACCCGCGGCATGATCCGACAGCATCAGTTCGAGAAAGTGGAGTTGGTACAGATGGTGCGGCCCGAGGACTCCGATGCCGCGCTGGAGGAGCTGACCGGACATGCCGAGCGGATCCTGCAGTTGCTGGATCTGCCGTACCGGGTCATGCTGCTGTGCGGCGGGGACATGGGCTTCAGCGCGGCGCGGACGCTGGATCTGGAGGTATGGTTGCCGTCGCAGGACACCTATCGGGAAATTTCCTCCTGCAGCAACTTCGAAGACTACCAGGCCCGTCGTATGCAGGCCCGCTGGCGCAATCCCGATACCGGCAAGCCTGAACTGCTGCATACACTCAACGGATCCGGTCTGGCCATCGGCAGAACCCTCGTGGCGATCCTGGAGAATTATCAACAGCGGGATGGCAGCGTGCGGATACCCGATGTGCTGGTACCCTACATGGGTGGTATACAGTCGCTCTGAGGCGAGAGAGCCGTATGGATTATCTGCCGGTCTTCCTGGACATCCGCGAGCGCCCCTGCCTGCTGGTGGGTGGCGGCGAGGTGGCACTGCGCAAGGCGACGTTGCTGTCACGGGCCGGTGC
>JBNJGU010000230.1:0-4146 GCA_051747985.1 Pseudomonadota bacterium | reverse complement strand
CACCAATGCCAACGGAGACATTTTCGGGGGCTGGCTGGTGTCCCAGATGGACCTGGCGGCGGGCATCGCCACCAAGCAGGTCACGCACGGTCGTTCGGCTACCGTGGCCATCAAGAATGTGCAGTTCCTGGCGCCGGTCAGTGTCGGTTCCATCGTCAGCTGCTATGCTGATGTGCTGGAGATCGGCCGCAGTTCCATGCACATCGGAATAGAGGTATGGAGTGCCAGCTCCATCACCCAGAGTGTCCAGCAGAAAGTGGCGGAAGGGCAGTTCGTCTTCGTGGCCATTGACGAGAACGGCCGGACCCGTCGCATCGGCCCGCGCCCGGTACGGCCGGGGCCGCGCAATTCGGGCGGCTACAGCGGCTCCAGGCGGGCGTAGGACAATACCAGCCACTTGGCGCCTGCTTCCACGAACTGCACCTGGACGCGTGCGTTCGGGCCACTGCCTTCGTAGTTCAGCACCACGCCTTCCCCGAATTTGCCATGGCGTACCCGCTGACCCAGGCTGATGCCGGTTTCCGGCACTTTGTCGCCGGCGGCGGCCATGCCTCCGGAAAACGCCGATCCGCCGGATATCGGACGGCTGATCGTGGACTGCATCCGCACCGACTCGATCAGTGCTTCGGGCACTTCGCGGATGAACCGGGATGGACGGCTCATGGTCACATCGCCATGCAGCCGACGGGATTCGGCATGGGTCATGTACAGTTTTTCCATGGCCCGCGTGATGCCCACGTAACAGAGGCGACGCTCCTCTTCCAGGCCATTGATGTTCTCCGTCGACATACGGTGCGGGAACAGTCCTTCCTCCATGCCCACGATGAACACCAGCGGAAACTCCAGCCCCTTGGCCGAATGCATGGTCATCAATTGCACGGCATCCTCGTGCTCGGCGGCCTGGGTGTCGCCGGCGTCCAGTGCTGCCTGGTCGAGGAAATCGGTGAGCATCTGGCGATTGTCCGGCGCGGGTTCTTCGCTGTCGCGCCATTCCGAGCGGATGTCATCGGTCCATGCCCGCATCGCGTTGATCAGCTCATCCAGGTTTTCCAGTCGCGCCTGGGCTTTTTCGCCACCTTCCTTCTGGTGATGCGGGATCAGACCGCTGCGCTTGATCACCAGGTCGACCAGGTCTGCCGGGTCGTAATCGCGCGCCTGGCTGTCCAGCTCCTCGATCAGCTGTATGAAGCCACCGACGGAGGCGGAAGCGCGGGCCGCCAGGCCCTTGTGTTCGACCGCCTGGCAGCAGGCCTGCCAAAGCGAGATGCCCTGCTCCCGAGCGAGGTTGCGCAGGATGTCCAGGGTGCGGGCGCCGATGCCGCGTGTCGGTATGTTGATGACACGTTCCATGGCGGTGTCGTCATGGCGGTTGATCAGCAGACGCAGGTAGGCCAGCGCGTTGCGGATCTCCAGACGCTCGTAAAAGCGCTGCCCGCCATAGATACGGTAGGGCATCGCCACCCGCAGCAGGGCATCCTCGAGTTCACGGGACTGGGCGTTGGAGCGGTAGAGGATGGCGGCCTCCGTCAGTCGGTGTCCACTGTTCATCCAGTCCTGCAGACGGTCGACGACGAAGCGGGCCTCGTCCTGTTCATTGAAGGCCTCGTACAGGGAAATGGGTTCGCCTTCCACGCCGTCTGTCCACAGCTCCTTGCCCAGTCGGCCCTGATTGTTGGCGATCAGGGTGTTGGCGGCCTGCAGGATGGTGTCGGTGGAGCGGTAGTTCTGCTCCAGGCGTACGGTCTGTGCTCCGTCGAAATCCTTGCTGAACTGCTGGATGTTCTCGATGCGGGCGCCGCGCCAGCCGTAGATGGACTGATCATCATCACCGACCACCATCAGGTGCCCGCTCTTGCCAGCCAGCACCCGCAGCCAGGCGTACTGCACGGCATTGGTGTCCTGGAACTCATCCACCAGGATATGCCGGAAGCGGCGTTGGTAGTGGGCCAGCAGTTGCGGATGGTTCAGCCACAGCTCGTGGGCACGCAGCAGGATCTCGGCGAAATCCACCATGCCACCCCGGTTGCAGGCCTCTTCATAGGCGCGGTACACGGTCAGCATGGTGCGGGTGTAGTCATCGCCGAAGTGCTCGATGTGAGCGGCGCGCAGCCCTTCATCCTTCTGCCCGTTGATGTACCACTGGATCTGGCGCGGTGGCCATCTGTCGTCATCAATGCTCAGCTGCCGGCACAGCCGTTTGACCAGGCGCAGCTGATCATCGCTGTCCATGATCTGGAAGGTTTCCGGCAGATCGGCCTCCTTCCAGTGCATGCGCAGGAGCCGGTGGGCCAGGCCATGGAAGGTGCCCACCCACATGCTGCCGGCCGGTTGTCCCAGCAGCTCTTCGATCCGGGCACGCATCTCGCGCGCCGCCTTGTTGGTGAAGGTCACCGCCATCACGCCGAAGGGCGAGACATTCTCCACCTGCAGCAACCACGCGATGCGATGCACCAGAACACGGGTTTTGCCACTGCCGGCGCCGGCCAGCACCAGCATGCTGCCTGCCGGCGCGGCCACGGCCTGGCGCTGTTCGTCATTGAGGGGGTCGAGAATCGCTGAAACATCCATAGGCGCAGTATTCTAGGGGACGTCCTGGACATTGTATACGTGAAAGTCGGTACTCGCCCGCTGTCGGCGCGATCCGGCACCGGAGTCCCGGGGTTGTGTATCGAACAGATGATCGGTTTCCGCTTTTTCGCCTCCTCACATACTGGTAGAATGACCGCCTTTTCTCACTATGATGATTGCAGCCGGGGGCAGAAGTTATGGCAGCTGATGACGCCAGTTTCGAGTGGCAGGATCCGTTTCTCATGGACAGCATGCTGACGGAAGACGAACGCATGATCCGCGATACGGCCCGCCAGTACGCCCGTGGCAAACTGCTGCCGCGCGTGCGCGAGGCCTACCGGAACGAGCATACCGATCCGGAGATCTTCCGCGAGATGGGTGAGCTGGGTCTGCTGGGTCCGGCCCTGGAAGGCTATGGCTGTTCGGGCACCAACTATGTGAGCTACGGTCTGATCGCGCGCGAGGTCGAGGCGGTGGACTCCGGCTACCGGTCCATGATGAGCGTGCAGTCCAGCCTGGTCATGCACCCCATTCACAAGTTCGGTACCGAGGCTCAGAAGGAAAAATACCTGCCGAAGCTGGCCACCGGTGAGTGGATCGGCTGTTTCGGGCTGACCGAGCCCGATTACGGCAGCGATCCGGGCGGCATGGTGACCCGTGCCCGCTCCGTGGACGGCGGCTACAGTCTCAGTGGTGCCAAGACCTGGATCAGCAATTCGCCGATCGCCGATGTGTTCGTGGTCTGGGCCAAGGACGATGAAGGCAAGATCCGCGGCTTCATCCTGGACAAGGGCATGAAGGGACTGTCCGCGCCCAAGATCGAGGGCAAGCTGGCCCTGCGTGCCTCCATCACCGGCGAGATCGTCATGGAGGAAGTGTTCGTCCCGGAAGAGAACCTGTTACCGGGAGTCGAGGGTCTGAAAGGTCCCTTCAGCTGCCTGAATTCCGCCCGCCTCGGCATCGCCTGGGGCGCACTGGGTGCGGCCGAAACCTGTTGGCTGACGGCCCGCGAGTACACCATGGACCGCAAACAGTTCAATCGTCCGCTGGCCGCCAATCAGCTGATCCAGAAGAAGCTGGCCGACATGCAGACCGAGATCTCCCTGGGGCTGCTGGGCTGTCTGCAGGGCACGCGCCTGAAGGACGAGGGACGCATGGCGCCGCCGCTGATCTCCCTGCTCAAGCGCAACTCCTGCCTGAAGGCGCTGGACGTGGCGCGCAATGCGCGGGACATGCTGGGTGGCAATGGCATCTCGGATGAGTATCCGGTGATGCGGCATGCGCAGAACCTGGAGGTGGTGAATACCTATGAGGGGACGCAGGATATTCATGCGTTGATTCTGGGGCGGGCGCAGACGGGCCTGCAGGCATTCACGGGCTGATTCTGTACATCACCTTCTATTCCGGTCCAGCAGGTCGAATCCGGTCGGTGCCGGGGAGCCGATGGCCGCGCGGGATCGGCCATTGTCCGGCCCCCGAAAACGGACTACCAAGCGCTCGGCGAGGGACCGCCTCGCGGAGTTGTCCGTGTCTATCCGTTTTCGGGGGCCGGCCAAAGCATGGCCTGATTGATCCCGC
>JBNJGU010000229.1:0-4191 GCA_051747985.1 Pseudomonadota bacterium | reverse complement strand
GCACCAGCTTTACGACTGGTTCGAAAACGGGAATGCCCCCCGTGGCCGTCAACATCGCAGTCTGTTGCTTTCTTCGGCGAGGGCGTTGCTGTTCAACCGGTTGTTGTCCTGGCGAGTGGAGCAGGGTGACTGGGACCGATTGTTGGCCGGAGACCGGATGATACTGGATGGCAGTAACAGCCATTTTTCCGCATCGGCCGAACAACCCGGGCAGCTGGCCGAGCGCTTGCGTTCCGGCGATATTCATCCCTCCGGCCCCCTCTGGGGCAAGGGGCTGGCAGCGGTCACCGACGTGGCGCTGGCGCTGGAAAACCGGTTGCCGCATTGTTTCCCGATGCTGTGTCGCGGACTCGAGCAACGGGGACTGACAATGCAGCGACGCAGTTTGAGGTTGCCTGTCCAATCGCTCGAGTACCGGGTCGAGGATGACAGGCTCCATATTGCCTTCGCTTTGCCCACCGGCGCCTACGCCACGTCGGTTCTGCGTGAACTCTGTCATTACAGCGACGAGGGGCCGCTGGCCGTGGCGGGAAATGAGGAAGCGGAGGCACGGGGAGACAGATGAGCAGAGGATTCGGAAGATGAACAACAGGGATCTGGCGGGAATCGGCATGACCTCGCAGCGTACCCGGGAGCGGCTGATCGGCCGTCTCGTGGATCGGGGCATCAACGACTGGCGCGTATTGGACGTGATGCGCTCGACGCCCCGGCACCTGTTCCTGGATGAGGCGCTGGCCCACCGGGCCTATGAGGATGTGGCCCTGCCCATCGGCCAGGGTCAGACCATTTCCCAGCCCTATGTGGTGGCCCTGATGACGGAAGCGGTAATGCAATCGGCCGATCCCGCCACCGGTCGTCTGGGCAAGGTGCTGGATGTGGGTACCGGATGCGGCTACCAGGCTGCCATACTGGCGCAACTGGCTGACGAGGTGATCAGCGTCGAGCGTATCCGGTCGTTGCAGGAGAAGGCACGGCGACACCTGGCTGCGTTGAAGATCAGGAATGTGCGACTGCGCCTGGATGATGGCACTCTGGGGTATCCCGAAGAGGGTCCGTATGATGCGATCGTATCGGCTGCGGCCCCGCCCGAGCTGCCCCAGGCGCTATGTGAGCAGCTGGCGGACAACGGCCGCCTGGTCATCCCGATCGGTGATGGCGAGGGGCAGACACTGGAGCTGATTCACCGGAAGGATGACTGTTTCCATCGCGAATCGCTGGGGATGGTGCGTTTTGTCCCTCTGCGGAGAGGTCCCGTTGAGCGATAGTATGCAGCAGTCAAAGGGTCGGTCTGGTCTGCTCCGACTGTTTCTCACCGGTATGGCCATGGGAGCGGCAGACGCCGTGCCAGGCGTGTCGGGCGGCACGATTGCGGTGATGGCGCGGATATATGAACGGCTGGTGCTTGCGATACGGGCCACGGTGCCAGCGTGCCGGCAACTGTTCAGTGGAGCGGGTCTGGTGGCGGCATGGCGAACACTGGATGGTACTTTTCTGCTGGTGCTGGCGTCCGGAATCCTGACTTCGCTGTATCTGGTGGCCAATCTGGTGTTGGCATTGCTGCAGTCGCACTACCCGCTGGTCATGGCCTTTTTCTGTGGTCTCGTGTTGTCCTCTGCGCGTATCCTGCGAAGCGAGGTGGGTCGACCGACCCGATCGTCCCTGGTTGCGGGCATCGTGGCGGCCGCTCTTACTGTTGCGGTCAGTCTGGGATCACCCGTTGAGGTGCCGGAGCCTTCGGGACTGTACCTGTTCTTCGGCGGGGCGATCGCCATTTCCGCGATGATATTGCCAGGCCTGTCAGGTGCATTCATCCTGCTGTTGTTGGGTATCTACGCGCCCGTGCTGTCGGCCTTGCGTGAGCTGGACTGGGCCACTATTCTCATCTTTGCCGCCGGCTGTTTCTGTGGGCTGTTGAGTTTCGCGCATCTGCTGGGCTGGGTGTTTCAACGGTTCCGGTCACAGACCTATGCGGCCATCATCGGTATGCTGTATGCGTCGGTTGTCGCTCTGTGGCCATGGCGGACCGGGGGGGGCGAGGATCATGCTGGAGCTTTGCTGGTACCCTGGCGCTATGAGGCTTTCACGGGCCAGGCTGCCCAGCCGTTGCTGGCATTGGCGCTGCTGGTGACAGGGTATGTGTTGATAGTGTTTTTCGAGCGTATGGCTGGCAGAATGGTGCGATGAGAATGGGAATATGCAGGATGAAGGGTTTACGTGCATTGAAACCCGCCCGGATAGTGTTTCTGGCGTTGTTGGGTGCCTGCGCGTCAGGTCAGCATCAGGCGCCGTTCGAGGACCTTGGCACCGAGCTTGAGCGGCAACGCCCCGCGATTGTCCGCGATGGTGAGACCATCGTGGCGGGTTCTACACAGAGTCGCAATGGGCGGACGGCCACGAGGACGGAAAACGGGGAAGCCTCATCGACCGAAAGTGGCAACACCACCTCGACAGCCAGTGGCACGGTGGTGCGTGGTGCCGCCATCAGTTCGGGCATCTCTCGGCGCAGTCTGGAGAGTCGTCCGCTGGAGTCACGACGTGAGGCAGAAGGGTCTTCCTCGGCCGAGCCGTCCGTTCACACAGTGGGTCGCGGAGACACGCTGTACTCGATTGCCTGGATGCATGGCATGGACTATCGGCGTCTGGCTCTGGCCAATGATCTGACGCCGCCATACACCATCTATCCCGGCCAGCAGCTGATGCTGGATGATGGCGATGTCTCCCGCACGGCCATTGATGCCTTGCCCGACATTCCCGCGGCGCCGGCCGGTGGTGAACCGGCGGGCCGGGGAGATCGGCCCAGTGCCGCCATGAATGCGCGCCGGACCGGTTCCGTCGAGCAGCGGAGCCGGGACGGAGTCAGCTGGCAATGGCCCGGAGATGGTACGTTGACCGGGCGCTATGATAGCGCATCACGTGGCATCGACCTGTCCGCGTCACCCGGTGATCCGGTCTATGCAGCGGCGGATGGTGATGTGGTGTATGCCGGCCGTGGCATCCAGGGTGCCGGGAATCTGGTCATTCTGCGTCACAGCGCACGTCATCTCAGCGCGTACATGCACAACAGCACCATGCTCGTCAGTGAAGGGGACCGGATCCGTGGGGGCGACAAGATCTCCGAATCGGGCACAACCCCGGATGGTCGCAGTCTTCTGCATTTCGAGATCCGTGTGGACGGACAGCCGGTGGACCCCTCCGGGTTCCTTCCATCCCGATAAAAATCTGAGAACTGCATCACGGTAGCGGTCTTGTCGCAACCGGTTCTGTGCTGATAAGTTCACGATGACAGTTTCAATGGCTCCTCAAGGAAGAGGCAGGTCAGTTTCCCGTGATGGGGAGCCGTATCCATTGACCAGAGCACGCAAAAGGATTTGTAGCATGTACCCTTCCCGATCCAGAATCGATTCCGATGTTGTTTCCCGATATCAGAACGCCATCCGCGATTTCAGGCTGCTGGATGCGCCCGCGGAGCGTGATTTGGCCAGGCGGCTGCGACAGGGAGAAGCCGGATGCCGGACCCGTATGGTTGAGCATAACCTCAGACTTGTGGTCAGTGTGGCCAGACGTTACGAGAATCGGGGTGTAGCTCTTCCCGACCTGATTTCGGAGGGCAATATCGGTCTGATCCGCGCCGTGGAGAAATATGATCCGGAGCGGGGGTTCCGGTTTTCCACCTATGCGACATGGTGGATCCGACAGGCCGTGGAACGATGTGTCATGAATCAGTCGCGCACGGTGCGTCTGCCGATTCATGTACTGAAAGAGGTCAATACCTGCCTGCAATCGCGTAGTCGCTTGCAGCATCGCCGCGGTCATTCCGTCCGGGTCAGGGATGTGGCGGACGAGATCGGCAAGTCAGTGGGGCAGGTGAATCGCCTGGCGGGGTTGCATGAGGGAGGGCTGGGCGCGGAGTCGGCCAGCCTGGCGGTCCCGATGCTGGAGCCGGATGATCTGCCTGGTCCCGAAGACGGCATATTCGGTGACGGGACCATGGATTGCGTTGAGAACAGCGTGGTGGACGAACGTATGTGCCTGACCATACGGCGCTGGTTATCCCTGCTGAGCCGACGTCAACAGGATGTGCTAGTGCGACGATTCGGCTTTTACCAATATGAACCCGCCACCCTGGAAGAGGTGGGACGTCATATCGGCCTGACCCGTGAACGGGTCAGACAGATACAGATAGAAGCGCTG
>JBNJGU010000228.1:0-4208 GCA_051747985.1 Pseudomonadota bacterium | reverse complement strand
TGAGAGAATATATGATCAAAAAGCGCCGGAACCGTGGGAAAACGGGACGGATCCAGATCAGGCGTATTTTCCAGTGCAGGTGCCTTGTACATACTCCATCCTCTCCTATTTCTTCAATTCGACCATGGCCTCTTCCAGCCCCTTGACGGTCAACGGATACATGCAATCCCCGATCAGCTCCCGCACCAGACGTGTCGAATAGCTGTGATCCCAGTACTGTTGCGGTACCGGGTTGATCCAGGCCAGATGCTCGAAATTGTCACGGATACGCTGCATCCAGACGGCTCCGGCTTCCTCGTTATAGTGTTCAATACTACCACCAACATGGGTGATCTCATAAGGCGCCATACTGGCATCCCCCACGAAGATCACACGGTAATCACGGCCGTACTTGTGCAGGATGTCAAACAGCGGCGTGGTTTCGGCGTGGCGCCGCCGGCTCTTCTTCCACACCGCCTCGTACACGAAATTATGGAAATAGAAATACTCCAGATGCTTGAACTCGGTACGCGCCGCCGAAAACAGCTCTTCACAGACCCGCACCCAGGGGTCCATGGAGCCACCGACGTCAAAGAACAACAGCACCTTTACCGCATTACGCCGTTCGGGCACCATACGGATGTCCAACCAACCGCCCTTGCGGGCCGTCGAGCTGATGGTGTCGTCGATGTCCAGTTCCTCTTCGGCACCACTGCGGGCGAATTGCCGAAGACGACGAAGGGCCATCTTGATGTTGCGCGTACCGAGCTCGACACTGTCATCCAGATCGCGGTATTCACGACGGTCCCAGACCTTCACGGCCCGTTGGTTGCGTCCCTCCTGTTGACCGATCCGGATGCCTTCCGGGTGGTAGCCGTAGGCACCGAACGGCGAGGTGCCACCAGTGCCGATCCATTTGCTGCCACCTTCATGGCGCGCTTTCTGCTCCCGCAGCCGCTCCCGGAATGCATCCATCAATGCCTCCAGACCGCCCATCGATTCAAGGCGACGCCTTTCTTCCTCACTCAGGGATTTCTCGAATTCCCGGCGCAGCCAGTCTTCCGGTATGGCGGCCTCGAACAGGTCGTCGAGCACCTCAAGGGCCTTGAAATAGCGCGAAAATGCCCGATCGAATCGATCGTAGTATTTCTCGTCCTTGACCAGACACAGGCGTGCCAGACGATAGAACTGCTCCATGTCCGCGAAGGCGAACCCCCTGCGCAGGCATTCCAGCAATGAGAACAGTTCACCCGGCGTGGCCGGCACGCCCTCGCGGCGCAATGTGTAGAAGAACCGGATCAGCATGGCATCACGGTATCAGCGTGCGGCCCGATGCATGAAGGCCAGTTTCTCCATCAGATGTACATCCTGTTCATTCTTCAGCAACGCGCCATACAGCGGAGGAATGGCCTTGCTGCCATCGGCATTCTTCAATACATCCTCGGGAATGTCGTCGGACACCAGCAATTTCAACCAGTCGATCAACTCGGAGGTCGACGGCTTCTTTTTCAGGCCGGGCACATCGCGAACCCTGAAGAACAGGTTCATGGCATCATGCAACAATTCCTTCTTGATGCCAGGATAGTGCACCGCCACGATCTTTTCCATGGTCTGCGGGTCCGGGAAGGTGATGTAGTGGAAGAAACAGCGTCGCAGAAAAGCGTCGGGCAACTCTTTCTCATTGTTGCTGGTGATGATCACGATAGGACGATGTCGGGCCCTGATATGTTGCTGCGTTTCGTAGACATGGAACTCCATCCGGTCCAGTTCCAGCAGCAGATCGTTGGGAAACTCGATATCGGCCTTGTCGATCTCATCGATCAGCAACACCACCGGCTCATCCGCCTCGAATGCCTGCCAGAGCTTACCCTTGACGATGTAGTTGGCGATATCATGCACTTTGTCGTCGCCAAGCTGCGAGTCACGCAGACGGGAAACGGCATCGTATTCATACAGCCCCTGTTGCGCCCTGGTCGTGGACTTGATGTGCCACTGGATCAGATCCAGGCCCAGCGCACCGGCAATCTGCTCGGCCAGCATGGTCTTGCCGGTCCCTGGCTCGCCCTTGATCAGCAGAGGTTTCTGCAATGCAATGGCGGCGTTGACCGCCATCCGCAACTCGTCCGTGACCACATACTCATCGGTTCCACTAAACTGCATGATTACTGAGTCCTCGCATAGCTGCCATCGGGGCCGTCAGCGACCCCGGTTGAAAACGCTGACCACGATGGCGCCCAGCACGGCCAGTATCACGGCCAGCAGCAGTGGTACCATACCGCGCACAAACTGGTCCGCCCCCATGGTGATCATGTCGAGCGGGATCACCATGACAGCCGGAGCCATCAGGTTCTGATCCGGCGCCACCGTCCAGGGCGTGTAGATCAATGCGATCATGATGGCCCGCAACAGATTGGCCATCAGCGCGGGTCGTATCCCGCGGGTCGCCCGGTGGAACAGGACGTAGCAGAGCGTGCCCGCCGCCAGATAGATGGCCCAGCTGGTCAGATAACCGTAGATACCTAGCATGCCGGCTTCACCCAGCGGATGACATGTTCCTCGACTCCGTCTTCCGGCACATGGGCTTCCGAGACGACCTTGCCTGTCACACTGATACCCTCTTCTTCCATGGCCTGGCGCGAGCCGCTGATCAACGGATGCCAGTGCGGCAGCGGTTCGCCCCGTTCCCGCAGTTTATAGGCGCAGGTATCGGGAATCCAGTCCAGTTCCGCCAGATTCCCCGGGGTCAGCACCAGGCAGTCCGGCACCAGCTCCTGTCGACGAGAGTACTCGGTACAACGGCATTGCTGCTGGTCCAGATAACGACACACCACACGGGTGTAGAGTACCTCATCGGTATCCTCGTCCTGCAGTTTGAGCATGCAACAGCGCCCACAGCCATCGCAGAGTGCCTCCCATTCCTTCCGGTTGAGATCGGCCAGCGGCAACTCCCAGAATGCCGGTCGCAATGCGCTGGTTCCACTCATGGGACTGTCTCCGACGCGCGTGACGATCGCAGCGACTCCAGCAAGGGCAGCAGCACCGGCTCAAGCAATGGTCTACGCCAACCACCCAGCTCCTCTGGCCACTGCCAGTCGTCCTGACTGGCGGTCTCGATCAGGGCCGTCAGCTGCTTCTTGCGCGCCAGCAGTTCGCTGGCCATCCGCTGACTGGCCGCCACTTCCCTGACCGCTGCCTGACACTGCTTCAGCAGTCTGCGCTGCGCGGGATCCAGCGGTTGCCCGACGGGTACGGCATTTTCCGGTATGGGGTGCGCCCGCCCTTCCCGTATCAGGTCAAGCCAGGTGTCACTGTCGACCTTTCGGGCCGCCGGACTCAGATCACCGAGGCCGCGCAGGGTCTGCGCATCCCCGGGAGCCTGCTGCGCCAGCAGTATCAGATCACTGTCCCTGGCCACCCAGGGCCGGGGTATATTGAGATGCCGGGCTTCTTTCTCGCGCCACTGCGCCAGAGCTCGCAGTATGGCCAGCTGGTCGCGATCCAGACGCCAGGCGGCGCCCATACCCAGATACAGGGTGTCCCAGTCACTTTCGTTCTCGGTCTGTAACGCCAGCACCCGCATCTGCTCGCCTTCATCCAGTAATGGTTGCAGCAACTCCCGCTCTCGCAGACGTTCACTCATCAGCTGGTGGATGGCCGGCAGATACGCCACATCAAGTGCAGCATAGTGCAACTGCTGTTCACTCAGCGGCCGACGCAACCAGTCTGAACGCGTTTCACCCTTGTCCACCTCGATTTCGAGCAGTTCCCGGACCAGATTCTGGTAACTGATGCTGTATCCCATACCCAGGAATGCGCCCGCTTTCTGCGTATCAAACAGCGGTCCCGGCATGACATCGAAATACTCACGGAAAACCAGCAGGTCCTCGGAACAGGCGTGCAGTACCTTGAGAATGTCCGGATTCCCCAGCAGTTCACGAAAGGCGGCCCATTCGGTCAGCGCCAGAGGATCAAGCAGATAGCTGCCCTGTCCGTCACAGACCTGCAGCAAGCCCAGCTGCGGATAGAATGTGTCGACCCGGATGAATTCGGTGTCCATGGACAACGCAGGCATCTGCCGCCAGCGTTGACAGAGCTGCTTCAGCTTTGCGTTGTCCGTCACCAGTTGGGGCTGCAGAATCGCGCTGCCGGGTGTTGCGGGTTGATCACTCATCAGCGTAATGCCTGTCGACCGTTGAATGCATGACTCAGCGTACCACCGTCCACGAACT
>JBNJGU010000227.1:0-4222 GCA_051747985.1 Pseudomonadota bacterium | reverse complement strand
AGGTTGCGCGGCAGGCAGTAGGCACTGACCCGGGGCCGGTGGGGCAGCCAGCGATTCAGTACATCCATGATGGCGTGCAGGCGCCGCGCGGAAAGGGTCATGGCATCGCCGTCGGCGAGGAACACCCGGTACACCGGCAGGCCGCGCTCGACCACCGATCGCACTTCCGTTTCGATGTCATCGATGGATTTCGGTTGAAACCGCTTCCGGGGCTCCGTATACATGTTGCAGAACGTGCAACGGTTCCATGAACAGCCGTTGGTGACCTGCAGGATGAGAGACTTCCACTCGCTGGGTGGACGGAACACGGGTTCTATATAGTCCAGAGGATACATGGCCGGCAGTATAACAGGGCCGGGCCCTGCTGGCAGGTCCGGGGCCGGAGGCGTACAATGCCGCCTTTCCTCTGCACCGGCCCTTTTACATGGACATTGTGCTTGGCAGCCTCATCGTTTTCATCGGCGCATTCGTGCAGACCGCGGTCGGGTTTGGTCTGGCGGTCATTGCCGCTCCCGTGCTGTATTTCATCAATCCTGATTTCGTGCCGGCACCGGTCACGGTCGCTGCATTGACCCTTTCCGTGGCCAATGCGGTGGCGTACCGGGAGGGGATTTCCATCTCCGGGCTCAAGGCCGCCGTGGTGGGCCGTGTTCCCGGATCGCTGGCCGGCGCGGGGTTGCTGCTCTGGATGGACCAGAACCTGCTGGCCTTGTGGATCGGTATTTCGGTGCTGTTTGCCGTGGCGGTCAGCCTGACGCCACTGCGCTGGCATCCGACGCCGGGGCGCATGGTGACCGCGGGATTCCTGTCCGGGTTCATGGGCACCAGTACCTCGATCGGCGGGCCACCCATGGCACTGCTGTGGCAGCATCAGGACCCGCGGCTGATCCGCGCCAATCTGGCGGCATTCTTCGTGGTGAGTTGCGTGATTTCTCTGGTCATCCTGGCGCCGGTGGGGCATTTTGGTCCTCGACACCTGTGGCTGTCATTGCCTTTGCTGCCGGTGACGTTGCTGGGGTTCTGGGTGGCACGGCGGACCATGCACCGGTTGCCTCACCGCGCCATCCGTGGTGTCTCTCTGGCGCTGTGTGCCGCGTCCGGACTGGGGGCGGTGGTGGCAGCCCTGGGTCCGGGGCTGTTCTGATAGGGGATACTGGGGTACACTCCGCCTGTTATCCAATGATTGATGTATCCTGTAGGAGGAAGCTGTATGAAGTTGAATACATGGAAAAATCTGGCGGGCGGTATCGCTCTGGGCCTGGCGGCTCCGCTGGCTTTCGCTCAGAATGCGGTGTCCAGTGTGGCCAATATCGTGGCCGAGCTGGAACATTTCCCCTCCGATGGTCAGAAAAACATCCTGTCGGCGATCGCGTCCAATAGCGGCAATCCGCCCGGACTGCAGACGGTGGCACAGGCGGTCCATGATATGGAGCACAGCGTATCCGACGAGCACCGTGCCGAGCTGGAAGAGATTGCCAGTGACGAGTCGGTGGACGAGGAAGTGCGCCAGCTGGCTTCCATCGTTGCCAGCATGAACCATAGCGTCGCCGAAGAAGACCTCGAGGCGGTGGAAGAGATCGCGTATGACCGTGCCATCGATCAATCTGCCAACCAGGGACAGTGACGGGAATGCTGCCTTGAGCGGATGGCCGTACGATACATCGCGTTCGGCTTTCCGCGATGCCTGGGCGCTGGAAGGGGAATCCCTCTGGCGCCGGGTCTATGACGTGCACCGCGATCACATGCAGATCAAGAATGCACGTGCGGCGTTGCGCAATCTGGAAAAGATATTCCAGTGCACATTCCGCCTGGCGAACACCAAGGGATTCCAGGCCATGAGCCTGCGGGACCTTAGCCGGGAGACCGGTATCAGCATGGGCGGTCTGTATGCCTATATCGGCAGCAAGCACGAGCTTGCCTCGGCGATCGAGGCGGTGTTGCGGCATACCATCAATGACTTCGTGGCGGACCTGGAAAGCCATAATCTCGATCCCTGTTCCCGACTGCGTGCCATCATCCATGGTGACCTCTACATGAATGACATCATGCATTCGTGGTATTACTTCTGTTATCTGGAAGCCAAGGGGCTGACCAGAGAGCAGCGGGATGCAGCGATGCAGATGGAACTGCAGTTCGACGAAGTCCTCAAGGCCCTGTTTCTGGAAGGTCGGGAATCCGGTCTTTTCCGTTTCACGGACAGTGCCGATCTGCTGGCGGCGCAGACCACGGCTCTATTGCAACAGTGGTATCTGAAACGCTGGAAATTCCAGCTGCGTGGCGTGGCCATCGAATCCTATGCACAGTTCGTTCTACGCACGGTGCTGGGCAGTCTGGGTCACAGGGAATCCGTCGATCGGGAAGGCGGGGAAGAAGAGCCGGCCGCCATCACGCATTCTCTGGTCTGATTCCGGTCTTGTCCGCATAGAAGGCGCGAATGTCGCGCATGTCCCTGTCCAGATGTCCCGTCGGCTCAAAGAAGTCCGCCAGTCCGGCCTCCCGTGGCGCCGCATCCAGATAACCCATCATGATCGGAACACCGGCATTGTTGGCAATGTGGTAGAAACCGGTTTTCCATTGTTCCACTCGCCTGCGCGTGCCCTCCGGGGGCACGAGAATCACCAGCTCGTCCTGCCGTCGATACAGTTCCACGATCTGGTCGACGGTATTGTGACTGCGACTGCGGTCGATCGGTATGCCGCCCAGCCACCGCATCAGGGTGCCGAACGGGACAGGGAACAGGCTTTTCTTGCCCATCCAGTACAGCCGCAGTCGCAGTTTCAGCACCACCAGCAGCATGATGGGAAAATCCCAGTTACTGGTATGCGGTGCGCCGATCAGGACAAATTTCCGGCATTCCGGTGGTTCGCCGATGGAACGCCAGCGAATCAGTTTCAGCAGGCCGATTGCCAGCAGACGCAGCAGAGGGGTCAACACGGGCGTGTTGAATATCGTGTGCGTCATGATCCGGGTCTGTTGCGCCTTCACTGTTCCGGCCACTCACTGAAATGGTCCGTCATGGCAATGTCGGGCACGGGGCGCCGGGGGGCATCACTGTAACCGAGGTAGAGAAACCCGATGATGCGTTCGTCGGCCTCGAGTCCCAGTCCGTTTCGTACCGTTGCCGCATCGGTCATGCTGCCGGTGCGCCAGATGGCACCGAGATCCACGGCAAATGCGGCGTTCAACATGTTCTGTACGGCGGCTCCGGTCGACAGTTCCTGTTCGAATACCGGGACCTTGGGATGCGGTTTCGGACTGCAGATGGCCACCACGATGACCGGGGCCCGGAGTGCTTTTCCGGCGGTTTTTTCCAGCAGGGCCTGACTGGCGTCGGGCTGTGCGTCACGGACCGTTTCCATGAACAGTCCACCAAGCCGGCGCCGGGCCTCTCCGCGGATCACCAGAAACCGCCATGGGCGCAGCATGGCGTGGTCGGCGGCGCGCAACGCCGCGCGGAAGACGCTGTCCAGCGTCTCCTGGTCCGGTTCCTCCTGCGTCATCCGGGACGTGGAAACGCGGCTGTGCAGTGCTGTCAGCGCGTCCTTCACAGCGTCGACCAGAGGCGTCGCACGTCCGCATCCGGATCACTGACGACCCGTGAGCGTGCATTGAAGATCATGGTCTGACGATTCTCGGGCGTGTAGGCTGGCCATTCGGTCAGCGACGGAGTATTCGGGTTGCCGTTGCGGGCGAAGGAAATCCATGCATCACTCATCCGCCCCGCCAGGGCCGCGGCGCCATCGCCTCCACCCGACATGCCCGGTTCCCGGCTGGTATTGTCGAACACGAAGCCGATCTCCAGGGCATGATGGGCCCGCATGTCACTGGCCGGTGTCTCCCATTCGAACAGGTACATCCAGACCGGCGCCTGATCCTCCGCCATGGCCCGCCGTTGGGCGATGGTGATGGAATCGAAGCGATAGGTGCGATCACTGGTCATCAGGATCCACAGCCAGCTGGGCGACTCGCCGGGATAGGTGCGACGGTAGACGTCCAGCACGCGCTCGGCCGCGTTGCCGGCAATGCGCCGGACCCGCTCACGCAGCGCGTCCTCGGTCAGTTCATTACGCTGGACCACCGGGTCGCGGGCGCCAAAATAGGCATATTCATGGCGGTTGGAGCCGATCAGGATGGGCACGTCGGCGGACACTGGCGTGGCATCCGGATTGAAGGCGTAACGGGGCAGGGAGTCGATACCGACGGTCGGGACGAACCCGTGCTG
>JBNJGU010000226.1:0-4236 GCA_051747985.1 Pseudomonadota bacterium | reverse complement strand
GCCTGACGCTTGAGGTGGGACAGCTGACGCTCGAGCTCCTCGCGGATGTCGGTCAGGCGCTCCAGGTTCTCGCGGGTGCGTCGGATGCGGTTCTCGGTGTCGCGACGGCGTTCCTTGTACTTGGAGATGCCGGCCGCTTCCTCGATGAAGATGCGCAGCTCCTCGGGCTTGGACTCGATCAGCCGGGACACCATGCCCTGCTCGATAATGGAATAGCTGCGTGGCCCCAGCCCGGTGCCCAGGAAGATGTCGGTGATGTCACGGCGCCGGCATTTGGCGCCATTGAGCATGTAGATGTTCTGACCGTCGCGCGCCACCTTGCGCTTGATGGAAATCTCCGTGAACCGACCGTACTCGCCCTGCAGACGGTTATCGCTGTTGTCGAAGATCAGTTCAATGCTGGCCTGTCCGACCGGTTTGCGGGCGCCGGAGCCGTTGAAGATGACATCCGTCATGTTCTCGCCACGCAGGTTCCTGGCCGAGCTCTCGCCCATGACCCAGCGCACGGCATCGATGATGTTGGACTTGCCGCACCCGTTGGGGCCGACGACGGCACAGAGGTTGCCGGGGAAGTTGACGGTGGTCGGGTCCACGAAGGACTTGAAGCCCGCCAGTTTGATACTTTTCAGTCGCATGAGCCAGCCATTGCCATTCCCTGTCACAGGCGGTACGGATGCCGGTTCCTGTTTATTGCCAAACGCAAGAGTGTAGCGGATTCGGGGCGGTTTCGCACAGAAAATTCTGTGCCGCCAGAGCGGATTGGCCAGCACGGGAACCCGACTGGCACGGCTCCGCCGGATACGATAGACTGAAATCCGGCGCACAGAATGAAGGATCGGGGACCACACTCTCACCGCCTGCCGTTCCACTCTCACGGAGGAGAAACCCGATGCACGCCTTATACCTGATACTGACCTTCCTGCTCACCGTCGGCAGTCTCCTCCTGCTTCACCCGGTCGCATCGCGGGTCGGCCTGCTGGACCACCCGGGCGGGCGCAAGCACCATCATGATCCGACGCCGATGGTGGGTGGTCTGGGCATTTACCTGGGACTGCTCTGCATCGCGCTGGTCTCCGCTTCACTGCCGGACCGCTTCGTCATCCTGCTGGCGGTGGCCGGCATCGTGCTGCTGTCCGGTCTGATCGATGACCTGCGCGAGATGCGGGTCTCCCTGAGATTCGCCATCCACGGTATCGCCTGCGGGCTGATGATCAGCCTGACCGACCTCAGACTGGAATCGCTGGGCGACCTGGTCTTCACCGGTCCGATCCTGCTGACCGGCTGGCTGTCCATCACCTTCACGATATTCGCGGCACTGGGCGTCATCAACGCCATCAACATGAGCGACGGACTGGATGGCCTTTCCGCCGGCATCGTGGCAATCTCCCTGATATTCCTGTCCATCGCTGCCGTGACATCCGGCCATGAACCCATGCTGCACTTCAACCAGCTGCTGCTCATGGGGTTGCTGGCCTTCCTGCTGCTGAACTTCCGGATACTGTCCAGGCGCGGTGCGCTGGTCTATCTCGGCGACTCCGGCAGCACGCTGCTGGGCTTTCTGCTCGCCTGGCTGATGATCGATGCGTCCCAGGGCACGAACGCGTTCATCGCTCCGATTTATGCATTATGGTTCCTGGCCGTGCCCCTGCTGGATACCGTCAGTCTGCTGATTCTGCGCCCGCTGCGCGGTCAGTCACCCTTTCAGGCCTCTCATGACCATCTGCATCATCGCCTGATAGCCAAAGGCTACTCACGTCAACAGACAGTACTGATTCTCTATGCCACGGCCGCCATCCTGGCCGGTATCGGCCTCGCCGCCCTTCTGGCCAACGTGCACGAAGGCATCATGTTCCTGGCCTTTGTGGCTTTGTTCGCGGCCTATCTGCGTTTTGATCCGTTTCCGGCCACCCGCTCCTTTGGCGCGGACTGATCCACGGATCAGCCAAAGCGTCGGTCCCAGGTCCTGAAACGGTCCCTGCAGTACCGGTCCAGCGCCTCGTGGCTGTCGAAGAACAGCTCGGCGCCTTCCCGGATCGGCTCATCGAACTCGCAGAAATCGTTCTCGTATTCGCGGCAGATGAAGGGGCGCCGCTCGTAGATGCCGCAGCTCCCGTCCGTCAACAGATGCTGACAACGGGTGATCATATTCAGGAACCAGCCGTCCGCGTCGCGGAACACATTGACGTTTTCATGGGACACCTGCCACAGCAGGTGGTCGAAATCGCGCATGGAGCGCGGCGTTTCCACCGGCTGATTGATCGAATTGCAGCAGATGGAACTGACACAGCGCCCGCATTTGTCATCAATGGCCGGTTCGGTGATGTCCCGTACCGTCAGCGCCTCGTCATTGCGATTCATGTCATACCCTGTAGAAATCCCGGTACCAGGCCACGAAGCGATCGATCCCCTCCTGCACCGGCGTCGCCGGCTGGTATCCCATGTCCCGCACCAGGTCGCTGGCGTCCGCCCAGGTGTCGGGTACATCGCCGGGCTGCAGGGGCAGCAGGTCCTTCTCGATCGTGAGCCCCAGTGACTGTTCCAGCGCCTCGATGAACGCCAGCAGGGGCACCGGATTGTCGTTGCCGATATTGTAGATGCGATACGGCGCCGAGGACGAGGCCGGGTCCGGCGCTTCCGCGTCCCAGTCCGCGTTGATTGTGGCCGGGTTGTCGATCACCCGCACCAGGCCCTCGACGATATCATCGATATAGGTGAAATCCCGCGACATCTCCCCGTGATTGAACACTTTGATGGGCTCTCCCGCCAGAGCCGCGCGGGTGAACAGGAACAGCGCCATGTCCGGACGTCCCCATGGCCCGTACACGGTGAAAAAACGCAATCCCGTGGTGGCGATGCCGAACAGATGACTGTAGGTGTGCGCCATCAGTTCATTGGATTTCTTGCTGGCCGCGTACAGGCTGACCGGATGATTGACATGATCATGGGTCGAATAGGGCTGATGGCGGTTCAGTCCGTAGACCGAGGAACTGGAGGCATAGCTGAGATTGTTGACGCCGTGATGCCGGCAACTCTCCAGCACGTTCAGGAAACCGACGATATTGGTTTCCGCATAGACCGACGGGTTCTCCAGCGAATAGCGCACCCCCGCCTGGGCCGCCAGATTGCAGACCGCATCGAACGACTCGCGACGGAACAGCGTGTCCATCGACTCCCGATCCTCCAGGTTCATCCGCACAAAGCGGTAGCCGGGTTCACTGGCGGATGACAACATCCGGCCCCAGGGGACCTCCGCGGCCCCCGGAGGGGGAGTGATCCCGCACTGGGCCAGGCGCCCCAGCTTCAACCGGACATCGTAATAATCATCGATGTTGTCCAGCCCCACCACCTCGTCGCCACGTGCCAGCAGCCGCCTGACCAGATGGTAGCCAATGAAGCCGGCCGCGCCGGTGACAAGAATTTTCACCCGGATCCCCTGTGAAACGATCAGAAATTGAACAGTACCCCGACGCCCAGATACCCGGCATCCTGCCCGGCATCATTGTCCGTGCCCGTGATGAAACCGTAGGCCGTGGTGCTGTCACTGGCAGTATAATCGACTCCGAGCGAGATTGTCTCGCCACCTTCCGTGACAATGTCCGAAGCGCCCAGTTGTCCCTTTAAGGACCAGCGATCATCCATGCGATAGCGGGTGGACAGCATCCAGCCATCGGCGCTGCCCAGCAGCGCCCGGTCCGCGGTCTCCACCAGTCCGCCGAACTGCCAGCTGCCCGTGGTGAACACGGATACCAGACGCGCCACATCGGTGCCCTCGGCCTCTACATCCCGGTCCGCCCCCAACGCCACGTAGATGCCCTCGCGCTCCCAGGCCACGGAAGCGGAAACTCCGTCACTGCGACCGTCGCCCTCGCTACTGATCCAGGCGATGCTGCCGCGCACCGGGATCTCCCGTTGCGGCGTGGAGTACATCACCATGTTGGAGCGGCGATCATTATGGGCGGTGATGACCTTGCCCAGGTCGCCGCGTACATCGTTGAACTGATCGACCCGGCCTTCCGCGACCTTCAATGGCGTATCGAAGTAACCACCGACAACCCGGCCCCAGCCACCCTGCAGTCCAAGGAAATTGTTGCGACGCGAGAACGTGCTGTCGTCGTCGCCATCGATGTCGATCTTGTATTCGAACTGGTAGACCGCCTCCAGGCCGTCACTCAGTTCTTCACTGCCACGCACGCCCAGGCGCGAATTGTTGCTCTGCAGTTCCGTGCCGGAATGGCC
>JBNJGU010000225.1:0-4236 GCA_051747985.1 Pseudomonadota bacterium | reverse complement strand
GCATGTCTGGCAACGGAGGCGGTTGCCGCGCCGATGACGGCGGGCACGCATGGCAGTACATTCGGAGGCAATCCCCTGGCCACCGCCGTGGGCAATGCCCTGCTGGACGAAATCATGGCTCCCGGCTTCATGGAACAGGTCCGGGAGCGCTCGGCACGGCTGCAAAGCGGTCTTGACCGCCTGGTGGAGCGCCACCCGTCGGTGCTGGCAGGCCACACCGGCATGGGCCTGATGATCGGGCTGAATTGTGTCATACCCAACGCGAAGCTGTTGGATGCCTTGTTGCAGCAGCGTATGCTGGTGGTGAAGGCCGGTGGCAATACACTGCGACTGTTACCTCCGCTGAACGTCAGCACCGAAGAGATCGATCGGGCGCTGGAGATTCTGGACACCTGCTGCGACGGACTGCGGGAGGACTGATCCGGGATCCTTGCCCGACGGACTACAGGGAATGACGACAGCGGCACCAGGAAGGGAAGCATCGTGAGCAGGCAACGATCCGACAGATTTTTCACCCCCGTGGGACATCAGGCGCCTCTTCGCGCACGGATGGTCGTCGGGGAAGAGCTCTGGCAGCTGCTGGCCCTGACCGCCGATTTCTACTGGGTCGAATCCGCGGGCGGCCAGTGCCGACAATTACTGCACAACCGCCGCGCTGAATCATCACATCCTCTGCGACGGTGCCTGCCCGGCCACACATTGCGCCAGGCCGGCATCAGACCTGTACCGGGAAAGGACCAGCGTCGATATCATGAGGCGCGCAACCGGAAGGAACCTTTCAGTCAGCTGGTATTCCAGCTGCGCGCGACTGACGCGGAACGATTTCTCTGTATCAGCGGCACCCCGGAATTCGACCGGCACGACCGCTTCCGCGGCTATCACTGCTGCGCCAGTGATATCACCGGACAACATGAAGATGCCACCCGACTGCAACGTTTCCGCGCCGCCATCGACACCTCCACGGACATGATCTACCTGGTCGATCCGGTCACGTTGAAATTCACTGACGTGAACCAGACAGCCTGTGACGCCTCGGGACTGAGCCGCGATCAACTCCTCCAACGCGGGCCGATCGATATGATCGGCATTCCGGCCGACGAGCTGCGCGCCCGCTACGCGAGCCTGATCGAAGAGGGTCGCAGCAGCCGTATGGTCAGGGAAGTGACCTCGCCGGAGGGAGAACCGGTCTTCGTCGAAGTCCATAGCCGCGCGGCCATGATCGATGGTCGCTGGGTCATCATCGGCTCCAGCCGGGATATCACCCGGCGACGTCTGATGGAAGCGCGTTCGGAACGCCTGCAACAGATGTTCTCGGCTTTGAGCGAGACCAATGCGGCCATTCTCCGTGCCGACTCCGTCAGTTCATTGTTCGAGAACGTCTGTAATGCCGCCATAAAAGGTGGACGATTTCACATCGCGGCCATCGTGGCGCCGGATGAATCGGGCCGACTGCGTGCCCGGGCACGCGCCGGCATGACCACGGACCGGTTGCCTCGAGCGTCCATTTCGATACGGTCGGACGCCAGCGCCGGTGGCGGCATTTCCGGGCAGGCCTGGCGCAGCGGGCAACCGGTCATCAGCAATGACTTTCAGGCGGATCCTCGCCTGCGGCACTGGGCTGATTACGCACGGGAGTTCCATCTCCATTCAGCAGCCGCCTTTCCGATCCGTGAGCGAGGCAGGCTGGTGGCCCTGCTCCTGTTCTATGCCGGTGAAAGGGATGCCTTCGATCCGGAAATCGTCCGACTGCTGGAGAGCATGACCGAGAATGTCTCCTATGCACTCGACAGTTTCGCCAGCGAGCGGGAGCGACAGCAGGCCGAGCAGCAGATCCGCGAGAGCGAGGCCAGATTCCGCAGCCTGACCGGCCTGTCGTCGGACTTTTACTGGGAGCAGGACCGGGATCTGCGCTTCACCAAGTACGAAGGACATGTGGTCGGAGAAGCCAATCGCAGCGCGGTACGACGGATGATCGGCAAGAGGCTGGATGAACTGCCGTTTCTGCAACCGGACCAGACCGGATGGGAGGTCCTTCGTGCGACCCAGCTCAGACATGAGACCTTCAGGGATTTCGAGTTCAACTTTGTGAACGCCGATGGCGTCAAGTTCCACTTCTCCTTCAGCGGTGAACCCATCCTGGATGACTCGGGCCACTTTGTCGGCTATCGCGGGATTTCCAGGGACATCACCGAGAAGAAAGGCATCGTCGAGCAGATCCGTTTCCTGGCCACGCACGACAGCCTGACCGGCCTGCCCAATCGGGTCATGTTCATGGAATTGCTGAACCAGACCATCCGCTCCGCGCGCCGTTATCCGGAGTTCTCCTTTGCCGTGCTCTTCATCGATCTGGACCGTTTCAAGTCCGTCAATGATACCTACGGACACCATGCCGGGGATCTGCTCCTCAAGGACGTGGCCGAACGCCTGCGGCAGCCTCTCCGGGACAGTGACGTGGTGGCAAGACTGGGCGGCGATGAGTTCGTGGTGTTGTTGCATCACCTGAAAAGTCCCCTGCAGGCGCAACAGATCGCCACCAAGCTGCTGCGGCTCTTTGACACCCCGTTGCAGGTCAGCGGCCATGCCTACGACATCAGCGCCAGCATCGGGATCAGCTTCTACGGACGTGATGCCACGGACGCGGAAACGCTGATGCAACATGCCGACTCCGCCATGTACGTCGCCAAGGACGAGGGCCGCAACAACGCGCAGTTTTTTCTGGAGGAGATCAATCGCCGCAACCGTCAACGCATCCGCATGGAACGGTTGTTGCGGGGAGCGTTGGCCCGTAAGGAACTGTCCGTCCACTATCAGGCCCGACTTTCGGTGGATGGACTTTCCATCCTGGGTGTCGAGGCATTACTGCGCTGGAACAGTCCGGAACTCGGATCCGTGCCTCCGGCGTCGTTCATCCCTGTCGCCGAGGAATCCGGTCTGATCCTGGAGATCGGTGCCTGGGTACTGCAACAGGCCTGCGGGCAACTTTCCGGCTGGGCTCGGGAGCCCGGCGCCCCACCGGCGTTGTCCGTCAACCTGTCGGCGCGACAGTTCAGTGATCCGGAACTGCTGACCGTGGTGACCCGCGCCCTGGAGGATTCCGGTTTCCCGGCGGAGCGCCTGGAGCTGGAGATCACCGAAAGTACCGTCATGCGCGATACCCGAAGGGCCATACAGGTCATGCACCGGATCCGGGATCTTGGCGTACACCTGGCGCTCGATGACTTCGGCACCGGCTACTCCTCGCTCGGTCAGCTCAAGAACTATCCGCTGGATACCCTCAAGATCGACCGCACCTTCGTGGCGGAGCTGAGCGAGAGCCGGAGGGACCGCGCCATTGTGCAGGCCATCATCACCATGGGCCATACACTCGGGCTCGGTGTGGTCGCGGAAGGCGTCGAGACACGCGAGCAGCTGGACTTCCTGCGGGAGCAGCACTGCGATCAGGTCCAGGGCTATTTCTGCCACCGACCCGCCCCGGCGGCGGAGACCCTGGATTTCTGCCGCCACCGACACACCCGCCCTGATTGATCACGGTGCCTCAAGAACGCTGTCAGGCTGCCGTTACCCCGGCCAGTACATTCAGATCTTCAAACGGGAAAGCACATGGCAGGTACTACCGGAAAGCGGCGGCTGTTCAAGCCCTCCGAGCGACTCGTCTCCACCACCAACACGGGCGGACGCATTCTGTATGCCAACCGCGAATTCACCGATATTTCCGGCTACTCCAGAGACGAACTGGAGGGCTCGCCCCACAACATCGTGCGTCATCCCGATATGCCCAAGCCGGTATTCAGGAACCTGTGGGATACCATCAGGCAGGGCAAACCCTGGATGGGCATGGTCAAGAACCGTGTGAAGAACGGCGACCATTACTGGGTGGATGCCTACATCACGCCCGTCATGGAAAACGGTCGGTTGCAGGGATTCCAGTCCGTCAGAGTGGCGCCGGACGAAGCCTGCGTGGAACGCGCCGAACAATGCTATCAACGCATACGTGATGGTCAGCGTCCATCGCGCTTCCCGTCGGTTTCCTGGACGGCGCGTCTGCTGGGTACACAGCTGACCGCCCTTGTTCTGCTGGCCGGTCTGGCGGTTTCGTCGCTGACCGGCCCCCTGCTCTGGATCGCTGCATTGGCCGTGGTGGCGGCCGGCACACTGTCAAGCGTCTGGTTGTGCAATCAATGGAAACCGATACTGGAGCAGTGCCGCTCCGTTCATGACGATGACCTGGCGCGGCTG
>JBNJGU010000224.1:0-4330 GCA_051747985.1 Pseudomonadota bacterium | reverse complement strand
CTGGACGAGGCTTTTGCCAATCTGGGCAGCGAGCAGGCCATCAGCATCCTGCACCGGCTGCGAAAATCCGTGAGTACCATTGTGCTGGTCACGCACAACCCGGCGCTGGTGGCCGCCTGTGACAGGGAAATCTCATTTGACAGTGCTGGCTGACTCGGAGGCAGTCGGCTTCTGTTACATCAACGCGGCCCGTCGTCCGGGACATCAGTGCCGGCTTTCCGCAGTGCCTCCCGAAGCGGGACGAGCCTGGTTTTGTAACGGGCGGCACGGTTGGTGTACTCGGCCGATACCGGTTGTTGGACCTGTACCGCGCTGAACGTGGCGACGGGGCGCCGGGTCTTGTGCGGGGAAAGGCAGGCCGTTTCGAAAGGGAGTTCCGCAAACGCCAGCAGTTCGCGTATTGTGCTTTCCGGATCCGCCACCAGTGACGCATGGTCGACAACATGGATGGACCCGCCATGGTGGGCCTGCCAGTATGCAACGATCCGGTCATGGATGCCGTGGTAGTGACCGATGTCGGCCAGGCGGTGCGCGCATGGCCAGTTCTTGGAGAATTTGTGCCGGTAGATGGAGAAGCCGACATCCATGGGCTGGCGTCGCGTGTAGAGGATCGGTGACTCCGGGAACAGCAGACGGATCAGGCCGATCGATCGGAAATTCAGCGGCTGCTTGTCCACCACACGGGTCCTTCCCTCTACGGATGGCATCGCCGCCAGATAGCGTTCCCGCCAACCAGCTGCCTCACTGCGCACCATTTCACGAGCCGCTTCGACGCCCTGGCCCCGTGCCACCTCCATCAGCTCCTCGTGGATGTCGTACAGCGTTGGCAGTTCCCCCGCGCCATGGACGGTGGAATGGGACGCCAGGATCGATTCGATCAACGTGGTGCCGGAACGCGGCATGCCCAGCACAAAGACCGGTCTCGGGTAGCCGGAATCCCGGCCGTGCAGTTCGATTTCCAGATCTTCAAATACGCCAGGAAGCAGTGCCAGTTCACTTTCGATCAGCTCGGGCTGATAGACGAATCCTTCCTGCTCCGAGAGACTCCGGTTGATCTCATTGCCCCGGTCCCAGGCGGCAAATGCCTGGTCGCATTCATTGCGGCGATCCAGCGCATCTCCCAGTGTGAATCCGAGCATGACCCGGTACTCCGGATGCACCGTCTGGTCATTGAACAGCTGACTGATCGCAACGATTTCCGCATCGTCCAGCCTGCCTTCACACAATGCGCCCAGTTCCACATAGGCCGTTGCAAATCCGGGTCGGGCGGCGATGGCGCGTCGACAGAAGTCTTCGGCGGTCTCCAGTTCCCCGGTCAGGTGGTGCAGGCGGGCCAGCGTGTACAGCAGTTCCGCGGAGTCCGGCGAGATTTCCTGTGCAGTCTGGAGATGGTGCCGCGCCTGTTCGTACTGGTGCGCCGCAATGGCGAGGCGCGCCGCGCCGATCAGGCAGGATGGGTTACCCGGCTCCAGTTTGAGCACTCGATCGTACGCCGTGATGGCTTCACTGAATCGCGACTCCTCAAAATGAGCGCGGGACAGTGCCTGCCAGGCCTCTAGGGAACCGGGGTGCCTTGTCGTCCAGTCGCGCGCGATGCGCAACAGTTCGGACCAGTCCCTGATATCCGAGGCCAGGGCCGCGGCGATCTGCCATACCTGGGGATTGTCCGGGCTTACCTGTCGGGCGCGGTTCAGGACCTGAAGTGCATCCACGCTTTGACCGGACCGTGCGAGGGACCTTGCCAGCAGCAACAATATCCGGGGGTGGTCGGGGTGATGAAGCAGAAGGGAGCGGAAAGCGGCGCCAGAATCGGCATAATGACCCGCCTTGTAGAGGGCCGAACCCAGCATCAGTCCGGCATCAAGGTCGCCCGGGTTACGGGCCACCTTGATGCGCAGACGGTTGATGATTTCATGGCTACTGAGCGATTCTGGTTGCTGCATGGTCAACCATTATATACTCGGTCAGCGTTGTTCATCGAAACGGATTCAGGCCGGTCAGGCTCTGGAAATCCGCCGACAGTCCCAGATAGACAACCCGTCCCCTCGGCCCCACCGGCAGATTCAGATAGGTGGGATCGGGCTCCTGCTTGGTGAAGTTGTTGATACCGCCGTACACCTCCAGTCCGTTGTTCATGGTGTAACTGCCCTGGATATCGTGCACCATCAGCGGGTCCGTCTGCAGGAAATCGGAGATGTCCGGCTGACGGGCAATCTCTTCGTCCTGGAAGATGTTGAGCGCACTCTGATAGCGGAACCGGTAGTTCAAAGACAGAGGACCCCGCATCCAGTTCGCGTTCAGGTTGGCCACCCACTCGGGTGCCTGTTGTCCCAGCAGTGTGCTGTCCATGCCCACTTCCTCGACCTGTCTCGGCTCCACCGTGGGTTGTGTTCTCAGTGAATCGAGATAGGCTCCATTGAGCGACAGTGACAGTGTTCCCATATCGCGGAGGTCAACGGGGTAGTTCACGCTGAAATCGACACCGGACGTGTACAGGTTGCTGACATTGACGGGGCGTTGCTCGAGGTCAACAATGATCCCTACCAGCGCACCGTCGGGAGAACGACTGAACAGGTCGCAGAATGCGTTGTCCGTCGACGGCTGGTCGTAACACCTTTCCACGATTTCGTCGTCACTCGGATAGAGCACGCCCTGTGACATGTCGATTTCCCACCAGTCCACCGCGGCAGTGAGACCGGAAGCCCATTCCGGCGTATAGACGAGACCGATGGTCTGCGTGTTGCTGGTCTCTTCCTGCAGGTCCGGATTACCCCCACGCACCCCGGGACGGCCCACCGGCGAGGACGAAACGAAGCCGTTCGGATCCAGCCCCAGGGCCGAAAGCTCGGCGGTGCAGTTGGCGACCGTGTTGTCGCTCTGGAACGGCAGGTTGGCCGCCTCGCACGGGTCCTCTGGCCTGAATGAAGCCTGGTTTTCCGGCTCGAACAGTTCGGCCAGGTTCGGCGCCCGTACCGATTCGCCAATGGACCCTCGAATGATGACACTGTCATTCAATGTCCAGTTCAGGCCGACGCTGTAGGCAGTGGTCTGTCCGATGGTGGACCAATCGGAAAACCGGAAGGCACCATCCAGCCGCAGGCCCTGTAGCAGGGGAGCGGTATCCTCGAAAATCGGCGCCGATACTTCCATGAAGGCCTCGGAAACGTCATAGGAGGAGCTGCTGGGCCGGACAAAGTCGAGTGGTGTCAGACCGTTGGGGTTGCTCCGGATCGTGGATGGCGTGTTGGAGACTTTCTCCTCGCGGTACTCACCACCCAGGACGAAGTCCACGGGCCCGCCAGGCAGTTCCAGTCCCATGCCGGAGCTGTCACCCGAAATGAAGGCGTTGTATATGGTCTGCTCCGCTTCACCGGTATTCACTATCGGCACACCCGCGTTCGTTATGAATGCCTGGGCCTGGCCGTTGGGGTCGTCGGGATTGATCACACCGGGCGCAAAGTAGTATTGCGTACCATCCAGGAAAGGATTGAAAGGTACACAACCACTGTTGGCGCCCGGCGTAAAGGTCATGTTGGCCGAGTCGCCCCAGACGTCGGGATTCCAGGGAGATACCACGGGGTCGTTGGGCGGAACCGCCGACGGGTCCAGGTTGGATCGGCAGGTGGGTTCACCGGTGGTCGGGTCGATCACTGCATCCAGGGACGCGAAGTAGCGGTCCTCAAGGCGCTGGTTTGTCAGCTTTGCCGTCAGATCGGTGACGCCATAGTTGGCCGATGCCTCGTAACGCAGCCAGCCGGTGAGGTCGCCACGAAGTCCCGCAACGAAACGGGTGGTATCCCGGGTATTGTCGTTCAGCGAACGCATCTCGAGGTCGTCACGGGCCAGGTTGATCGAAGGGTCTTCGATGGTCGACAGGTAGTCATTGAAAGCGTCTGGAATGAACGGGTTGTCAAGGCTCAGTTCCAGCACTGTGGTATACGACGAGCTGCGCGGGTTGACGGCTTCCGAGCGGACGAACTTGAATTCGCCGAATGCCGTGGCGTAGTCATTCAGGTCATAGCGCCCGATTGCGTTGAACGAATGGGTCTCCAGTTCGGGAATCAGAGACGAAGAAAAATAGGCTGTCGGCGTGCCATCGCCACCCAGATGCGCGAAGCCGGAAGTCTGCTGACCCACTTCAAAGGGAGTGCCGTCGGCGGACAGTGCAATCGGAGAAGGATACGACAGTTCCTCTCCCGTCTCCCGGTCGGTACCGAGAATATCATAGCGCCCATCCGGTGCCGTATAGGTGAAATTCCGGGCACCGGGAGGGGTCAGGGTTCTGTCCGGTACATTGGGGTCATCTTCCTGGCCGTACTCCAGTGGGTTG
>JBNJGU010000223.1:0-4343 GCA_051747985.1 Pseudomonadota bacterium | reverse complement strand
CCCGGCAGGGCCTGAAAGTGGCTGACCTGTTCCGCCTGGTCTTTGTCGTGGGCAAGGTCGACCAGCCTGCCGAGGAGTTCGATGACATCGACAGCGCCGCCTCCAATGGCACCGTCCTGATGGCCAAACTGGTCACCGGCCTGGCCATGCTCCATCTTATGCAGGACAAGCGGCACCCGGTGCGGACGCTGTGCTATCTGGATGAGGCGCTGTCGCTGGATGCGCACAACCAGCGCAGTCTGATCGAGACCGCCAGCGACTTCGGATTTGCCCTGATTTTCGCCTCGCCGGCGCCACTGACCACGGCACGCTATTGTGTGCCCATACTGAACCGGGATGGCAGGAATCACATCAGCCGGAAGAGCTGGCAGATTCTGGAACCGATTGAGGCGGACGCATGAGCAAGTCCCTGGCAGCGGCTCTGGCAAAGCTGCACCGGGCGGAAGGCGGTGTGCTTCCCGGTTCCAGTCTGACCGCGGCGCAGCGCCGCGCCGCGGACGACTTTGCCCGCCGCACCGGAGCGATTGCGCTGCAGCGGGCGGGGCGGGGTATTGTCTACCGTGTCGTCCAGCCGGCCGTGGTGGAGCAGCACTGGCGCCACCATTCGCCCGACGGAAGCGCGGCACCCGTGGACCAACCGGTGAGAGCCGGGCACATCGGTCAGTTCCGGGACAGCAAGGGCGGCCATCATGGCCATGAGCACGACTATGTACTGCTGAAGGCCACCAGCCCGGATGTCACCTGGCACAGTCAGCAGGGTGAACGGCTCCCCCTGGGCGAGCAGACCCGGGTACAGGGCGCCGCGGCGCTGGATGTGAGCCTGAGCGGTGACTGGCAATGCCCGGGATCACTGTGGCTGGTCGAGAACCAGGCCCTCTTCGACCGGGTCGACTGGTTGCCCGATGCATCAGCTACAGTGATCTATTACCGGGGCCAGCTATCCGGCGCATTGCTGGGCTGGCTGCAACGCCTCGAAATCGGTGGTGCGCTGGTATTCTTCTCCGACTATGACGGGGTGGGCCTGAGCAATTACTGCCGCCTGCACCAGTTGCTGGACCCTGCACCGCATTTCTGGTTGATGCCGCGGTGGGCCGGGAAACTGCGCCGGTACGGCCACAGCGGACTGTGGACAACACAGCTGGATACCTGGCTGGCCGCTGAAAGCTACCTCAGGGCGCACTGTCCGGACACCGGGCTGATCGATCTGCTAAAGCAGATGAAAGCGCATGGCCTGGCGCTGGAGCAGGAAGCTGTGTGGTTGGAGCTTCAATCCGCTCCGTCTTGATCGTGTCGAGCGTCCGGATTGCGTTGCCATCAAAGCATGATATGCTCCAATATATAAAAAATTTATATTATTAGCTGGAGCATATAATGCCGCATGCGACGGAAGACATCATCGAGGCATTGAAGAAAGCTCGCAAGGAGAGGGGGCTGACGCAACGCGGGTTGAGTGAGAAGGCCGGCATTCCCCAGAGCCATATCTCCAAAATCGAGAGCGGTGCGGTCGATATGAAGCTCTCAAGCCTGGTTGAGTTGGCTCGTTCCCTCGGGCTTGAGGTCACCGTCATACCCCGGCGCCTGGTTCCGGCCGTCGAGGCATTGCTGAAGGGCGCTCCATCAGGACAGAGGCGGCCAGCCTATAGTCTGGAGGAGGAAGGAGATGCCTGATGTCACCGTCCTCGATGTGATGCTGTACGGAAAAGTGATAGGCACCCTGACTCATATCCAGGGGGATCGCACGCTCTTTGCTTTTCGGCAGGATTATATTGATGACCCTCAGCGGCCGCTGCTCAGCCTCTCCTACAAGGACAGTTTTGGTGAACTCATCACCGATTTCCGCACCTATCAGACTCGCGTCCCGCCGTTCTTTGCGAATATGCTCCCGGAAGGTCCCATGCGGGAGTACCTGGCGGAACGCGCCGGGGTGAACCCCAAGCGGGATTTCTTCCTGTTATGGGTTCTGGGGCAGGATTTGCCGGGAGCCGTGACGGTGCGGCCGGCGGAAGGGCAGGAATGGCCTCCCGGCAGGGATGGAAAAGAGGCCGGGGAAGCGGCTACATCCAACCGGGAGAGTGCCTTGCGATTTTCTCTGGCCGGCGTGCAACTGAAGCTATCGGCCGTCAGGGAAAGTACCGGTGGTCTTACAATCCCGGCTCAGGGAATCGGGGGAGACTGGATCGTAAAGCTGCCTTCGGCTCACTATCGGCGTGTTCCGGAGAATGAATATGCCATGATGCGGTTTGCCGGCCGTCTCGGGATGAATGTGCCGGACGTACAGCTTATCGATGTGGACTCGATAGGGAACCTTCCGGAAGGCATCGATCAACTCGATGAGAAGAAGGCACTCGCCGTCAAGCGCTTTGACCGAATGGCGGATGGTACTCCGGTGCATATGGAAGATTTCGCGCAGATTTTCTCGGTTTTCCCGGAGGAGAAATACGGGGCGGCCAGCTATCGGAACATTGCTTCGGTCCTCGGCATCGAGACCGGTGAGGAAGACATTGCCGAATTCATCCGCCGCCTGGTATTCAACACATTGATCGGCAATGCCGATATGCACCTCAAGAACTGGTCGCTCATCTACCCGGACGGTCGGCGGCCGGTTCTCGCGCCCGCCTACGATTTCGTCTCTACAATCGCCTATATTCGTGACGAAACGGCTGCGCTGAAATACGCGCGTACAAAGAAAATGCGAGAGCTCTCCATCAATGAGCTCGCCTATCTCGCAGGGAAGGCGCACTTGCCGGAAACTCTCGTCATCAGGACGGCCCGCCAGACGGTTGAAGCCTTCATGGATAGTTGGGGGCAGGCAAAGGAAGAGCTGCCGATTGATGAGCGTGTCAGCGCCGGGATGGATGCCCATATTGAGAGGTTGGCGATCGTTCGAGACTGACAGGAAGAACGATCGCAACAGTGGCGGCTTTATCGGTGAACATGACCGTGTGACCAGAATGCCGCTTCCCGTATATATCAATGCACGTCCCGAAGACGTGTTGGCGCTCTCTATCGAGGCGGAGGGAAAAAGCAGGGGTCTCCGAAGAGGCCCCGCGACCGGCAGCGAAGCCACCGGGGTAGTAACTGGAAACTATAGCAGTATGCCGACATGCAACCAAGGGGATTGGAACTGTCCAACTATAACCGCTCCGGTTTTCCGGGCGGATCAGGCTGTGTGTGGCGGAGACAACTATTGGTGCATCGCGTTCAGGCTGATGTATCACCGGACAGAGCCCGCATCACCGCCCGGGGCTCCCTGGCCAGCACGTTCAACAATGTCAGTGCCGGACCGTGGGGTGTGCGATCTCCGCGCTCCCAGTGACGGAGGGTGCTGACGCTGATACCGAAGGTGGCGGCGAACTGTGTCTGCGTCATGCCGATATCGGTGCGGATACGCTTGATGTCCGGGGCCTCGAGATGGTGGACAACGGCTTTGCCCTGCCGGCCATCAGCGAAATCGATGGCTTCTTTCAGGCCCTGGCTGATGCTTTCGAATGCGGTACTCATTGTAGTCTCCCCGTACAGGTTTCCCGTAGCTGGCGCACGAGCTTGGCGAAGGTACTATAGTAGTGCCGCTGCAGTATTTGTCTTGAAGAATAATCCATTGGATTATGTTGATCAACTCTCTTTGCTGGGAGTTTCCTGCTGTTGTAGAGGTATTAGTTGGGATGTGCGCGGTTAGCCAACTGTCCGTTGGGACCGTTGTGAAAGGGCTGGTGGTGTATGGACTTTAACCAGAATTAACTAAACTCCATTCTTAGTTAATTTTAATCTACTAAAGTTAACTAAAAAACAGCTTTAGATAAGATTCGAATGCGTACATTCTACCCCTTTGCTGGCCAGTCACTTCCTTGAGAATACCCAGGTTTATCAATTCGCGAATCAGCTTGTTGGCGGTAGGTGTGCTCACCCCGACGGCGGTCTCGACCTGCCCGGCGGTGACCATTGGTTGCCGATACAGGAGGTTGACCACCTGTCTGGCATTGGCCGCCCGCCGACCCAGACTCAGAACAGATTGCTCTGCCTGATTTCGCAGTTCCAGTATTTCACTGAAAACGCTGCGTCCTTTATCGGCTGTTTCGGTCACCCCGGTAAGAAAGAAACGCACCCAATGGCTGATGTCATTGGAAACCCGCACTCGCATCAGCGCGTCATAGTAATGCGCACGATTGCGCTCGAAAAAATCGGAAAGGTAGAGGGAAGGCTTCGTCAGTAAGCCGTGACTGACCAGGTACAGCGTGATCAGCAGTCTGGCAAGCCCCTAGTTTCCTAGACACCTGACAGCTTCTCGAAATAGAGCTTTTCATACTCGATCGGCGACAGGCCATCGTTGCTCCCATGGCGCCGCT
>JBNJGU010000222.1:0-4371 GCA_051747985.1 Pseudomonadota bacterium | reverse complement strand
AGGCGAAAGGGTCCGTCAGAAGTGTCGGCCGCCAGGGATGGCGGACGCCAAGCCCTACAGGGATGTATACACGGGCGTCTTCTGACGGACCCTTTCGCCTCGCGGGCTCGGCACTACGAAGCAACTCCCCGATGATGACTGATAGCCCCGTTGCGCAGCCAACACTCCGGTGATATGTTCAATAACAGCAAGGACCCTGAACCATAATTACAATGACCGTTCAGCACACTGAACTCCGGAGGTCCCCATGAGAGCCCTGATGCTGCTGGGAAGCGCCCTGCTGCCAGCACTGGCCTGCCTGCCGGCAGCCGCCCAGACCTACCATGCCGACACGGTCGAAGGACCGATGACCGACAGGCCCGTACGCATCGTGCAGACCAACTCCGCCGGTACGGACATCCATATCTTCGACCCCGCCACCATGGAGCAGGTCGGGCACGTCAACGGCCTGCCCCATAACCACGGGGCAACGATGCACGCCGACGGCGACTTCTACTACATCACCAACGAGTACGACCAGACCGTCGATGTGGTGGATACCCGTACACTGGAGATCGTCGAACAGATCCCGCTGGCCAATGGCCCGCACAACCTGTCTGCCAGCAAACGGGCCCGCAAGATCTACGTGGCCATCATCGCCGAACCGCTCATCCAGGTCATCGACATGGATACCCATGAAGTGATCCGTGACATCGAGACCGGAGGCGGGGTTCACAACACCTTCGTGACACCGGACGGCCGGCACGTGGTGGGAGGCATGATCGGTGCCAGTGAAGTCATCGCCATCGATACCGAAACCGACGAGGTTCTCTGGGAGCGATCCATCGACTATACGCAGAATCCATTCACCGGCGGAGTGCGGCCCATTGCCTTCACCACCAATCCGGATGGCTCGACCCGGACCATGCTGGTCAATGTGGGTGGCTGGCACGGTTTCTGGGAATTTGACTGGGAAACGCAGGAGGTACTGAACCGCATCAGCCCTCCAGAGGACGCGTGGCAACGCTCGGACCAGACCGCGGACGGCATCCAGAGCGCCCCCAGTCACGGTATCGTGGTGCTGCCCGACCAGTCCCAGGTCTGGCACTCCAGCCGGGCGACCTCGCATATCTATGGCTGGTCGCTGCCGGATTACGAGTACCTGGGGCGCGTCCACATCGGCAATCCGGCCTGGCTGACAGCCACGCCCGACAGCCGCCATATCTGGGTGGGCGTGGCCAGCCACAACGAGACGGCGGTGGTGGATGTGCAGGCACAGGAAGTGGTCGAGCGTTTCCCGGTCGGCCAGTCACCGAAACGGATTTTCACCGCCATATTCCCGCAGGACTGGACGGGGGAACAGCAATGAGCCCGGTATTGAAGACACTTGCGACACTGTTTCTGACGACTCTGCTGGCCGCCTGCAGCGAGCCGGACACAGGCACCTCCACAACGCAGCAGAGCGAGTCCGCCCCCGATCCGACCGGGGGCCTGGATTTCACCTATTACCGGGAAGCCGTGGAACCGGTATTCCTGCGCCCGCGTGGCGGCTTTGTCGGGTCTGACACAGCCTGCATCGCCTGTCACACCGGGCAGGCGACGGCACCACTGCAGCTTGAGACGCCCATGGAAGAAAACGGCGAGGTGTACTGGAACGAGGAGCAGTCCCGCCGCAACTTCGAGACTGTGGCCTCCCTGGTGAATCCGGGCGACCCGGACAGCAGCCGGCTGCTCATGGCGCCACTGGCACCCGGGGAAGGCGGTCGACGGCATTCGGGTGGCATTTTCTGGGATTCAGCGGAGCACAGTGAATACCGCGCCATTGCCGGCTGGATCGCCGAAGGCTCTCCCGGCGCGGCGCCCGCGACGGAAGACGTGGAGGTGGATTTCGCCTTCTTCCGCCACTGCGTACAGCCGGTCTTCGTCAACCCGATCGACAATGCCATGCCCTGTGCGGAATGCCACAGCGGCGAGTTTGCCGTACCACCTCCGGCTGACGGTTACTGGACCGAAGCGCAGTCGCGCCAGGCACTGACGGACCTGATGTACCTGATTGATCCCGGTCACCCGGAGAACAGCCGCTTCCTGCACAAGCCCCTGCATCCCGATGCCGGCGGCGACCTTATGCACAACGGCGGACGCCGCTGGTTCTCGGCGGACGACCCGGAGCGGCAGGCCCTGGCCGACTGGGTACGCGGCGATGCGCGGGGCGAGAGCTGCCCGCCACCATTGCAGTTCAATCATCCGGAAGGGCCATGACCCAGTCATGAAGGCTCGCACATGGATTCTGACCGCCGTGCTGACCGGGTGCTCCGACGGAGCCCCGGATTCAACACTGGATGGTCTCTACACCTCGGAACAGGCACAACGGGGCGAAGCCCTGTACGCGCAGCACTGTGCCCGATGCCACAGCAATCAGGAATTCTCCGGCCGACTGTTTGATACGGTCTGGAGCGGACAGTCCCTGTACGCACTGTACGACCGCATCGCGACCACCATGCCGATGGATCAGCCAGGCAGCCTGGGCAACGCCCAGGTGACCGCATTGACAGCGCATATACTGTCGCTGAATGGAATGCCAGCGGGCGACGGCGAACTCATCGGGGACCGCGACTGGCTTTCGGAAATACGTATCGAAACAGACGACTGAGAACAATCAGGAACATCCTTTATGCACCCGACAGACAGATCCATACTGGCCGGCATGGCCCTGACGCTCATCACAGCCTTCACGAACCCGGTGTTCGCCGAACCCTCGAATGCATGGTTTGGCCTGCCACTACCACCGAAGATGACTCCACATTCGCTGCCAGCGATCATTGGTGACCGGCCACCAGTGCCGGCCCTGGTGCCCGAAGGCGAGGCCGGATACGGGGAGCTGCGCGGAGAACGCCTTGTCCAGGATCTGCGCGATATCGTCGACTTCTCTGTACGGAGTCTTGAAAGCCGGGAACTGGGCGGCTCGCAGATGTGGGGCCGGGTCGCCGGCTTCCCGTCGGCGGAGCAGACCGTCGACTGGGTGGTCGAGGAGTTCCAGAGCGCGGGCATCGACGACGTCCGCGTACAGGTACTGACGCAGAATGACGACGCCGTACTGTGGCTTCCCGAGCAGTGGGAAGTGCGACTGAACGGGAGCACGGCTTTCGGGGTCGGCACCGGTGATGTGGTGTTGAGCACGGCCATCCCGCTGGCACCCTCATCGATACCCGGCGGCGAACTGACAGCACCGGCTGTGTATGTGGGCACGGGCTCACCCGCGGAGCTGGCGCACATCGACGTCGAGGGCAGGATCGCCGTGCAGCGTGTCACGCCGCAGGGGCATATGGTATTCGAACGTGGCACGGTGGTTCCCCGCGCCAACGACCTGATGGAGCGGGGCGCGGTCGCCGTGATCAACATCGTGGACCTGCCTGGCAACGAAATGGCACGGGACTTCAGCAACTGTGGAGGCCCCTGCTTCAATACTGGCGGCCGTGATGGCCGCTTCCTCGAAGAGGTGATGAACCGCGCGGCGAAGGCGGGTGTTCTGGATGAGGTCACCATGACTCTGTCCTTGCAGAGCAGGGAACATCGCGGCCTGCAGGCACGCAATGCCATCGCTGTGATACCCGGCTCCCACGAGGAGACCATTGTCCTCAACGCCCACTATGATGCCTGGTTCGACGGCGCCGGCGACAACGCCGACGGCCTGGCCGTACTGATGGCTATGGCCCGTCACTTCGGGCGCGAGGAAGTCGAGCTTGAGCGGACCCTCGTCCTGGTTGCCAGCGCCGGACATCACACACCGGGACTGCACGGACCACGACAGGCCGTCGCGATGAACCCCGACCTGTTCGACAGCAACGTGCTCACCTTCAATATCGAACACATTGCCCAGCGCAACTTCTCCCCGGCCCGCAGCCTGTTCGGGGATGGCTACCGTGAGTTCATCGCCGATTCGGTGGAAGCACCGATCGTGGCGGGCATCACCAATCAGGCGCCCTTCCTGCGCTCGCTGATTGACGAAGGCGTGCAACGCTACGGGGTCAACTTCGTGTCAGGGCCGTCCACGATGGCCAGCGGAGAGGGCAGTGGTTACCGTGAGCTGGGCGTGCCCGTCGTCACCGCCATGCAGGCCTCGCCGCTGTACCACACCACCGGTGAGGTCTTCGAAGTGGTGTCGGAGCCCGGTCTGGAACGGATGGCGCGGTTCATGCGGTACTTCGTCACCCGGGTGGATCAGGCTTCCAGTGATCAGCTCGATCCATAACCCACTCGGACACATTCAGGTTGATCACTCCACTTCATCGGATTGATGCCTCAGGTGTCACCTTATCGCACGATCCCGGCGGGAGATGGGGCCCCGCTGGAGACGCCCGTGAATACTTCCATGTAGGGCTCGGCGTGCGCCAT
>JBNJGU010000221.1:0-4394 GCA_051747985.1 Pseudomonadota bacterium | reverse complement strand
GGGAGCGCGATGGTGAAACGGGCTCCACCCAGGGCATCGCTGCGGCCCACTTCGATGTATCCGTCGTGATCGGTGACGGCGGCATGGGCCACGGAAAGCCCCAGCCCGGTGCCTTCGCCGACCGCCTTGGTGGTGAAAAACGGTTCAAACAGATAAGGCTGATCGGCTTCAGCCACGCCGTCGCCATCGTCTTCCACTGTGATGGTGGTGATATCCTCGCCGCTCTCCCATCGGATACGGACCTGTCCCTGGCTGGCCTGTATGGCATTGGCCACCAGGTTGCTCAGGGCCTGCTCAAAACGGATCGGATCGACGCGCACCATGCAGGGTGTGCTGCCGTGGCTGTCCGGAATGTCCACGGTCACTCCGCGTTGACGGATGTCGTGCTCCAGTTTTTCCACCACCGAACGCAGCAGATTGCCGCAGTCCATGGTGGTGCGGGTCAGCGGGTTGCGGCGGCCGAAATCCAGCAGTTGCCGGATGATGCGTTCCATGCGCCCGGCTTCCTGCCGCACCCGCTCCATACTTCGGCGCAGGTTGTCGTCCAGGTCGTCACGGCGCAGTGCCTGCTGCGCCTTGCCGTCCACGGTACTCAATGGGGTGCCGAGTTCATGAGCGATACCGGAGGCCAGTTGTCCGATGGCTGCCAGTTTTTCCGACTCCTGCAGCCGCAGTTTCAGTTCGGTTTCATGCGCCTGGCGCTCGGCGATCTCTCTCTGCGAGGCATTGATCCGGTCCAGCATGTCGTTGATGCCGCCAGCCAGCACCCGCATTTCCGCCGGTCCTTCCTCGCGCAGGCGGCGATCGGTCTGTCCGACGTTGATCCGGGTCATATCTCCGGCGATCCGCCGCAGATGGCGGCCGATGGCGCTGTGATGGCCGAACAGCACCAGTGCGATGACCAGCAGCAGGGCGCCGGCCAGCGCCGGCACGGTGCCCTGACGGACCATGGCGATGTAGTCGCTGAAATCGCTGCCCCGTCGGGTGAGCTGCAACAGCCCGCTGATACGGCCGCCCGTGTCGGTGAGGGGAACGAAGTAGGAGAAAATCACTTCATCGCCGGCCTGTGAAAACTCGCCAAGCCGGTCGCCCGCCGCTGCCAGTGCCGCTGCCTCGGATGTACGCACTGTGCCTTCCGGGAGACCGCTGCGGGCGATTTCCTGCCCGTCCTCGTCGTAGACATAGGCGCCGTAGACGACATCGATGCTGAAGGCGGAATCCAGTGCCTGCTGGATGCTGCCGGGGCGGTCACGTTCCAGGGCATGACTGAGCGGGAGGCGGATGGCGCGCGCGATCAGTTCGATGTCCTGTTGCATGCGCTGGTCGACCTGCTCTTCAAGCAGGCGCAATGACCAGGAGCCGGCCAGGGCCAGGACGACGGTCACGGGAATCAGTACGTAGGCCAGCAGGGCGATCCGGAGGTTGTAGATGCCGCTGAGCCGGGGTTTCCACTTCATCGTGTCATCATACCGTGCGGAGAAGAACAATGACAGGCCGTGGCCTTCGCGTCGGCCTTACTTTATAATGCGCCGTTTCGCACAGTTCTTCCCGCACGCCCGCCTGAAGCGGGCCGCATCAGGTCGGTCATCATGACAGAATCAGCGCGCAAGGCCACAGTCGAACGTAATACCCGGGAAACGCAGATCCGGGTTTCGGTGAATCTGGATGGTACCGGTGAACTCCGGTGCGAGACCGGTCTGCCGTTCCTGGACCATATGCTGGATCAGGTCGCCAGACATGGCCTGGTGGATCTGGATATCCGGGCCGACGGTGATCTGGAGATCGATGCCCACCATACGGTGGAAGATCTGGGCATCACTCTGGGTCAGGCCGTGCACAAGGCGCTGGACCGCAAGGGCATCCGTCGCTATGGCCACGCCTATGTGCCGCTGGATGAAGCGCTGTCGCGTGTGGTCATCGATTTTTCCGGACGCCCCGGACTGGAGTTCCATGTACCGTTCAAACGCGGCGCCGTAGGTGGCTTCGATGTCGATCTGTTTCACGAGTTTTTCCAGGGATTCGTCAACCATGCCCTGGTGACGCTGCACGTTGACACTCTGCGTGGGCACAATGCTCACCACCAGATCGAGACCGTGTTCAAGGCCTTCGGTCGGGCGTTGCGCATGGCCATGGAAATCGACCCGCGCAGCGCCGGCGTCGTGCCATCCACCAAGGGAAGTCTGTAGACTCCGGCCAATCCAGAGCTCATCGCATGAAAACCGTTGCAGTCATCGATTACGGAATGGGTAACCTGCACTCCGTGGCCAAAGCCGTTGAAAGCCTGGACAGGGATGTGCGTGTTGTCATCACCTCCGACGCCAGCACCATTCTTGGCGCCGACCGGATCATCTTCCCCGGTGTCGGCGCCATCCGCGATTGCATGGCGGAGATCCGCCGCCTGGGTGTCGACGAGATCGTGCGTGAAGCCATACAGAGCCGTCCCGTGTTGGCCATCTGCGTGGGCATGCAGGCCCTGATGGACTCCAGCGAAGAGAACGGCCATGTGGACTGCATGGGTGTATTCCATGGACAGGTGAAACGTTTCGGCGGCAGTGGCGAATTACAGGACAGCGAAGGAAACCGGCTGAAGGTCCCGCACATGGGGTGGAATACCGTCAGTCAGCGCGAGCACCCGTTGTGGGAGGGTATCGAGGATGGCAGCCGGTTCTATTTCGTGCACAGCTATTACGTAGAGCCCGAGGATGACGCCGAGGTATACGGTGTCACTGAATACGGGCAGTCGTTTGCGGTGGCCATGGCAAGGGAGAATCTGTTTGCCGTGCAGTTTCACCCCGAGAAGAGTCAGCATGCAGGGTTGCGGTTGCTAGGCAATTTCCTGCGCTGGCGTGGTTAAAAGTGGCTACGTTCTTTAGCAGGGAGGCGTCGTCGGGGTGTAGCGTGTCGAGACTCGCTTGAACCCGTCCATGGGGCGCTCCGCGTCCGCCATCCATGGCGGACGAGGGTCTCGCCCCGCTACACCCCGACGACGCCTTTCGTGCCAACGAAGTGACGGCTACCCGTGCCGCGAAGCCAACTGCTTTCTCTGACGAAGGTGACGGCAACCGCAGGAGTTGAAAGTGTGAGACTCGCTCCTCACCGGCATGCATGGCCGTCGTGCTCCTCGGACACGACATCGCTGGGGAGTGCCACGGCTGAGCTTTGCGAGTGATGCCGTCAGAAGAATGTACAGATGCAGTCAGGTCTTGCGGCGGGTGACCCCGATCAGGAGCGTCGACCGCCATGGATGGCGGGCGCCGAGCCCTCCAGGGACGGATTCACGGGCGTCTCCTGAGCGGGGTCACCCGCCGCAAGACCGGGCTACAACGCACAACACCTGAACCCGGAACCCGACAAAATGCTAGTAATACCAGCAATAGACCTGAAAGACGGCCAATGCGTCCGCCTCCGCCAGGGCCGCATGGAAGACTCCACCGTCTTCTCCGACAGTCCCGCCGACATGGCCCGCCAGTGGCAACAACAGGGCGCCCGGCGCCTGCATCTGGTGGACCTGAACGGGGCGTTCGCGGGCGAGCCGGTCAATGGCCGGGCAGTGGAAGAGATTGCCCGCGCCTGTCCGGATCTGCCGCTACAGATCGGAGGCGGGATCCGCGATCTGGAGACCATTGAAAAGTACCTTGCCATGGGCGTCGGTCATGTGATTATCGGCACCCAGGCGGTGAAGAATCCAGCGTTCGTAAAGGAAGCCTGTACCCGGTTCCCTGGACATGTCATCGTCGGCCTGGATGCGAAAGACGGTTATGTGGCCACCGACGGCTGGGCCGAGGTATCGACGCTGCATGTCATCGACCTGGCCGGGAAGTTCGCCGACGCTGGCGTCGAGGCGATCATCTACACGGACATCGCCCGCGATGGCATGATGCAGGGCGTCAACGTGGAAGCGACCGTGGCATTGGCGGAGGCCTCCAGCATACCGGTGATCGCGTCCGGCGGAGTCAGTCGCATGGAAGACATTCGCGCGCTGAAGGCCGTGGCGCGGACGCCCACCGGGGCCGGCATCATGGGAGCCATCACCGGACGGGCCATCTATGAAGGTGCGCTGGATCTGGCGGAAGCACAGCGATACTGCGATCAATGAGGTGAGACATGGCACTGGCCAAGCGCATCATTCCCTGCCTTGATTGTGACAACGGTCGGGTGGTCAAGGGCGTGAAATTCGTGGATATCCGTGATGCCGGCGATCCGGTGGAAATCTCGCGTCGCTACAGCGATGCGGGAGCGGACGAGATCACATTTCTGGACATCACCGCGTCCCATGAAGGCCGGGAGACCACCGTGCATACCGTGGAAGCGATCGCGGGCCAGGTGTTCATTCCGCTGACGGTGGGCGGCGGCATCCGCAGACTGGAAGATATCCGTACCATGCTCAATGCCGG
>JBNJGU010000220.1:0-4397 GCA_051747985.1 Pseudomonadota bacterium | reverse complement strand
GAATTGGGCCTGGCCTATTCGGTGTTCGGTTCCTACGGCAGTGGCCAGTATTTTCCTGGCACGTTCACGGCCGGCGTCATGACCGCCAGTGACAGTACCGCCGAGGCCATCAATGCCGTAATCGGGGAGATCCGGCGCCTTCGTCAGGAACCCGTCAGCCAGGAGGAACTGGATCAGACCCTGGATGAATTCCTCAATTCCCTGGTGTTCCAGTACACCAGCCGCGGTGCCGTTTTGCGGGAGCGCATGGAGAATGACTATGCAGGCATGCCGCCGGACACCTTCGAGCGTCTGGTCGAGGAGGTCCGTGCAGTGACCGTGGAGGATGTTCACGATGTGGCGCGGCAGTATCTGCGACCCGATGCTCTGCAGATCCTGGTGGTCGGCAATGGCGAAGAGGTCGGGGATCAGCTGGACGCGTTCGGCGAGGTCAACCAGATCGATATCAGCATTCCACCTCCGCCGGATGAGGACTGATCAACGTGACACGTCCTGAACGCCCGGCACCGACATCGGGGTCCTATAATCCGTTGCCGCGCAGTCATGATCTGCGGTTCGGTCGCCTCAGGATCCGTTTCAACTGGTTCATCGCTCTCTGTCTGGTGATGACCTGTGGTATGTTCATCAATCTGGGACTGTGGCAACTGGACCGGGCCGCCGACAAGCGTGCGCATGAGGCGGCCCGCGATCGGATGCTGTCCGCCGACCCGGTTCCGTTTGCCACCCTGGATATCCCCGAGGGCAACCACCAGGCCATGAGGCTGCAGGACGCCCGTCCGGTGGAGCTCGATGGTCGATATCTTGATGCCCGGGTGTCCTTCCTGGTGCAATACCAGTTCCATCGGGGGCAGCCGGGGTTCGAGGTGGTGACGCCGTTCCGGCCGGAAGGTGGCGACCGGCTTGTGCTGCTGAGCCGTGGCTGGATGCCGGCGCCGGACACTGGTGAACCATCTCCTGTACCGGAGCCGGGGAATGGCCCGGAATCCGGTGAATCATTGCGGCTTGTGGCCCGTCTGCATGTGCCGGAATTGCCGCCGGAGCGCGGCCGGGTGACCGATGCGGAGTGGCCCTTGCAGGTGCCGCGCCTGCATGTGCGGCAGGCTGGCGAGCTGTTGGGCGAACCGGTCTATCCCTATGTGTTCCGGCTGACGGAAGGGGCGCCGGGCCACCTGGAGGCGCATTGGTCGGAGCCCGATTTCGGGCGCCGCATGCACTATGGCTACGCCGTGCAGTGGTTCCTGTTTACGGTCGGCGTACTGTTGGCCGCTGTGCTCCTGAGTTCCAATCTGCTGACCCTGTTGCGGTCACGAGGCGCACGGTAATTCACAGTGCGGTCACAGCGGTGTCCGGCTCAGTCGGTCCCGGTCGTGGGGACGATCGAGGTCCAGCGCTGGCCCGGCCGGAACGATCCGGGTCGGGTTGATCATGTCATGACTGTAATAATAATGGCGCTGGATATGGCCGAAGTCCACGGTATCCGCCACCCCTTCGATCTGGTACAGCTCCCGCACGTAATGTGACAGTGCCGGGTAATCCTCGATGCGCCGCAGGTTGCACTTGAAATGTCCGTGGTAGACGGCGTCGAAGCGGATCAGGGTAGTGAACAGCCGCCAGTCGGCTTCGGTGAGCCGGTCGCCGGCCAGATAACGTTGCTGTTGCAGTCGTTCCTCCAGCCGGTCCAGGGTGTCGAACAGCGCCTGGATGGCTTCCTCGTAGGCATCCTGGGCGGTGGCGAATCCGGCGCGGTATACCCCGTTGTTGACCGTGTCGTAAACCAGCGCATTGACCTCGTCAATGGTGTCGCGCAGGGATTCCGGGTAGTAGTCGTCGTGGTTGCCCGTCAGCCCATCGAAGGCGCTGTTGAACATCCGGATGATCTCCGCCGACTCATTGCTGACAATGCATTCCCGCTGGCGGTCCCAGAGCACGGGCACCGTGACCCGGCCGGTGTAGTCGGAAATGTTCATGGTGTAGAGCTGGTGCAGGTACTGCAACCCGTACAACGCATCGCCGCTACTGCCTTCCTCCGTATTGAAGGACCAGCCCCGGTCCAGCATGTCGGGGCTCACCACGGAAACGCCGATCAGCGACTCCAGCCCTTTCAGTCGTCGCAGGATCAGCGTTCTGTGAGCCCAGGGGCAGGCCAGTGATACGTACAGGTGATAGCGGTCGGCTTCGGCCGGGAAACCGCCCCGGCCGCTGGGGCCGGGACTGCCATCCGCCGTGACCCAGTGGCGCAGCTGGGCCTCTTCACGCCGGAACTCTCCGCCAGTGGTGTCGGTGTCGTACCACTGATCCTGCCATTTTCCATTGACCAGCAAACCCATCACTGCCTCCTGTCTCGTCGATTTCCCGCACTATACGACGTCCGTGACCGGAGGTGGATGGAAAATTCCGGTGCTGCAGGTCAGGTTTTCCGGTGTATCGGCTTTTTCCGCTGTTGGACCATCGGCTCAGAAGCGACCGCGAATCCCGATGGCCAGGCTGCGACCCGGCAGGGGCGCAAAATCCTTCAGGAATGATGTCGCGGTGCGCGCCTCCTGGTCGCCAAGATTCCGGCCCTGCACAAACACCTCCAGGTCAGCGGTGCCCGGCGTGAGCTGGTAGGCGAAACGGGCATTGACCATGTTGTATCCTGCCGTTTCTTCCTCGAACCTGGCTGTGTGGTCCTGCCGCATCATCCGCTGCACGTCCAGGCTGGCACGCCAGCTGCCATGGTGCCAGTCCAGCATGCCGCCGATCCGTTCCGGGGAGATTCGGGGCAGATTGCCTCCCTGCTCAAGCCGGCCGCGAACCTGGTCGTAATTGATCCGGATATCGAAGTGACCCATATCGCTGGTGAATACCTGCCAGACACCCTGTAATTCAAAGCCGTGAAAAATGGCATCTTCCTGTATCGCTTCCCGGACCCGGAAACCACCGATCTCCTCGTCCGTCTCCGCCAGATAGATGAAATCCCGGATCCGGTTGTAGAACAGGTTGGCTTCGAAATCGAAACGGTCGCTGTGACGGTGAAACTTCAGGTCCAGCGCGTTGGTGCGTTCCTTGTCCAGTGCCGGGTTGCCTTCCTCGAAGGTGAATGTCGCCAGGTGAGGGCCATCCGCGAACAGCTCGGTTTCGCTGGGGGCGCGCTGTGAGTGCTGGCCATTGAGCGCGACCTGCCACTGCTCATTGAGCTGCCGGATGGCTCCGGCGCTGGCCGACCAGGTGGTGAAACGACGGGAAGCGATGTCCGAGTGCTCTTCCTCGTGTCCATGTTCATCCTCGTGGCCATGCTCCTCTCCCTGAGCACCAAGCCGGACCCGGGTTCTCTCGACACGCACGCCCGCATTCAGGGTCAGGTCGCCGAAATTGCGTTCCTGCAGCGCGAACACGCCCCAGGAGCGCGACTCGTTGTCGGGCACGAAGGCCTCTTCACCGGTTGCGGAATAGTCCTGTTCCCGCAACTGCAGGCCGAGCGCACCTTCCCAGCCACCCAGCACGGGCACCGTTTCCAGTTCCAGGCGGGCGAGCCAGTTCCGCACATCGAATACCGTGCCGCCATGATCGTGTGCCTCCGCGCCCGGCTCCTCCTCGTCGGCGTGGTCCTCATGCCCCTCCATCTCGATTTCCTGATGGGTATAGTCCGTATGCCGCAGTCGCAGATCCGCACTCGTGATACCGCGCATCGGATCATCCAGTGCACCGCTCACGTCCCAGGTCCGTTGTTCCATGTCGATCCACGCGTATTCTTCTTCCTCCTCGTGTGCTGTTTCCTCGTCATGGCCGGGCTCTTCCTCATGGCCGTGTTCTTCCTCGAAATGAGCGTGAGGGGCGGGAATGCCGTAGTCGGAGCGGTACTCCCGGATGGAAGTCCCCAGATGACCACGGTCGGTGACCCAGCTCAGACCGGCGGTACCGGATCGGGTTTCCACGAAACTGTTGAACAGGCGTCCCGTCACTTCGTCAGGGTGTTCCTCTTCCGCGTGCCCCGGCTCCTCCCCGGTATGCTCTTCGTGGCCGTGCTCGTCTTCGACGCGGGCGGCCCCCGGAATCCGGTAATCGTCGGCATCCCGCCAGCTGCCGTCCAGGTGCCAGGCCAGTTCGCCGCTGCCGCCATCCAGTCGCAGTACACCCGAACGCTCGTCCGCCACGCTGTCGCCCCTGACCTCGAAGCGTCCGCTGAGCGGCTCCGCGGCCTGTTCCCGCGGAATACGGCCGTCAATCAGGTTCACCACGCCCCCCACGGCGCGCGAGCCATAGAGTAGCGTGGCCGGTCCTCTCAGGATTTCGATCTGGTCGACCAGCAGGGGGTCCACGGATACGCCGTGGTCATCGCTCTGTGCGGAGGTGTCCCCGGTGCTCAGTCCATCTTCCAGGATCAATACCCGATGTCCGCCCAGACCGCGTATCACGGG
>JBNJGU010000219.1:0-4415 GCA_051747985.1 Pseudomonadota bacterium | reverse complement strand
TATGGAACCGGGAATTCATTTCCTTTATGCTGCATCGGCTGCCATTATCGCAGCTTGTCGATAATAAAAAAGCATCAGGAACAGCACTCCATGAACCCGCCACACCCTTCCGAACGCCCCGTCGCCACCCGCATACAGAGCCTCGGCCCCGGACTGATCATGGCGGCCGCGGCCGTCGGCGCCTCGCACCTGGTGGCTTCCACCCAGGCCGGCGCCCTGTTCGGCTGGCAACTGCTCTGGCTGGTGCTGCTGGTCAATGTGCTCAAGTATCCGTTCTTCCGTTTTGGTGTGCAGTACACCATGACCCATGGCGCCAGTCTGATGGAGGGGTATCTGCGCAAGGGACGCCCGTGGCTGATCGCATTCACCGCCATGAACCTGCTGGCGGCGGTGGTCAACACCGCCGCGGTATTGCTGCTGACCGCCAATCTGCTGGCCTTTTTCATGCCGGGAGACCTGTCCGTGACACTGCTCTGCGTGTTGCTGCTGGCCATCAGTCTGGGCATTCTGCTGGGTGGCCACTACCGGCTGCTGGACAGCGTATCCAAGGTCATCATGTTCACACTGAGCGTGGCCACGGTGATCGCGGTGATCATTGCCGTGGGCAATGGCAGTCAGGTGGCACCGGACTTTGACGGCCCCTCCCCCTGGCAGTTGTCGATGCTGGCCTTTCTGGTTGCCATGATCGGCTGGATGCCGGTCCCCATAGAACTGTCGGCCATCAACTCCATGTGGCTGCGTTCGAAGCAGCGTCTGTTGAAGATCAGCCCTTCCCAGGCACTGTTCGACTTCAATCTCGGGTACGGGATGGCGGTAATCCTGGCGCTGGTGTTCCTGTCGCTGGGCGCGCTGATCCAGTACGGCACCGAGCAGGAAATCGCCATGGCGGGGGCGGCATTCACCCAGCAGTTGGTCTCGATGTACTCGGCCACCATCGGTGAATGGTCGGAACTGCTGGTGGCCTTCATCGCCTTCATGTGCATGTTCGGCACCACGCTGGCCGTCATGGACGGGTATGCGCGCACGCTGGAGGAGTCATTTCATCTGCTGCGCAATGAAGAGGCTCGTTCCGTGCAATGGCGCCGACGGCGTCTGAGCCTGTGGATCATCGGTCAGGCAGTGGCAGGCATGGTCATCATACTGTTCTTCCAATCCGCACTGAATCCCATGCTCACATTCGCCATGACCCTGGCGTTCGTGACCACGCCGTTCTTCGCCTGGCTGAACTTCAGTCTGGTACGCGAGGATGGCGGTTCGGTGAGTCGTGGAATGAAGGTGCTGGCCTGGGCGGGATTGATCTATCTAGGGGCCTTCAGCCTGTTCTACATCGTATGGTGGCTGGGAACGGGAGGCGGCTGAGGCGCTCCCGTTTCCCTTCGGTACCTTACTGGTTCAGGGCCCGCAACATCCAGGCGGTTTTCTCATGGACGCGCATACGGTCCGAAGCCAGCGCGGCGGTCGACTCGTCATCGGCATCCTGGGCCAGTTTCACCACCTGACGACAGGTCTTGACCACGGTTTCATGCCCGGTGGTCAGGATGTCGACCATCTCCGCGCCGGAAGGCACGCCGTCCACTTCCCGGATCGAACTCAGCGTCGAGAATGCCTTGTAGGTACCCGGCGCGGCCACGCCCAGTGTACGGATGCGCTCGGCGATGTCATCCACGGCCACCGCCAGTTCGGTATAGTGTTCCTCGAACATCAGGTGCAACTCCCGGAACTGCGGGCCAGTGACATTCCAGTGGAAGTTGTGCGTCTGCAGATACAACGTGTAGCTGTCCGCCAACAGATGCGACAGGGAGTCAGCGATCTTCTCGCGATCAGCCGTGTTGATACCGATGTCGATGGTCGTGCTCATGCAATGTACTCCTTCAATGAACCTGTCCGGATCATAACACACCGCTGGGTCTTGACAGCAAAGTCCGGAGAGGGCATAGTGTCGCGTCTTGAATTTTACACTTCCTGTCTGATCCGGAACCGGCCCAGAGTTCGGGATCTGAACGATCTGAGGATACAAAGGAGTCACCGTTGGCTAACACAGCACAAGCCCGCAAGCGCGCCCGGCAGAACGAGAACCGCCGTCGCCACAACGCCAGTTTCCGGTCCATGGTCCGCACCTCCATCAAGAAGGTGATCACCGCCATCCGTCAGAAGGATGTCGAGAAAGCGACTGCGGCCTACCGTGACGCTGTTCCCGTGATCGACCGGATGGCCGGAAAGGGCATCATCAACAAGAACAAGGCGGCCCGGCACAAGAGCCGACTGAATGCCGCCATTGTTGCACTGAAGAACTGATTCCCCTTCTTCAGACCAGCGGTACGAAAAAACCGGCCATGGCCGGTTTTTTTATGGACGGGAATCGGTGTCGGTGGTTTCAACTGCCGGGTACCAGCACCATGTTGTCCCGATGGATCATCTCTTCATCGCCACTATATCCCAGCAGTGACTCGATACGATCGCTTGGTTGCCGCATCAGTTGCTGCGCCTCCCTGCTGTCGTAGTTGACCAGCCCGCGGGCCACTTCGCGCCCCTGCTCGTCCATGCACTGCACCAGCTCACCGCGATCAAAACGCCCCTTGACCCCGATCACACCCACCGGCAGCAGACTGCGACCGGACTTCATGAGCACCTGCACCGCGCCCCGGTCCAGCACCAGTTGCCCGCGCGCCCGCAACTGGCCGGCCAGCCACTGCTTGCGCGCGGCCACCGGCTCCTGGTCGGGCAGCAGCAATGTACCCAGTGACTCGCCGGATGACAGCCGCGTCAGCACTTGCTCCTCACGACCACTGGCAATCAGTGTGAAGGCTCCGGATCGGGCCGCCGTGCGGGCCGCGTTGATCTTGGTGCGCATACCACCCCGTCCCAGGCTGCTGCTCCCCCCGGCCATGGCATCGAGACGATCGTCTCCCGCCATGGCTTCCGGGATGACAGGCGCATCAGGATTGCTACGTGGATCGCTCTCGTGCAGACCCTGTTGATCCGTCAGAATGATCAGCCCGTCGGCATTGATCAGATTGGCCACCAGCGCCGCCAGGGTATCGTTGTCACCGAAGCACAACTCGGCCGTGGCCACCGTGTCGTTCTCGTTCACCACCGGTATGACCCGCATACGGACCAGTCCATCCAGCGTACTGCGGGCATTGAGATAGCGACGCCGGTTGGACAGGTCATCATGCGTCAGCAGGACCTGGGCCGTATGGATATCGTACTGTTGAAACGCGGACTCCCAGGCCTGGACCAGACCCATCTGTCCGACTGCCGCGGCCGCCTGCTGCAGATGCACTTCGCGGGGCCGCCCCGGCAGTCCCAGACGCGAAACTCCTTCCGCGACCGCTCCCGAGGACACCAGCACCACCTGCTTGCCGGCCGCATGCAGTGCCGACAGCTGCGCCACCCAGCGCTCGATGGCGTCACGATCCAGTCCGGTGCCGTCGTTGGTGATCAGGGAACTGCCGATCTTGACGACCCAGCAGCCGGCGTTGCGTACCTGTGTTCTCATTCTCGATAGATTACCGTGACATCTTCATTGTCATCGTCCTCGTCATCGGACGCCTCCTCCTGGCCGCGCCGAGTACGACTGCGCGCGATGCTGTCGCGAATCTCCCGCGCCATGCGTTGCTCCATCTCCTGACGGGCAGCGCGGTACGCCTCGTCGAGCTCCAGACGCTGGCGCTGCTCTTCCAGTGCCGTCATGATCTGCTGACACAGCCGCTCACACCCGGCACCGGTGGCCGCCGATATGACATGCACCGGCACATCGGGCCAGCCCTCGGCGAAGCGTTGCCGCCAGACCTGCACTTCCTCTTCATCAAGCAGGTCTGCCTTGTTCAACACCAGCCAGCGCGGCTTTTCAGACAATACCGGACTGAAGGCATGCAGCTCCGCGACAATCTCGTCCGCCCGCTCCAGCGGATCGCCATCGTCCAGCGGACAGATGTCAATGACATGCAGCAACAGGCGCGTCCGGGCCAGATGTTTCAGAAACCGGAATCCTAGGCCGGCGCCATCCGCGGCCCCTTCAATCAACCCCGGAATGTCCGCCATCACGAAACTGCGTTCGGCGTCCACGCGGACCACACCCAGATTCGGAATGAGCGTGGTGAAAGGGTAGTCCGCGACTTTGGGGCGGGCCGCCGAAACCGCCCGTATCAGCGTGGACTTGCCGGCATTGGGCAGCCCCAGCAGCCCGACATCCGCCAGCAGCTTGAGCTGCAGGTTGAGGCGACGACTTTCTCCCTCGGTCCCCTTCGTGGTCCTGCGCGGCGCGCGATTGACACTGGACTTGAAGCGGGTGTTCCCGAGACCACGGATACCACCACGAGCCACCATGACACGCTCGCCGGGAGTGGCAATATCGGCGATCTGCTCACCGGTATCGCGATCCACCACCGAGGTTCCCACGGGCACATGGATGA
>JBNJGU010000218.1:0-4421 GCA_051747985.1 Pseudomonadota bacterium | reverse complement strand
ACCAGGGACGAGGAACACGAGCGTTCGCAGAAAGGATGAAGCGACACCGATGACAGACTACAACCTTACCCACCTCAAACAGCTTGAGGCGGAAAGTATACATATCATCCGCGAAGTGGCGGCGGAGTTTGACAACCCGGTCATGTTGTACTCGATCGGCAAGGACTCTTCGGTCATGCTGCACCTGGCCATGAAGGCCTTCTATCCGGGAAAACCGCCCTTCCCGCTGATGCATGTGGATACGACATGGAAGTTCCGGGAAATGATCCAGTTCAGGGACAAGCAGGCCGAAAAGCTGGGACTGGACCTGATCGTGCACATCAATGAGGACGGCGTCCGGTCCGGTATCAGTCCTTTCGTCCACGGAAGTGAAAAGCATACGGACATCATGAAGACGCAGTCCCTGCGACAGGCACTGGACAAATACCAGTTCGATGCCGCGTTTGGCGGTGGACGCCGCGACGAAGAGAAATCACGGGCCAAGGAGCGCATCTTCTCGTTCCGGGACAAAAATCATCGCTGGGACCCCAAGAACCAGCGCCCGGAGCTGTGGAACATCTACAACTGCCGCGTGAACAGAGGTGAAAGCATCCGTGTGTTCCCCCTGTCCAACTGGACCGAGCTGGATATCTGGCAGTACATCTACCTGAATGACATCGACATCGTGCCGCTGTACTTCGCCAGGCCGCGACCGGTGGTCAACATGGACGGCATCGACATCATGGTCGATGACGAACGCATGCCCATCACCGGCGACATGAAGGTCCAGACCAGGATGGTGCGCTTCCGGACACTGGGCTGCTATCCGTTGACCGGTGCCGTCGAGTCCAGTGCCACAACGCTACCGGAGATCATCCAGGAGATGCTGTTGACCACCACCTCGGAAAGACAGGGTCGGGTCATCGACAGCGACCGCTCCGGATCCATGGAAGAGAAGAAGCGACAGGGTTATTTCTGATGTCTCACCAATCCGAACTGATCAGTACCGATATTGAAGCCTATCTGGCCCAGCACGAACGCAAGGAGTTGCTGCGCCTGCTTACCTGCGGCAGCGTGGACGACGGCAAAAGTACCCTGATCGGCCGACTGCTGCACGATTCCAAGATGATCTACGAGGACCAGCTCGCAGCCATCCGCTCTGACAGTATCAGGTCCGGCACCACCGGGGACGAGCCAGACCTGGCGCTGCTGGTGGACGGCCTGCAGGCCGAGCGGGAACAGGGCATCACCATCGACGTGGCCTATCGCTATTTCTCCACGTCAAGGCGCAAGTTCATCATCGCCGACACGCCTGGACATGAGCAATATACCCGCAACATGGCGACCGGTGCCTCGACCTGCGATCTCGCCGTGATCCTGATCGATGCGCGCCACGGCGTCCAGGTGCAGACCCGTCGCCACAGTTTCATCACGTCCCTGCTCGGAATCCGCCATATCGTCGTGGCCATCAACAAGATGGACCTGGTGGACTACAGCCAGGCGGTGTTTGATGACATCCGGCGCGACTACCTGGCCTTCAGCGAGAACCTGAAAGATGCAGACTTTCATTTTGTGCCGATCTCTGCCCTGAGGGGCGACAACGTGGTGAATCCCAGCGAGCATATGGCCTGGTATGACGGGCCGACCATGATGTCACTGCTCGAGAACGTGGAGATTGCCGAGGACCGCAACCAGGTCGACGTGCGTTTCCCTGTGCAGTATGTGAACCGACCCAACCTCAATTTTCGTGGCTTCTGTGGCACGCTGGTATCCGGCGTGGTCCGCAAGGGTGACGAAATCACCGTGCTGCCATCCAGGAAGAGCAGCCGGGTGAAATCCATCGTCACCTACGACGAAGAGCTGGAACTGGCCCATGCCGAAATGGCCATCACGCTGACGCTGGAAGACGAGATCGACGTCAGTCGTGGCGACATGATCGCGCATAGTGACAATCTTCCCGTATTGACCGACCATTTCGATGCCACCATCGTCTGGATGATCGATGAGGCAATGCTTCCTGGCAAACGCTATGACTTCAAACTGGGCACCAAGACTGTCAGCGGGCGCATCGATTCACTGCGACACCAGATTGACGTCAATACGTTGGAACATCGCCCGGCACCGGGACTGGAACTCAATGAGATCGGCTTCTGTGAAGTCTGCCTTGAGGAACCGGTCTGCGTGGACAGCTACGAGCGCAATCGATTTACCGGTTCATTCATCATCATAGACCCATTGACCAATGTCACCATCGGCGCCGGTATGGTCAACCTGGACGCGCCCGCCCGGAAACATCCGGCGACCCGAAGCGGTGTCGCCCATGTCACCAAGGAAGAGCGCGCCGCGCGATACGGTCAGCGCCCTGCCACCATCATGCTGATGGGGGTGTCCGGCTCGGGCAAGTCCACACTGGCGCACGGGCTGGAACGACGCCTGTTCGACATGGGCCGTGTCAGCACGGTATTGGACGGCAAGGCCATGCGCCTGGGGATCAGCAAGGACCTGCCGCATGACGAAAAGGGGCGCGCCGAGAATCTGCGTCGCAGTGCCAGCGTCGCGCGCCTGCTCAATGACTCCGGACTGATCTGTTGCGCGGCTTTCGTCGCACCCAACCGGGATTCGCGTGAACACGCCCTGTCGGTGATCGGCAAGGACAACTGCGTGGTGATCTACCTGAATCCACCCATGGAGGTCTGCCGGCAACGCGATCCCAGTGGCCTGTACGCAGCCGCCGAGAATCGCGAGTCTTCCGACATACCGGGGGTTTCCTTCCCCTATGAGGCACCGGAGTCCCTGGATCTGGAGCTGGATACAGCGGCACTGGATGTTGAGCAGTGCCTGGACCGCCTGGTTCAACTTCTCCGGGACCGCGACATCATCCGATGACTGTGACCGGCATCTCTTCACATCGTTCGCATTCCGGAAAACAATGGACGCCATGTGAAGTGCAGCCGGTCGCGGCCGGCATATCGTCGCGGGGTGATTCATGAAAAAGTTCCTGCAGTTCATCGGTTGGCCCATCATCACCGGCATGCTGGTTGCTGTGATCCTGTTTCAGTACCAGCAGATCGAGCGTCTGGACGAAAGTCAGCGTGCCCTCAGCCTGTCGGTGGATGAACTCCGGAACGGCCGCCCCGCCACACCGGAGTCGCACTCCGGCTCCATGGCTGGTGCCGTGGACAACGCCGCCGCCTCGGTGGTCAGCATCCATTCCACCATACGTGAGCAGATCGAGCTGCCCCCCGCGGACGAGGTACCACCTGTCTTCCGTGACCTGCTTACCGATCTGCCTTCCGAACGCCTGTGGGACAGTCTGGGGTCGGGCGTGGCGGTGGCCGAAGGCGGTTATATACTCACGGCGCTGCATGTCATCGAGGGCGCCGAGGATATCGAAGTACATTTCACGGACGACACCAACAACACCGTCATCGCCCGGGCCAGGCAGATCGGCGAGGATGAGTCCACGGACCTGGCCCTGCTGAAGATCGACACGGATGAGACACCTCCGGTCATCCCCCGGGGATCTTCCGACAATGTGCGGGTGGGCGACACCGTGCTGACGATCGGTTATCCGCGTCGCGAGCTGATGCAGCAGAAATCCGTGTCCCGCGGCATCGTCAGCGCCCTGGGCATTCCACGTGACGGCCTGCCGATCGTCGAGTATATCCAGACCGATGCCGCCATGAACTATGGCAACTCCGGTGGCGCATTGATCAATGCCAACGGCGAGCTGATCGGCATCAATTCGTTCATCTATTCGGAGTCTGGAGGCTCGGACGGCATCGGGTTCGCGGTACCGGTCAACAAGGCCATGCTGATCGTGGATCAGCTGATCGAATACGGCGAAGTGACGCCGGGCTATCTGGGGGTGGTGACCGGCGAGCTGCTGAACGAGACCAGTAGCGAGGAATTCTTCGGGCGTCCGGACATCCGGGGGCTGTTGATCGAGCAGGTCAATGAGGACAGCCCGGCGGAGCAGGCCGGCATCCGCGCTGGCGATGTGATGACGCAGATCGACGGGCGGCCCATCCGCAGCGTGATCAGCGCCATCGGACAGATCAACCGCAAGCCACCCGGACAGACCGTGGTGCTGACGCTGTTCCGCAACGGTGAAAGCCGCGATGTGTCAGTGGAACTGGGCACGGGCACCGCGCAATACCGCACCCGACTGTCCCAATAGACACAGGGATCTTTACGGCCCCGAACCAGCGATCACTTCAGACCGCAATCGCGATACCGACACGCCGCGGACAACGCATGCGCCTGCAGTTGCTCGTCACCGGCGATCGTTTCCGCCACCCGGGCCAGACGATCCGCGCCGGCTTCCGAGCAATACAGGATGGAGCTGCGTTTCTGGAAATCATAGACCGATAGCGGTGAGAAAAACCGCGCCGAACCGGAAGTCGGGAGCACGTGACTGGGCCCGGCACAGTAGTCTCCCA
>JBNJGU010000217.1:0-4476 GCA_051747985.1 Pseudomonadota bacterium | reverse complement strand
AACGCTCCATCCCCGACCGCCGGGAGCCGGAAACCCAGGCCGGGCAGTTCAGCCGCCAGATAGTCCCGACGCTCACGGAAAGCGATCCGGCGCTCCTCCAGCACGGCCAGCACATCTTCGTCGAAGGCGCGGACCGCCGCATACTGGGCCACGGTGGGCGCGGCAATGAACAGGTTCTGCGCCAGCCGGTTGGTCACCTCCACCAGGGAATCCGGCACGATCAGCCAGCCGATGCGCCAGCCGGTCATACCGAAGTACTTGGAAAAGCTGTTGACCACCAGTGCCTCGGAGGTCACCTCCAGCAGAGAGGGCAGAGGCTCCTCGAACTCCAGGCCATGATAGATCTCATCGGAAAGCATGACGATATCGTGCTCATGGCACCAGCTGGCCACGTCCCGCAACGCCGGCAGGGACAGCACGGCTCCGGTCGGATTGGCGGGCGAAGACAGCCACAGTGCCCGCGTCCGATGGTCCCGGGTCCGCTCCAGATTCTCCCGTGTCAACGCCCAACCTTCGTCAGCCGCCAGTGGCACCAGCTGCGGTTCGGCATGACTCATCGCCAGGAAATTACGGTTGCACGGATAACCCGGGTCCGGCAACAGCACGCCATCACCGGGATCATGCAGCAACTGTGAAGCCAGGTACAACGCCCCGCTGGCGCCCGGTGTCACGAAGATCCGATCGGTTGTGACGGTGACCCCGTGTCGACGTCGATACCAGTCCGCAATCCGCTCGCGCAGCCTGGGCAGTCCGGCCGCCTCGGTATAACCGGTGTGCCCATCGGCCAGCGCCTGGCGGCCCGCCTCGACGATGGCCGGCGCCGTGACGAAATCCGGCTCTCCGACCTCCAGATGACAGACACTTCGCCCCTCGCGATGCAGTGCCGCCGCGCGACTGATCACATCCATCACGCGGAACGGATTGACGTGTCGGGTTCGCCGTGCGGGCGTGATCATGATGAAATTTCCTCCCGGGACAGAGCAGGTATACTCCTGCCTGGCTGAGCGGCCGATGATAGCCTGTTGACCCACTGCATTGCCACGTCTGGTGCCCCGCTCACAGTCTGATGCGGTTTCAGTAGCCTCAACCCGGAGGATCTGGTAGTTTACTGCGGTTCCGTGCACCAGTTCTCCACGGCGTTGGCCGGGGAATGGCGCGCAGAATGCGCCAACCATGCTGCCGGTTGGCAAGCGCGACGGATCGCGCTACCGTTGAACCATTAGGGAAGAACCCTCTGTGGGTGATGAGGCTTGATGAACCATGGCTAGAAAGCAAGATCAGAGCGCCTTCGAGACAATCTCCAAACACTTCAAACCCTACAAACCGAAGAAGGGTGAGGAGTACATGAATGACAAACAGAAGGAACACTTCAAAGCCATTCTGTCCGCCTGGCGCAATCAATTGATGGAAGAGGTCGACCGCACGGTACACCACCTGCAGGACGACGCGGCCAACTATCCGGATCCCGCCGACCGGGCCACCCAGGAGGAGGAGTTCAGCCTGGAGCTCCGCACCAGGGACCGTGAGCGCAAGCTGATCCGGAAGATCGACTCCACCATGGAAAAAATCGCCCAGGACGACTATGGCTTCTGCGAATCCTGCGGTATCGAGATCGGTATCCAGCGGCTGGAAGCCCGACCCACCGCCGACAAGTGTATCGATTGCAAGACACTGGACGAGATCCGGGAAAAGCAGTGGGGTAGATGACCCGGCTGTGGGCCAGCGCACCGCACGGATATGACGGAAACACCGCCGCTCATCGGTCGATTCGCCCCTTCTCCCAGTGGCGCCCTGCATTTTGGTTCGTTGCTGGCGGCGCTGTCGAGCTTCCTGGATGCAAGGCAGCGCGGCGGCCATTGGCTTGTGCGCATGGAAGATCTGGATCCCGATCGAGAGCCTCCCGGCGCCGCTGACGAAATTCTCAGACTGCTGGAGGCCTTCGGATTACACTGGGACGGCAACGTGCTCTTCCAGAGCGACCGGCTGGAAGCCTACTCGGAGGCATTGCACGCACTCGATGCGCTGGAATTGACCTATCCCTGCAGTTGTAACCGCAGAAGAGTGCGGGAACTGGGGGGATGCTATGACGGACACTGCGACCGGCACCCCGACACAGTCCGCCATCCCGCTGCGATCCGGCTCCGTGTGCCGACGGATGCAGTGTGCTTCGAAGACCGTATCCAGGGTATGCAACGATTTCCCCTGGCGTCCACCTGCGGCGATTTCATCGTCCGCCGCAAGGATGGACTGTTCGCCTATCAGCTCGCCGTGGCCGTGGACGATGCCTGGCAACAGATCACCGATGTCGTCCGTGGGGCGGACCTGCTGGACTCCACGCCACGGCAGATCCATGTATTGCACTCACTGGGACTGCCAGTACCGCGGTACGCTCACATCCCGGTCGCCAGCAATACCGAAGGGCAGAAACTCAGCAAACAGCACTTCGCCCGTCCTCTGCGGACCAGCGACGCCGGAGCGCAGCTGTTCCGGGCATTACAGTGTCTGGGGCAGGCGCCCCCGGAGTCACTGCGGGGCGCCCCGTCGGGCGAGCTGCTGCAGTGGGGCATGGTGCACTGGGATATACAAAAGGTACCGCGTGTGGCTACCATCACGACTGACGACTGACGAAAAAGGACGGGACTTCCATGTACATCCCTCCCCCGACACTGATGTTCATTGTGTTTGCGTACCTGCTGTTCCTGCTCACCTCCGAGTGGGCCATCCAGCCGGATGGCGCCTGGTACCGCCCCTTTGTACTGTGCCTGTCGGTGATTCTGCTGGCCGCCTGGGCCTACCGGAAAGATCCGTCCGATGAACTTTGACCTGAGTACCCTGTTCCTTGTCGGCGCGGGTTATCTCGCATTGCTTTTCGGTGTCGCCTGGCTGACGGACAGGGGAGCGATTCCCCGGGCTGTCAGCCAGCATCCACTGGTGCACGTCCTGTCTCTCGGTGTATTCGCCAGCGTGTGGTCCTATTATGCAGCCACCGGTAATGCTTTCCGGGACGGGTTTGGTTATCTTGCCCCCTTCATCGGCATCTCCCTCGCATTCCTGCTGTCTCCGGTCCTGTTGCGGCCCATCCTGAACCTGACCCGCACCTACCAGCTGAGTTCACTGGCCGACCTGCTGGCTTTCCGCTACCGCAGTCCCTGGGCGGGCACGCTGACAACGCTGGTCATGTTGATCGGCGTGATGCCTCTGCTGTCACTGCAGATCCAGGCGGTGGCCAATACGGTGGGCATGATGGCACCAGAGGCGCCGCAGAACGCCATGGCAATCACGTTCTGCATACTGATCACGATATTCACGATCTTTTTCGGCACCGGCAGCGGTTCCAGTCGCGAACGCCATGAAGGGCTGGTCATGGCCATTGCCTTCGAATCGCTGGTCAAACTGCTCTGCCTGCTGATACTGGGCTGGTTCGCCGTCGAGGCCGGTTTTGGCAGCCTGGGGGCCATGGATGAGTGGGTACGCCAACAGCCCGAGCTGCTGGCACGCCTGAAAGAGCCGGCTCCGCCCGGCACCTTCCAGGTTACCGGCCTGTTGTTTTTCACCGCGGCCGTGGCCACACCGCACATGTTCTACATGACCTTCAACGAGAACAACACACCACGTACGCTGAATGTGGCCAGCTGGGCGCTGCCCCTGTATTTCCTGCTGCTCAGCCTGCCGGTCCTGCCCATCCTGTGGGCCGGACTGAAAGCCGGGTCACTGACCTCCATGGAATATTTTCCGATTTCCCTGGGGACCGACTACGACTCCGGTCTGTTCTCCCTGATCGGATTTCTCGGAGGACTGTCGGCGGCCAGTGGCCTGATGATCGTGATCACCCTCGCCCTCTCCACCATGTGTCTGAACCACCTCATCCTCCCGCTGCGGCAACCGGACCGGGACCAGGACATCTACCGATGGCTGTTGTGGCGGCGACGACTGCTCATCACCGCGTTGATCTGGGGCGGGTACATGTTCCACACCATACCGGATGACACCATGAGCATCCGCGCCATCAGCAACGTCGGGCTGATCGCGAGCCTGCAGTTCCTGCCCAGTATCATCGCCCTGCTGTACTGGCCCCGGGGCAACCGCGGAGGATTCATGGCCGGCCTGGCGGGTGGCATCGCCGTCTGGTTCGTCTTCCTCGTGCTGCCACAATTCACGGCGGCCGACTACCTGGCAGTCTGGGACATGGATACACGCGAGATCATCGTGCTGACGTTGATCTGCAATATCACGTTGTTCGTGATTGTCTCGCGCCTGACGCATACATCCGATGAAGAGAAAGCAGCCGCCGAGATCTGTTCGGTGGACACACTGCGCAAGCAGAGCCGCTCCGGGCTGGCCGCCGCATCACCGCAGGAGTTCATCAACAAGCTGACCAAGCCGCTGGGAGAACGCACGGCCAGACGGGAGGTCTACCAGGCCCTGCACGATCTCAGTTTCGACCGGCGCGAACGCAGCCCACACGCCATGCGACTG
>JBNJGU010000216.1:0-4501 GCA_051747985.1 Pseudomonadota bacterium | reverse complement strand
GTTGTTTGTGGCGCTGATCTGCTTCCCGGTGCTGCTGGCCGAGATCGCCATGGGTCGTCGCAGCCAGCGCAATCCGGTGGGCGCTTTCGCCACCCTGTCTGATGGCAGCCGGATATGGCGTAATCTGGGTAAACTCGCCATCATCACTCCGTTCATGATTGCCGTGTTCTATACGGTGGTGACCACCTGGATCCTGATCTATCTGCTGCGCGCCCTGACCGGTGACCTGCAGATGCTGGCCACGCCGGAAGCTTTCCCACAGATGATCGGTTCGCCGATGATCTACCTCTTCTTCGTATTTCTGCAGGTCGGCCTGTTCACCGTACTGCTTGGCGGGGTCAAGCATGGCATCGAGCGGCTGGCCCGCATCCTGATGCCGACGCTGGCGGTGATGTTGCTGGGCCTGATCGTGTTCGTGATGACGTTGGAGAATTCCGGGCTGGGACTGCGGTACTATCTGGTGCCGGACTTCAGTCGGTTGAGTGGCAGTGTGATCAATGCCGCCCTGAACCAGGCGTTTTTCTCACTGTCGCTGGGCATGGGTATCCTGATCACCTACGGTTCCTACTTCAGCCGTAAGGACCGCATCGTCGACTCCGGCAGGATGGTGGTGGTGGCCGACACCTCCATCGCCTTTCTTGCCGGCCTGCTCATCCTGCCGGCCATTTTCGTGTTCGATCCCAACACCAATACGGAGGACCTCTCCACCAGCAGCATCGGGCTGATCTTCTCGTATCTGCCGCAGATCTTTCTTTCCATGCAGGACGTGGTCGGCTATGTCGGGGCCAGCACGGTGGCCTCTGTGTTCTTCGCGCTGGTATTGTTCGCGGCCATCACCTCGCTGGTGTCGATTCTGGAGATTCCCATCTCCTACCTGATGGATGAGTGGGAGTTTTCCCGTCGCAAGGCGGTGCTGATACAGGCCAGTGGCGTCACGGTCTGCGCCGCGCTGGCCGCGATGTCCTTCGGTATGTCCGGTTTCCTGACTGACTTCATTCCCTACGGCGGGGGTAACCGCTCGCTGTTTGATCTGATTGCCGACACCTTCTCCGAGGTCATCCTGCCGCTGGTGGGTTTTCTGGTCTGTATCTTCTGCGCTTTCCGCTGGGGGCGCGAGGGCTTCTCCTCCGAGCTGGCCGTGGCCAATCCGGCCTTCCGGGGATCGTTGCTGGAGCGATATGTGCATTTCTCCCTGCGGACCTTCGTTCCGGTGGTGCTGCTGTTCGTGTTCATCAATTCGGTGGCGGAGAAGTACTTTGCGTTGAACCTGCTCGCGTTCATGGGGCTGTGAAGCACTGATGACGACGATCGAGCGCAGTGCACTGGTGCCGTACTCGGTAGAGCAGATGTTCCACCTGGTGGATGATATCGAGAGCTATCCGCAATTCATGCAGGGCTGTCAGGAGGCACGTGTCTTGGAGCGCAGTGAGAACGAGGTGGTCGGCGAGTTGACCCTGGGCAAGGCCGGCATCCGTCAGAGCTTTTCCACCCGTAACCGGCTGGATCCGCCCCGGCGTATGGAAATGTCGCTGGTGGAGGGGCCGTTCACGAATTTCAGCGCGGTCTGGACTTTCGATCCGCTGGCTGATCAGGCCTGTCGGGTCACGCTGCGCATGCAGTTCAGTTTTTCGGGCGGATTGATGGGGCTGGCGCTGAACCGCCTGTTCAATCATTCCGCGAACGCCCTGGTGGATGATATCGTGGCTCGCGCCGGTCGCCTGTACGGAAAGGGGGGAGAATGACGCGGACGGATCCTCCGCATCAGCGAATCGAGATCGAAGTGGCCTGGGCGGAACCGGGGCGGCAGTGGCTGCGCGCCCTGTCGGTCACCCCCGGCACCACGGCCCGTCAGGCGGTGCGGCAGTCCGGGATCGAGCAGGACTGGCCGAAGGTGGATGCCGGGTCGGCTCCGCTGGGTGTGTTTTCGCGCCGTCTGGATGGCCGGTTGCAGCCGGCCGCCGAAGAATACCAGTTGCAGTCCGGGGACCGGGTCGAGATCTACCGGCCTCTGGAGATCGATCCGAAGCAGGCGCGGCGCCAGCGCGCGGCCCGCCGATGACATTTCCGTTTACACGACGACGGGCAATCACAGACAGGGTGCATGATCATGACTGATCACAATGGAAAGAAAGCCGGTCTCGGTGACTGGTTCCGTCGGGTCGAGGCCGGTATGCGCGAGTTTTACGTGGCCCCTTATCGGCAGTCCTTCGCCCGGGCCCGGCGCGAGGAGGATGACCTGTTCATGCTGATGGTCTTCTCCGAGACGTTGGGCGTGCCCAATCCGGCTGCCTACTACACCCTGGAACTGCTCCCGGTGGTCTATGACCGCTTCCACGACTGGCACCGTCGCATGGGCATGGAGCGTTCCCCGCTGGATCATGTGCAATGTTGCTGAACCTGGCGCGCGAACGGCAGATCCTGTTCTTCGGCGGCAAGGGCGGCGTGGGCAAAACCACGGTGTCGGCCGCCTGTGCACTGCGGATGGCCGACGAGGGACGCCGGGTGCTGCTGGTATCCACTGATCCGGCCCATAACCTGGGGCACCTGTTTGATCGCCGGATCGGTCCGGAACCGGTGCGTCTGGCGCTGGGGCTGGATGGTATCGAGCTGGATCCGGACCGCACCGTGAACGAACACCTGAAGGAAGTTGGCTCAGCCCTGCGGCGTCTGATGCCACCGGGTCTGTCCGGGGAGGTGGACAAGCACATCGAACTGTCCCGAGACGCGCCGGGTATGCAGGAGGCCGCGTTGCTCGAGCGTATTGCCGAAGTGGTGGAGAATGCCGGTGACTACGACCTGGTTGTGTTTGATACGGCGCCTTCCGGGCACACGGCGCGATTGATGGCTCTGCCGGAGATGATGTCGGCCTGGACCGAGGGGCTGATCAAACGACGCGACAAGGCGGATCGTTTCAATGCGGTGCTCAAGGGGTTGTCCGGCGAGCGCGACGTGGAAAAACGTACGCTGGGGGATGATACCGATGCCGGGTCGGATCGCGATACAAAAATCCGGCGCATACTGAACCGGCGGCAGCAGCGTTTCCGTGACCTTCGGGATGCGCTGTCCGACCGGGAGCGTACCGCTTTTGTCATCGTGCTGGCGGCCGAGCGCATGCCGGTGCTGGAAAGCGTGGAGCTGCATGCCCAGCTCGGCCGGGCCGGTGTCAATGTGGGCGGTCTGGTGGTCAACAAGCGCTTGCCGGCAGGCCTGGATGATCCTTTCTTCATCGAACGTCGTGCGCAGGAGCAGGCGCATCTGGATCGGCTGGACCGGGAGCTGCCGGATGTGCCGCGTCAGGATCTGTCCCTGGCGGCACACGACGTGACCGGACTGGATGCTCTGCGACGATTTGCCGAGATCTTGTAGGGGGAGTTCCGGTCAGTGTGCGGTGGCGCAGTCATGGCACAGTCCGCGGAATTCGAACTGCTGCCGGGCCAGCTGGAAACCGGTGTCACGGATGTTGGCGCTGAGCTCATCCAGGATCTCGCGCCGGATACCCACCTCGTCGACGCCATGGCAACGTTCACAGATCAGGAACTGCGGCACCTCGTGGGCATGATCGCAGGTGATGTGTGAGCAGGAGATGTACTGGTTGGTGGTCTCCAGCCGATGCACGAGGTTGTTGTCCTTGAGGAACTTCAGCATCCGGTAGACTGACATCACCGAGAGCGTTTCGCCGTGCAGGTCTCGGTATTCATCCGCGATCTGATAGGCGGACAGCGGCTCTGCCGATTCGACCACGACCTGAAGCAGTTTGCACCGTTTCTCGGTCAGGCGGACACCGTGTTGCTGGCATATGGACTGTGCCCGCTCGAGAATCTGGTGAGTGGCTTCGGACGTCATGGCTCAATTTCCCGTCGGTCCCGGCACAGCGGTGTGCTCATGACCGGTCGTTCGTCGGGTCACCGCGCTGCGTGCTGCCCGCCACGGACTGGTGCCAGGCGGCGTCTTCTCCGGGCTCGAAATCGCCTTCCATGCTTTCCAGTCGGTCGTTTTCGAAGTAGAGGGTCACCCGCTCCTGGCCCCGTTCTCCGCCACCGGGCTGATAGTTGAACACGTAGTCCCAGCGATCTTGGTGATAGGGGTCACGCACCAGGGGGGAGCCCATCACATAGATGACCTGGCGTGGCGTCATGCCCTGCTCGAGCTGGTCGATCATTTCCTGGGTGATGATGTTGCCCTGGGAGATGGGAATCTTGTAGACACCCGGGAACTGCGGAGTGGGGATGGATGAGCAGGCACCCAGCATCAGTGGTAGCGTAAGCGCGACCAGCAGTCGGCGTGGAGCCGTGTATCGGGTGATCATTGATGTCATGGTGTTCCTGTCTTTAATCCCGTGCATGGAACCGGCATAATACCGTACAAACTCTGAACGTAAAACAGGCGCCAACATGACGACGGAAAACCAGGAATTGCGCAAGGCCGGGCTGAAGGTCACTCTGCCCAGAGTGAAGATCCTGCAGTTGCTGGAGACTTCCGAGACCCGCCACCTCAGCGCGGA
>JBNJGU010000215.1:0-4504 GCA_051747985.1 Pseudomonadota bacterium | reverse complement strand
CATGCGGGCGCCACCACTGGTGGAGAAACAGATCAGGGGCAGTCGCTGCTCGATGCAGATGTCCACGGCTCTGACAAACTTCTCTCCCACCACGGCCCCCATGGAGCCGCCGATGAATCCGAATTCGAACGCGGCCACCACCATTTCGACGGCGTTGACCTGCCCTTTCACCACGATCAGCGCGTCCCGTTCGCCGGTATTTTTCTGCGCGGCCGCCAGGCGGTCCTTGTATTTTTTCAGGTCCTTGAACTTGAGCAGATCCACGGGCTCGACGTCAGTGAACAACTCCTCGCCCGCCACTTCGAGATCCATGAACAATTCCAGCCTGCGACGGGCTGTTATGCGCATGTGGTGATCACACTTGGGGCAGACTTCCAGGTTGCGCTCCAGATCCGGCCGATACAACACGGCCTCGCAGCGCGGGCATTTCTTCCAGAGACCTTCGGGTACACTCGATTTCTGTTTGCTGTTACCGCCTTCTCCACCGATGGATGGAAGAATCTTGTTAATCCAGCTCATACGGGTTCCCTGTACCACCGTCCGACAAAGATCGATATTCTATCATCACGCCTGATCGATTGCCGAGCGGATGCGGCCTGCCAGGGAAACAGCTTCACTGATCGCCCCTGCCTCCGAGTCGCCCGGCTTCAGCGCGGCGATGGCGCCCACCAGCGCACTGCCCACAATGATGCCATCCGCGATGGCTGCCATGGCCACCGCACTGCGCTCATCCTTGATCCCGAACCCGACCATCACCGGCAGTTCAGTCTGCTCTTTCAGGCTGGCCACCCGTCCACCGATAGCCTGTGGGTCGGCAATGGCCGCACCCGTGACACCCTTGAGCGAGATATAATAGAGATACCCGCTCGACCGGTCGCAGATGGCCTCCACCCGCGACGCGGGCGTCGTCGGCGCCACCAGAAATATGGTATCGATGCCGTGTTCCCGGCTCGCCTGCATCCATTCCCCTGACTCGCCGACCGGCAGATCGACCAACAGCACCCCGTCCACTCCGGTCTGCGCAGCCCGGCTGGCGAAAGCCTGATAGCCCATCACCTCCACCGGATTCAGATACCCCATCAGCACGATGGGTGTATCGACGTCGGTCCGACGGAACCGCGCCACCAGATCCAGCACTCCGGGCAAGGTCATTCCGCCCTTCAGGGCACGTTCCGCACCCAGCTGGATCACCGGACCATCCGATGAGGGATCGCTGAATGGAATACCGAGCTCGATGATGTCGGCGCCCTGTCGCACCAGTTCATGCATCAGTGCCAGGGTGGTGTCGCTGTCAGGATCACCGGCCACCAGATAGGGAATCAGTGCCTTGCGCCCACGGGAACGCAACTCATCAAGAACAGGGGTAATTCGACTCATAACTTCATCCTTCACACGCTGTACCGCCTTGTCAGAGGCTGATACCATCCATGCTTGCCACTGTATGAATATCCTTGTCGCCACGACCGGACAGATTCACCACAATGAATCCGTCGCGCGGCATGTCCGCTGCCATCTGGCCGGCCCAGGCCAGGGCATGACTCGATTCCAGCGCTGGAATGATGCCTTCCTTCCGGGTCAGCATCCGGAATGCGTCCATCGCTTCGTTATCGGTGACCGATACGTAATGGACTCGACCGGTATCCTTGAGCCAGGCATGCTCGGGACCGACACCGGGATAATCCAGCCCGGCCGACACCGAATGTGTGGGCAGGATCTGCCCGGCATCATCGGTCATCAGATAAGTCCGGTTACCGTGCAGTACGCCGGGTCTCCCGGCCGAAAGCGGAGCCGCGTGACGGCCAGTCTCGACGCCGTCACCACCCGCCTCCACGCCGTACATTTCGACGTTCTTGTCCTCCAGGAACGGATGAAACAGACCAATGGCATTGGAACCGCCTCCCACGCAGGCCACCAGCGCATCAGGCAACCGTCCGTACTCCCGCAGCGACTGCTCGCGAGCCTCCTGACCTATCACGCACTGAAAATCGCGTACCAGCGTCGGATACGGGTGTGGACCAGCCACTGTGCCAATGATGTAGTAGGTGTCATCCACATTCGTGGCCCAGTCACGCAACGCCTCGTTCATGGCGTCTTTCAGTGTCCGACTGCCGGAGTCGACGGCCACGACATTCGCGCCCAACAGCTTCATACGGTAGACGTTGGCGGACTGGCGCTGAACATCATCGGCCCCCATGTACACATGGCACTCCAGTCCCAGCCTTGCCGCCACGGTGGCCGTGGCCACCCCATGCTGACCGGCGCCGGTCTCGGCGATGATCCGGGTCTTGCCCATGAATTTCGCCAGCAGGGCCTGACCGATGGTGTTGTTGATCTTGTGGGCACCGGTGTGGTTCAGGTCCTCGCGTTTCAGGACGATACGCGCTCCGCCGAAGTGTTCACTGAGTCGTTGCGCCTCGTACAGAGGTGTCGGCCGACCGACGTAATGCCGCAGATCATCATGGAAGGTTTCCCAGAATTCCGGATCCGCGGACAGGCGTCGATAGACCTTGTCCAGCTCCTCGACCGCCTCCATCAGGGTTTCGCCTACGAAAATTCCGCCATAGGGACCGAAATGTCCGCCTTCCCCGGGAGCGCCCGACCCGGCACCGATCTCTGAATCATTCGTTGTCTGCAGCGTTGACACGATGTACCTCTCTGAAGAAATTCGTCAATTTGTCCGGACATTTCCGACCGGGGGTCTGTTCCACTCCACTGGATACGTCAACCGCCCAGGGATCGACCAGTCGGATTGCATCGGCCACATTCTGCGAGTCCAGCCCGCCCGCCAATACCACGCGGTCCGGCAGCTCGCTGGCCAGAGAACGGGCCACATCCCAGTCGAACCGCTGCCCTGTGCCGCCAGCCTCGGTCGGATGCCAGGCGTCCAGCAGAATGGCTTTTGCGGCACCGTAATGCAGGGCACGTTCACGCACGTCCAGACCAGGACGCACCCGCAATGCCTTCATATGCGGGCGCCCGAAAGACGTACAGAATTCCGGTGATTCATCGCCATGGAATTGCAGGCACTCTGGCGCGATCGCATCGAGGACGGACTCCACCAGCGAACTGTCCGGGTCCACGAACAGCGCCACCAGCGTGGTCATGGCGGGTGTCGCTGCCCGGATTTTCCGTGCCTGTTCCAGCGTCACTGCACGACGACTGCCCTCGTAGAATACCACGCCGATGGCATCGGCCCCGCCCCGGGTCGCCAACAGTGCGTCGTCGGGATTCATGATCCCACAGATCTTGATACGGGTTCTGGTCACGTTTCTGCTATCCGGAAAATGGACCATTCTAACAGATACGCCAGCCTCGCGGGCAGCCGCCCGCGATTGTCATCTGTCCATCCCGTCCATACCGAGGAAGAAAGGACCCGGGACGGGACGGGGCAACCCGTACTCATCCGGATATCGCACCTCCACCAGATAAAGACCACAGGGACTGGCCGTGGGGGAACTCTTGCGGCGGTCGCCACCGGCCAGCAACTCCGAGACCCACTCCACCGGCCTGTCACCATGTCCCACGGCTATCAGCGTACCGGCAATGTTGCGGACCATATGCTGAAGAAAGGCATTGGCGGAGATATCCAGTACCAGAAAGGCCCCATGACGAAGAACCCGGACATGATTGACACAGCGGAAAGGCGTGTTTGACTGGCAACCTGCCGCCCTGAAAGCACTGAAGTCCTGTTCCCCGATCAGCGCTTCAGCAGCGCGTTGCATGCGTGTCTCATCCAGGTTTCCGCGAACATGAGTCACCTGTCGGTTCAGTAATGCCGGTGCCACTTCCGATTCGATCATTACATAGCGATACCGTCGCGACAATGCGGAAAACCGCGCATGAAATTCATGGCTTACCGCACCAGTCCAGCGAATACGCACCCCCGGGGGCAGATGGCTGTTTCCACCCCGCACCCAGGCTTTGGGTCCGCGATCGATGGCGGCATCGAAATGCACGATCTGCGCCGTCGCATGCACGCCGGCGTCGGTACGCCCTGCGCAGAGCACCCGCACCGGATGATTCGCGACCCGCGAAAGCGCCTGCTCTACGGCCGCCTGCACGGAGGGCAACGGTGGGGAGCTCTGGCGCTGCCAACCGCAGAATTCCGCTCCGTCATACTCCACCTGGAGCGCGATACGGCTGGATCCCATCAGTCGAGGCGTTCGATCAATTGCCGGGCATCACTGGACTGGGCCTCGGTTCCTTCCTCGATGACTTCAGCGAGAATCTCGCGGGCACCTTCATGATCACCCATGTCGATATACGCGCGCGCCAGATCCAGCTTGGTGGCCGCCTCGTCAGCGCCCGCCAGGAAATCGAATCCGTCATCCTCGTCCTGGTCTTCCGAAGGTGCCGCGGCGGCAGGCTCTTCCGGCTCTTCCGGCTCCCCGGCCGCGAACTTGTCCGACTCTGCATCCAGCGCAAAATCGTCCAGGGAAAACTCGAAGTCATCCTTCCCGGATGTGGACCCGGGCCCGACCTCTTCAGGTTCCGCTACTGCCGG
>JBNJGU010000214.1:0-4565 GCA_051747985.1 Pseudomonadota bacterium | reverse complement strand
CACATCCGTGGCCACGGCACAGCCCGGCGGCGGTCAGCCGCCAGCAGCCGGTCAACAGGGCGGCCAGGAGATGCCGGAAATCGATGACGAAACCAAGGAAAAGTTCCTGGACGCCTATGCCGACATCATGGCCATCCAGACCGACTACGCCGAGCAGATTCAGGCGGCCGGTAACGAGGAAGAGGCCATGGAGCTGCAACAGGCCGCGCAGAGTGAAATGCAGGAAGCCGTCACTTCCAATGACCTGACAGTTCAGGAGTACAACACTGTAATCCAGGCCGCATCAGCCGACCCGGACCTGATGGCGGAGCTGGAAGCGGCAATCGGCGCGGCAGCCGAGTGATCGTGATAGCGATGTGACTCCCTCCCCGGCCTGCTCCCCGCGGGCCGGGCAGCCATTCTTCGGCAGGCCTTCCCCGGCCTGCCTTTTTTGTCATGCCCCTCCCTGTCCTGGCACCCCGTGCTGTATTGACCCCGTGTATCCGGTAAAATCATCCCTCGCGTCAGAATACCATCACCACCACGAGGGTTTTCCTGAATGACCAGACCGATCCGACTGCTGCTTTTCGCCTTTTCCGGCCTGATCGGCATTGCCATTCTGGCGGCGGTGCTGCTGTTTGTGCTCATCGATCCCAACCGCTACCGCCCGACCATCGAACAGGTCGTGAGCCGCTCCACCGGCCTGGACCTGGAGATCGCCGGCGACATCGGCTGGTCGTTCCGACCGACCTTCGGGCTTACCATCAATGACGTGCGCCTGGCGAATCCGGCGGCCCGGCAGGAGCTGGCCTCGTTCTCGGAAATCTCCACCAGCCTCGTGCCGGGCCGGCTGGTACGCGGCGAACTGGTCATGGAGGAACTGATCGCGCGCGACCTGCATCTGAACTGGTACGTCAATGCGGACGGGGAAAGCAACTGGCTGATCGATATGACGCAGGAACGGCCCGCCACCGAAGGCCCCGCCGAGGGAGACCCTGTCAGTCTGGACATCCGCCGGATCGACATCAGCAACGCCAGCCTTGCCTACCGCGACGAACGGCAGGGCATCGACGCACGACTGGAAAACCTCAACATCAGCAGCGAGAACACCAATCTGGGCGATCGCCCGTTCCCGCTGGATGTCAACGCGCGGCTACTCGATTATGCCGGCGGCAGGGAACTTCAGCTGGCCCTGCGGACAGAGGCCCGTATCGATCCGGACGCGGGCAACATCCTGCTGGACTCACTGCGCTTCACCCTCAGCCCCATGACCCTTGAAGGGCGTCTGGCCATGGAGGATTTCCGTGGCGATGCCCGCTGGGAGGGCGAACTGAGCAGCAATCGGTTCAACCTGTTCTATCTGCTGGAGACGCTGGCCGGATACGACGCCGGCCCGGGCATCGAACTGGACGACAACCAGGTCGGGCTCCAGGCCGAATTCAGCGGTGACGGGCAAGGCGCAACGGTGTCCCGTCTGGACATCGACCTGGACGGACAGGCAGTGTCGTTGAGCGGCGATGTCCTGTATCCCCGGGCAGACAGGCCGCTGACCGCGGCCTACCGCTTGGATGCGGGGGAGCTGGATCTGGACGCATGGCTGCCGGCGCCGGATCCGGATACCGCGGATGAAGCCGATCCGTCGACCTCCGACACCGGGGGCGAACCACCCGCTCCTCTTCCGTTCGACCAGTTGGCGGCGGTGAATCTGCGCGGCGACCATCGCATCGATTCCCTGCAGATCGGCGGCCTCCGTTTCACGGATATCGAGGCCGGACTGACTGTGGCAGACGGCCTTCTGGACCTGCAGCTGCAGCCGGTGGGTCTTCATGGCGGAACACTGGCCAGCCGCGTGCAGATCGACAGCACCACCAGCCCACCACGCCTGGACAGTCGGATCACGGCCGAGAACATCAACGCACCGGGCCTGTCGGAACGCTTCCCGCTGCTGCGTCCGTTCACCGGTCGACTGGACCTGGATACCGAACACAGCGCCACGGGCGAAACCGTGGACGGACTGCTGGACAGCCTTACCGGTCTGACACGATTCGGCATGAGCGAAGGCACAGCCGACATCACCCTGATCAAACGCGTGTTCGACGCCATCTCTGTTTTGAGCCCGGACGGCGACATGACCGGCGGCTGGCCCGACCGGGTGGAGTTCACCGAACTGGAAGGACAGTGGCTGCTGGCAGAGGGGCTGGCCGACGGTCAGGAAGTGACACTGCGCATGGACAACTTCGACCTCAATGGCAGCGGCGGCATTCTGCTGGATGAACAGCGTTTTGACTACCGCTTTGATTTCACCGTGCTGGGGGAGCCGACCCGTCAGATGATCCGTATCGATCCGGACTATCAGGACGTTGCCTGGCCGGTACGATGTGACGCCGATTTTGATGCCCGCCCGCGGGAATACTGCTCACCCGACCTGCAACGGGTCCGCGAGGTTTTCACGCAGATTGCCCGGGACGAAGTGGAGCGGCGGGCCCGCGATGCCGTTTCCGACCAGGTCGACTCGCTGCGGGACAGGGCCCGGGGCCTGCTGGACCGCCTGCAATAATGAGTGACGCGGGTTTCGCTGATCAGGTGCTGGCCTGGTACCGACTGCACGGCCGCCATGATCTGCCCTGGCAACAGCGCCCGGATGCCTACCGCGTCTGGGTGTCGGAGATCATGCTGCAGCAGACCCGAGTCTCCACCGTGATCCCCTATTTCCACGAGTTCATGTCCTGTTTTCCCACCGTGTCCGATCTGGCGGCAGCAGATCGGGACCGGGTTCTCCACCTTTGGACCGGGTTGGGCTACTACGCCCGCGCCCGCAACCTGCACCGTGCCGCGCAGCAGATCCGCGATCAGCATGGCGGCCGGTTCCCCGATGATCCGGTTGCGCTGCAGAGCCTGCCAGGCATCGGGCGCTCCACCGCCGGCGCCATCCTGTCATTGGGCATGGGCATACCGGCCCCCATCCTGGATGGCAACGTGAAACGGGTGCTGGCACGCTGCTTTGCCGTGGATGGCTGGCCGGGGCGCACCGCCGTGTCACGGGAATTGTGGGCGCTGAGCACATCCCTGACGCCAGGAGACGGGCGGGCCGCCGATTTCAACCAGGCCATGATGGACCTGGGCGCCACCCTGTGTACCCGCGGCCGACCGGACTGTCAGCGCTGCCCACTGGCAGAACGGTGCGTGGCACGGCGCGAGGACAGCATCGCACAGTATCCCGGCCGCAAGCCGAAACTGGCAATGCCGGTGCGGGCCACCTGCATGGTCATGATCACTGACGACGCTGACCGGGTATTGTTGAGACGACGCCCCCCGGACGGCATCTGGGGCGGCCTGTGGAGCTTCCCCGAATGTGATTCCGTGGAGCACGCCAGTGACCGGGCGGCGGCCCAATCCGTCCGGGAGGTCGTATCGACCCCGACACCATGGCCCTCGCTACGACACACTTTCAGTCACTACCACCTGGATATCACCCCGGTGCGGATCATCGCCCGTTCGCGGGATACAGTGGCTGAGTCCGACGACACTCTCTGGTATCCTCTGGATCATTCCATCCCGGTCGGGCTGGCGGCACCGGTGCGCCGCCTGCTCGACAGGCTGGCCATCGACAAAGACAAGGAGCAGGCCGGATGAGCCGAACCGTATTCTGCAGGAAGTACCGCAAGGAGTTGCCAGCATTGCCCATGCCTCCACTGCCCGGCCCCAAAGGCCGGGAGATCCAGGAAAACGTATCGCAACAGGCCTGGCGGGAATGGCAACAACAGCAGACCATGCTGATCAACGAAAAGCACCTCAGCCTGGCCTCGCCGGACGACCGGCGCTATCTGCAGGAGCAGATGGACCGCTTCCTGGACAATGAAGACCACGACCAGGCCGAGGGGTATGTGCCACCAGCCGACTGACCCTTGACTCTGACGATGACAACAGGTTTAATACGCGCCTTGTTGTCATCCAGCACCTTTGCCCAGATAGCTCAGTTGGTAGAGCAGGGGATTGAAAATCCCCGTGTCGGTGGTTCGATTCCGCCTCTGGGCACCAACTTCTCCCCGGTAAATCAATAACCTGAAAATACGGCCATTTGGCAAAGCCACGCTTTCCAAAACCCCGCAATACGCTGTCTAGTGGGCCATGCGGGAGATATACGGACGACACCTCTAATCCCCCTCTGACTGGATGACACAGCCGTGCCGGGAATCGGTGTCTGGCTCCTGGAGATCGCAGATGCTATACGACACCGACAGATTCAAGATGGCCGCCTGGATACTGGTAGTGCCAGTCACCCTTTTCCTGCTGATGGCGGGCACCACGAAAATACTCGGCGAGAACCCGCTTGCCAGTATTGACGTAATGTCCCCGTGGGTATTCTGGATCGGCCTCGGAGAAGTGACCGCGGCGATCCTGTTCGCAGTGCCACGAACATCGATTATCGGGGCGCTGTTCCTGAGCGCACATCTGGGCGGTGCCATCCTCTTCCATATCATGAGAGGCGAGAGCTTTATCGGTCCCGTGTTGACCAGTTTCTGGCTGCAATCGGTGATGCTCGCCAGCGTCTGGCTTGTGGTACTCCTGCGTTATCCGGCGATCCT
>JBNJGU010000213.1:0-4673 GCA_051747985.1 Pseudomonadota bacterium | reverse complement strand
ACATACTATGACGATTACTGATCTGATTTTCCCCCCCGCATTCATCATGATCGCAGGCGCGATGTTGCTGCCTGTGGTCAGGGCCAGCTTCCGTCCGGTATTGATGATCGTCATGCCGGCGCTGACGTTATTGATGATCTGGAACCTGGATAACGGGGTGCTGCTGACGGCACGATTCCTTGACTATGACGTTCAGCTGGTTGAGGCCAGTGAGGTGAGACGTCTGTTCGCCACCATTTTCGCGCTGATGACGATGGTGGGGGGGCTGTTCGCGTTCAAGCATGCAAAAGTGGTGGAACTGTCAGCTGCCATGGCCTATGCGGCCGGTGCGGTCGGGGTATCCTTTGCGGGTGATCTGATCACGCTGTTTCTGTTCTGGGAGTTCATGGCGCTGTTTTCGACCGTTGTGGTCTGGAGTGGTGGCACGGACGAGGCCCGACGCGCCGGTATCCGCTACGGCATCATGCACCTGCTGGGCGGCATCATACTGAAAATCGGCATTGAGGGCGTGGCCATCCAGACCGGTTCCATCGAGATTCAGGCGCTGACGCTCGACAGTTTCGCAACCTGGATGATCCTGATCGGGGTATTGATCAATGCGGCGGCGCCACCGGTGTCCGCGTGGCTCTCCGACGCCTATCCGGAAGCCAGTTCCACGGGTGCCGTGTTCCTGTCCGCGTATACCACCAAGACGGCCGTGCTGGCCCTGTTGCTGCTATTCCCCGGGCAGACGGTACTGGTCTGGATCGGGCTGTACATGATCTTCTACGGTATCATCTATGCTCTGATGGAGAATGACATGCGCCGTATCCTGGCGTACTCCATCGTCAACCAGGTCGGTTTCATGGTCTGTGGTATCGGTATCGGCACGGAGCTGGCGTTGAATGGCGTGGCGGCGCATGCCTTTGCTCATATCATCTACAAGGCGCTGTTGCTGATGAGTGCGGGTGCCGTGCTGCATCAGACCGGCAAACGCAAGTGTACCGACCTGGGTGGCCTGTACCGTACCATGCCCGTGACCGCTGTATGCGGCATCATCGGTGCGCTGGCGATCTCCTCATTCCCGTATACTTCCGGCTTCATTTCCAAGTCGATGATCAGTCAGAGTGCGGCCTATGGTGAGCTCGGCTTTGTCTGGTTCAGTCTGATCGCCGCATCGGCCGGGGTGTTCCTGCACGCCGGTATCAAGTTCCCCTGGTTCGTCTTCTTCCAGAAGGATTCCGGCATGCGGCCGAAGGATCCTTCCTGGAACATGCAGGCAGCCATGATCATCTTTGCGGCCCTGTGTGTGGTCATCGGCGTGTTTCCGAGCACGCTGTATCCGTTCCTGCCGTATGAGGTCGACTATGTGCCCTATACGGCGGATCACCTGGTCACGCAGTTGCAGCTGTTGCTGTTTGCCGGTCTGGCCTTCTTCGTGACACTGCCGCTGATGAAACGCACCCTGACCATCAGCCTGGACTTCGATTTCTTCTGGCGCCGGGTGGGTCCGGGCATGTGGAGATGGTTCATCGAGGTATTGTCGGTGTTGCGCACTCACCTGGGTCCGATTCTGAATCGCAAGGGTGGTCGCATCGTGGATACCTGGATGCATTACCACGGACCGGAAGGGCCGCTGGCACGAAGCTGGCCCACTGGAAGCATGTTGCTGTGGGTGGCTTTGATCCTGGTGGTGATGCTGATCGGCGCCCGCCTGCTCTGACGGCTTTTACCAACGATGTGACGGCGTGCCGGGGAGGGCGGGCTGTCACATCGTGTTCGGGCGTATGATGAGTTCCTGTCCCGGGTGGATCAGTGTACTTTCCGACAGCTGGTTCCACTGTCGCAGTGCGTCCACGCTGAGCTGGTGTTCGGTCGCAATCTCCCAGAGGCTGTCTCCGGGCCGGACGGTGTAACTGATTTCCATCCGGTCCGTATTATCGGGACCATAGGCCTGGTATGTTCGTGGAACCAGCAGCTCTTCGCCGGCAATGATCCTGTTTCCGCCCAGGTTGTTAAGCTCGCGGAGTGCGTTCACGCTGGTATTGAACCGGCTGGCGATTGCCCCGAGACTGTCCCCGGACCGGATCTGGTAGCGCTCGTGACTGACTTGCTCCGACCTGTCCAGATTGTCCAGCCGGGCAATCAATTGTTGTGCCGGTTCCGGCGGCAACAGTAATGTGTGGGGACCATCGGGATGTGTCATCCACTGGCTGTAGGCCGGGTTCAGGCGATGGACCAGCTCCGGGTCCATTCCAGCAAGGTCGGCGGCCAGTCTCAGGTCGATCTGTGTGCCCACTTCCACGTTGGTCAATGCCCGCTCCAGCGGAATCGGCGCCAGTTCTATACCGTAATGTGCGGGAGACAGGAAAATCCGTGTCAATGCCAGCAGCCTGGGCACATGTTCGCGGGTCTCTCGCGGCAATGGCAGGGACCAGAAATCGGTGGGCTGACCGGCGCGCTGATTCCGGCGCATGGCCTGACCTACAGTGCCGCGCCCGGCGTTGTAGGCTGCCAGTGCCAGCAACCAGTCTCCATCGAACTCTTCGTGCAATCCCTGCAGGTAGTCCAGCGCGGCGTCCGTGGATGCCATCGGATCCAGTCGCCCGTCGTACCACCAGTCTCGCTTCAGGCCCAGTCCTTCGGCCGTGGGGGCCATGAATTGCCACAGTCCGGCCGCGTCGGCACCGGAACGCGCCCGGGTATTGTAGGCACTTTCCACGATCGGGAGCAGCGCCAGTTCTGACGGCATGTCGCGCTCGGCGATGCGCTGGCTGATTTCGTAGATGAACGGCGCCGCTCGCTCGGTGACCTCCCGCAGGAAATCGGGATGCTCGGTATAGCGTCCGATCTCCCGCTCCACTTCCTGGTTGTAGTGTCGCAGGGAGAAGCTGAACTGTCCGGCAAGGTGCTCCCAGACATGCTTTGCAGGGGCCGGCAACGGCTCGGCCCCGAGGGAATCTTCTGCTGACTGGCGGACCCGGATTCTGCTGCCTCGGGTGACAGTGGTGCTGACGGCACTCTGATCCGCTCGATCTGGTGGTTCATCCTGTGTATCGGTCTGTTCGGACAGGGTGCTACCGCAGGCCTGCAGGAACAAGGCTGAAGCTATCAGGGTGGAGAGTCTGTATTGAGATCGCATTCCGTGGTCCGTGGATGGTGTCCGGGGTCGGTGCCGACGATGGCCTGTCAGCGCTCGTTGGCAATGGCTGCCGTATTTCGGGTTTCAGAAAACATCTTTCCACTGGCGCAGAGCCGCAAAGGTTTCTGTCTCGTCGGCCGGGACGTGGCCGAGCCGAGCGGTGATCTGTCTGATGATCTCTGGACTATGACAACGCAGAAACGGATTGGTTCGCTTCTCCAGTGCCATGGTGGAGGGCAGGGTGATGCGGTCCTGTTCCCGCAATTGTTGTACTTCCTCAAGGCGCCGCTTCAGGTCGGTGTTGTCCGGTTCGGCGGCCATGGCAAACGTCAGGTTGGCGCGCGTGTACTCATGTGCACAGTGGACCCGGGTGGTGTCCGGTAATGTGCACAGGCGTGCCAGAGACTCCCGCATCATGTCCGGCGTACCCTCGAACAGGCGACCACAGCCGCCGGCGAACAGCGTATCACCGCAGAACAGCAGCGGTGACGTGTCAGCCTCGTCGCGCAACGGAAAATGGAAAGCGATATGGTCCAGCGTGTGCCCCGGGACTTCGATGACCATGCCGTCAAGGCCGTCAATGGACAGGGTATCGTCATGTCCCAGTACATTCGTGACCTGGGGTATCCGATCGGATCGTGGGCCATGAACCGGTACCGGGCTGTGGGCCAGCAGGCGGTCCACACCACCGGTATGGTCAGGGTGGTGGTGGGTCAACAGGATCCCGGCCAGTTGCAGTCCCTGTTGGTCCAGGTGTTGCAGAACCGGTTCCGCGTCGCCCGGGTCCACAATCCAGGCCTGCTGGTTGTCAGTGACCCGGATCAGCCAGATGTAGTTGTCCGTGAAGGCCGGTATGGCGGTGACTTCGGGTTGCATGTCTGTCTGTCCTGCCGTTGAAACGGAAGACAATGATAACGGACCATGGCCGGAAAACAACCACGGCACCCGTTGCCGGGCAGGGCGTGTTATCCTTTCACTCATGAATATACTGTCCCGATACAGAGAGCACAACGCGCAGCGTAGACAGCTTCCACCCGCGGCCGTGTCCCACCAGGCCATGTGTGAATGGTTCGATACGGGACTGGGTGCGGCATTGCTGGACGCTGAACAGGCCACATTGCTGCCTTGGCACGGGCGCCTCTTCGGCCAACAGGTGTTGCAACTGGGCTGTGCCAACCGGGTGTCGTTACTGGATAACACGCCGGCGGCCATGAAGATCCGGTTCGCGCCTTCCTGGGACAGCGAACAGCCGGCTCCGGTGGCGGACAACGCGGCCCTGCCCCTGGAGTCGGAAAGCATGGATGCCGTGTTGATCCATCATGCGCTGGACTTTGCGCCCGACGGACATCGGCTGTTGCGTGAAGCGGCGCGGGTCACGGCTCCCGGTGGTCGCATGATGCTGATCGGCTTCAATCCGCTCAGCCTTTGGGGACTGGGGCGTCTGTTGCGCCGGCGACGGACTCCGTGGAACGGGCGCTTCATCCCCTTGCACAGGGTGCAGGACTGGTTGCGTCTGCTGGGTTTCCAGACCGAAGAGGTCTGCCGGGGTGGA
>JBNJGU010000212.1:0-4718 GCA_051747985.1 Pseudomonadota bacterium | reverse complement strand
TTCTGGATGATTTCCCTGCTGTTCATTGGCGGCAGTCGGTTCGTGGCCAAGGTGGCCCTGCAGACCCTGATCCAGAATTTCCGACCCAAGGAGCCGGTGATCATCTATGGTGCGGGCAGTTCCGGCATGCAGCTGGTGGCCGCATTGCAGAGCGGCGAGCAGTATCTTCCCGTGGCCTTTGTCGATGACAGCCGAAGTCTGATCGGCAGCACTGTGCACGGTATCCGCGTCTACAGCCCTGGTTCGTTGCATGAGCTGATCGACAACTTTTCCGTACGTCAGATCCTGTTGGCCATTCCCTCGGCCACGCATGCCGAACGCAAGGAGATCCTCAATCGCCTGGAACATCTGCCGGTGCATGTCAAAACGGTTCCCGACCTGTTCGACATGGTGTCGGGCAAGGTCGGGGTCGACGAGATCCGGGATGTCGATATCGAGGACCTGTTGGGGCGTGACATCGTACCGCCTGACCCGGAGCTTCTGGGTGCCTGCATCACTGGCCGCTCGGTGATGGTGACCGGGGCGGCCGGATCGATCGGCTCTGAGTTGTGTCGGCAGATTGTGCGATTGCAACCGCGGCGACTGGTTCTGGTCGACACGTTCGAGTTCGGCCTGTATGAGATCGAGAGTGAACTTCGCGAGTTGCATCAGAGTCTCGATGACCGCGAACCCCTGGATCTGGTGGCACTGCTGGGCAACGTCTGTAACCGGCGCCTGATGCATCGCATCATGGAGCGCCTGGAAGTGGAGACGGTCTACCATGTGGCTGCCTACAAGCAGGTACCCATGGTCGAGAAGAACACGGTCGAAGGGGTGCGTAACAACATATTCGGTACTGTTGTCTGTGCCCAGGTGGCGGAACAGCTCGGTATCGGTCATTTCGTGCTGATTTCCACGGACAAGGCAGTCCGGCCGACCAATATCATGGGGGCCAGCAAGCGCTTCGGTGAGCAGGTACTGCAGGCGTTGGCCCAGCGCGGCAGCGATACCTGCTTCAGCATGGTGCGTTTCGGCAATGTCCTGGGTTCTTCCGGTTCCGTGGTGCCGCTTTTCCGCCGACAGATCAGTGGTGGCGGGCCGGTCACCGTCACTCACCCGGAAGTGACCCGGTATTTCATGACCGTACAGGAAGCGGCGCAGCTGGTCATCCAGGCTGGCTCCATGGCCAATGGCGGGGATGTTTTCGTGCTGGACATGAACGAGCCGATACGGATCGTGGACCTGGCCCGCAAGATGATTCATCTGATGGGTTACGACGTGCGTGATGAAAAATCCTGGCGTGGTGATATCGCCATCGAGTATACCGGCCTGCGTCCGGGGGAAAAGTTGTTCGAGGAATTGCTGATCGGTGAGTCGGTGACCGGTACCGAACACCCGAAAATCATGCGCGCCCGTGAGGACACCCTGGCCTGGGAGCAGCTCGATTCATTGATCGAACGTCTGCGTCAGGCCTGTGATGAACTGGATCTGACAGCCATTCTGGAACTGCTGAAAGAAGCCGTGGATGGTTTTGAACCGGAAGCCGTCGAGGACGATCCGTTATGGCGGGATGATGCCGCCGGCCCGGTCGGAACTCAGTCTCGACCGGCCGCCAGCGTCACGCCGCTGCATCGGCGGTGAGGGTCTTACTCTGTGTCCTGGCGGGTGACCGACTCGATGACGACCGGCTCCACTGGCACATCCTGGTGACCCCTGCGACGGGTGGTCGGCACGCTGGCGATCTCGTCAACCACATCCATGCCTTCAATCACCTGACCGAATACCGCGTATCCGAATTGTGATGGACCGCTGTGGTTGAGGAAGTCGTTGTCGGTCAGGTTGATAAAGAACTGGCTGGTCGCGCTGTCGATTTCGTTGGTCCGGGCCATTGCCAGCGTGCCCCGGGCATTGGATGCTTCGTTATCGGCTTCGTTCTCGATCGGCGGATACGAGGACAGTTCCACCATGTCGCTATCATAGCCGCCACCCTGGATCATGAATCCGGGAATGACGCGGTGGAAAATCAGCCCCTCATACAGCCCGTTGTCCACATAGCGCAGGAAGTTCTCCACCGTCACCGGGGAGCGATCGGACCACAGCTCGATAGTCAGTGAGCCATGCGAGGTATCCATGATGACCACCGGGTTGTCGGAATCGGCTGCCCGGGCGGTAGAAAACAGTGTGGCAAACAGCAATGCAGCGAGGAATGTTCTGCTCATTGGATTCTCCTGAGTGAGTGTATATCCGTCGGCGGATAACTATACGTCAGGGACCTGAGCGGGGGAAGTCCGAAAAGCCGGAGAATCGACGAAACACGGAAGAATTTGGCTGCCCAACCTGGACTCGAACCAGGAACCAAGTGATTAACAGTCACCTACTCTACCATTGAGCTATTGGGCAGTGGCAGAAGTCAGTCGTTGCTGACAGGTTGCGTATACTAATGAGTTGCGCTTTGCCGGTCAAGCCCTGTCGGCCGGATTTTTCATTCCACTGCGTGACAGTGCGCGTCCATGCTATCCTGACAGGCTTGTCATGGTGTTTTCGGAGTCATTGTCTGCATGGAGAATGCGTTCAGATTACGGTCGGATTTTCAGCCGGCCGGGGATCAACCGGCTGCGATCTCGAAGCTGATCGATGGTCTTGAGTCCGGCCTGGCCGCGCAGACCCTGCTGGGCGTCACCGGTTCCGGAAAAACTTTCACCATGGCCAATGTCATTGAGCGGACCCAGCGGCCGACGCTGGTGATGGCGCCCAATAAAACACTGGCTGCCCAGTTGTACGGTGAATTCCGTGATTTCTTTCCGGACAATGCTGTTGAATACTTTGTCTCCTACTACGATTACTATCAGCCGGAAGCCTACGTTCCGGCCTCGGATCTCTATATCGAGAAGGACGCCTCGATCAATGAGCATATCGAGCAGATGCGTCTGTCCGCCACCAAGGCATTGCTGGAACGTCGTGATGTCATAGTGGTCGCCACCGTATCGGCCATCTACGGCCTGGGCGATCCCCAGGCGTACCTGCAGATGGTGCTGCATCTGGATCGGGGTGACCGACTGGACCAGCGTCAGTTGTTGCGACGTCTGGCGGACCTGCAGTACACACGGAATGATGTGGACCTGCAGCGTGCGTCGTATCGCGTGCGTGGAGATGTCATCGACATCTACCCGGCCGAATCCGACCATCATGCGATCCGCATCGAGCTGTTCGACGACGAGATCGAGCAATTGTCCTACTTTGATCCTCTGACTGGCGAAGTGATCAGAAGGGTGCCTCGTCTGACAGTTTTTCCGAAGTCGCATTATGTGACGCCGAAAGATACTTTGATGCGGGCGGTGGACAAGATCCGGGAGGAACTCAGGGAGCGGGTGGCGGAACTGGAATCCAATCATCAACTGCTTGAGGCACAGCGCCTGTCACAGCGCACCCGCTTTGATCTCGAAATGATCATGGAGCTGGGCTACTGCACCGGCATCGAGAATTACTCCCGCTACCTGTCCGGCAGGGGCCCCGGTCAACCGCCTCCGACCCTGTATGACTATCTGCCGCCGGATGCGCTGGTCATTTCCGATGAGTCCCACGTCTCGATTCCGCAACTGGGTGCGATGTACAAGGGCGACCGCTCGCGAAAGGAGACGCTGGTGAAGTACGGGTTCCGGCTGCCATCGGCGATGGATAACCGCCCGTTGAAATTCGCGGAATGGGAGCAGCTGATCCCGCAGATTATTTTCGTGTCTGCCACACCGGGCCCCTATGAGAGGGAGAAGTCCGGACAGGAGGTGCGCCAGGTGGTGCGACCGACCGGCCTGGTGGATCCGGCCGTGGAAGTGCTGCCGGCCAGCACGCAGGTGGATGATCTGCTGTCCCAGATCCGTGACGTGGTAGCCCGGGAGGAACGGGTGTTGGTGACAGTGCTGACCAAGCGCATGGCCGAGGACCTGACCGATTACCTGATGGATCATGATGTGCGTGTGCGCTACCTGCACTCCGACATCGATACGGTGGAAAGATCGGAAATCATACGGGATCTGCGCCTGGGCAAATTCGATGTGCTGGTCGGTATCAACCTGTTGCGTGAAGGGCTGGATATTCCAGAAGTCTCGCTGGTGGCCATCCTGGATGCGGACAAGGAAGGCTTTCTGCGCTCGGAAGGTTCGCTGATACAGACCATGGGGCGCGCTGCACGAAACCTGAACGGTCGCGCCATCCTGTATGCGGACCGAATGACCGGCTCCATGCAGCGGGCGATTGATGAATGCGAGCGGCGTCGCGAGATACAGCTGTCCTTCAATGAAGAGCATGGCGTGACCCCCGCGGGTGTCCGGAAGTCGGTGGCCGATGTCATGGAGGGAGCCCATTCCGGCGGCTCTCGCAAGGGCGGCCGGCAGCGCCAGCAACCACAGGCTGTCGCCGAACCTTCCGCCGTTTATGACGCCAGGGGCGCACCATTGCGGGATGCGGTGGAGATCGCCCGGGAAATCGATCGGCTGGAGCAGCGCATGTATGATCTGGCAAGGAATCTGGAGTTCGAGGAGGCCGCGGCCACGAGGGATCGGGTCGCCACATTACGGGAGCAGCTGAAACGCGTATGAAAGCACAACGGGATGTTGTAGTTTTCCTCCTTACCCCCTATAATCGCCGCCCTGTTTGAAAGACTTTTCAGGCGCGTAGCTCAGTTGGTTAGAGCGCTACCTTGACATGGTAGAGGTCACCAGTTCGAATCTGGTCGTGCCTACCAG
>JBNJGU010000211.1:0-4763 GCA_051747985.1 Pseudomonadota bacterium | reverse complement strand
TGATCGGCAGCTGCCCACAGATGTATGAGCTGTTCCGGCGCATCAGGAAGGTGGCACAGACCAGCTCCACCGTGTTGATCAACGGCGAGTCCGGTACCGGCAAGGAACTGGTCGCCAGGGCCATTCACCAGCTCAGCGAACGTAATGGCCAGGAGATGATCTCTGTCAACTGTGCCGCCATTCCCGAGAACCTGATCGAATCCGAACTGTTCGGACACGAGAAGGGAGCCTTCACCGGGGCTACCAGCCACCGTACCGGACTGGTGGAGGCGGCCGACAGCAGCACATTGTTCCTCGACGAAATCGGGGAATTGCCGCTGGAGGCCCAGGCACGCCTGCTCCGCGTGCTGCAGGAAAACGAGATCCGCAAGGTCGGCTCGGTGCAGTCAAGGAAGGTGAACGTCAGGCTGGTGGCGGCCACTCACAGGGACCTGAAGCAGCTGGTGATCGATGGTCACTTCCGCGAGGATCTCTACTACCGTATCAACGTCATGACGCTGCTGATTCCACCGCTACGGGAACGTGGCAATGACATCATGGAACTGGCCGACGCCATCCTCGGACGTACCTGCCAGCGCCTGAAGTCACCGCTGCTGTACTTCAATGACGATGCCACCCAGGCCATCACCACCTACAGCTGGCCGGGCAACGTACGCGAGCTGGAAAATGCGATCGAGCGCGCCGTGGTCCTGGCGGAGACAGACCAGATCGGCGCGGAACTGCTGGCGATCGATCCCGCCAACCAACGCAAGGGGCTTCGTGCCTACAATCGCACACCAGATGAACCACAATCGCCGACTGCCGGCGACGATAGCGATGACGCTGCCGAGGAACTGTCACTGGAAGACTATTTCCAGAAGTTCGTGCTGGAACACCAGGACCAGATGAATGAAACCCAGTTGGCCAAGAAGCTGGGTATCAGCCGCAAGTGTCTCTGGGAACGCCGCCAGCGTTTCGGACTACCCCGCAAGAAAAAGCGTGCCTGAGCTATCAGCACAAGTTCCCCTGATTCGGTAACAGAGTGTTACTGCTACCCTTCTACACACAAAATCAGAGGTATTAGGTAACACGACACAGTTTCAGGCAGTTCCTTTTATGACAGTTTTTTTGCAACCCGCTGTAATAGATGATTTTTTATTTTGTGGCACGGTTCCTGCTCCATGTCAGGGCACAACAACAATAAAAATGTTGATCCGCAACAGTGCAAACGGCTCGCAACAAGAACAACAAACAGAGTCAATAACAAAAAAGCACTGAGAACAATAACAATAAATGCTCATGTCGCCAGAGCGACTTTCCAGATAACAATAAAAAGATCGGGAACAGCAGCTTGAACCTTGTTAGCGGTACATGTGATGACCCGTCAAGCCGTTCTGTTTCAACACACATGTCTGATTAGGCATCTGCAATAATAATAAGAACCTGATTACCTTCCTTGCGGGGGGGTGAAGTCACCCCCCAGAGCATTCCCCCGGCATTCTTCCTGCTATTTTTATTCCTTTCAGTGTATGATTCGGACTTCGACAGCGAAGTTGCGGCCTTCCCCGGCACAGGAGCCGTACCAGACAAGGAAAAGATCGTTCGATACTGATGTTGAAGAAACTGACTCGCGCACTGTTCGGCAGACCTGAAAAGCCCTCGGTCTCCCCACCCCCGACCTCGGGACAACTGCACCCGGATCTTCCGTCGGCACTCGCCACCCTGGATCTTCCAGAGTCCGTCCGCGTGCTCTCCCGCGACGAACATGGTATTTCCCGCAAGCGCATTTCGCCCAACGCCCTGAAAGTCCTGTACCGCCTCGGTGATGCCGGGTTTCACGCATTCCTCGTGGGCGGCGGCGTCCGGGACCTGTTACTGGATGGCCGACCGAAGGATTTCGACGTCTCCACCGATGCGACACCAGAAGAAGTCCGGGAGCTGTTCCGCAACAGCCGCATTGTCGGTCGCCGCTTCAAGATCGTCCATATCCGCTTCGGTCGGGAAATCATCGAGGTGACCACGTTCCGTGCCCACCACAGGGCCAAGAACAACGTCAGCGACGACCATCGATCCCGCCGCTCCATGCGGGATCTGGACTCCGCACATTCCGACAGCGGCATGATCCTGCGTGACAATGTCTACGGCGGCATAGACGAGGACGCCCTGAGAAGGGATTTCTCCATCAACGCGCTGTACTACACCACCCGGGGCTTCGTGGTGCTGGATTTCGCGGACGGGCAACATGACCTGGAACAGCGCGTGATCCGCATCATCGGTGATCCGGAGACACGATACCGGGAAGATCCGGTACGGCTGCTGCGGGCCATCCGTTTTGCCGCCAAGCTGGGTTTCAGCATCGAGGAAGACACTGAGGAGCCGCTTGATCGCCTGGCCGGGCTGCTGGAATCAGTGGCGCCAGCCCGACTGTTCGATGAAACGCTGAAGCTGCTGGCCGCTGGCCACGCGGTTGACACGTATGCCCTGCTGAGCCAGTACCGGATCATGGACCACCTGTTCCCGGCCACTCGGGCCAGCACCAGGGATCCGGATTCTCCGGCCGCCAGGCTGGTGCAGCTGGCTCTGGGTAACACAGACCGTCGTCTGCAGCAGGGCAAGTCCATCACCCCCGCTTTCCTCTATGCCGCCCTGCTCTGGCCACCATTCCTGCAGGCACTGCAGGATCGGGGCATGGCTGCGACAGAGCGCCCCAAACAGCCGGTCCTGCAGGCAGCAGCCAATGAGGTGATCACAGCCCAGCTTGAATACACAGCCATTCCCCGGCGTTTCACGGCCATGATGCGCGAGATCTGGGAACTGCAATGGCGCCTGACGCCCGGCAGCCGGCGACGCACCCTGGCGGTGTTTGAACATCCCAGGTTCCGGGCCGCTTATGATTTCCTGGTACTGAGGGAAGAGGCCGGCGAGGCGACACAACAACAGGGTCAGTGGTGGACCGACTTCCAGCAGGCGGACGAATCGGCCCGGGAAAACATGCTGGCGGCACTGCGGGAAAATCGACAGGGCGGCAAAAAGCGCCGTCGGAGACGCTCTCCACGCAAGAAGTCCGGGACGGACGGAGGCAGTGAATGAGCGATGTGTCCACCTCGACCGGTTCCAGTACCACTCGACAGCAGAATGACGAGCCATCACGGCCCCGCTTCATCGCGGTAGAGGGTCCCATCGGAGTCGGCAAAACCAGTCTGGCAATACGACTGGCAGACACTTTCGGATACGACCTGCTGCTGGAGAAGCCGGAAGAGAACCCGTTCCTCGAACGCTTTTACCAGAATCCGAAGCAGCATGCCCTGGCCACCCAACTGTTCTTCCTGTTCCAGCGTGCCCGGCAGATCCAGGAGATACGGCAGGAGGACCTGTTCACCCCGGTCCACGTCACCGACTTTCTGATCGACAAGGACTCCCTGTTTGCCCGACAGAACCTGGATGCCGACGAGTTCGGCATTTACCGGCAGGTCTACGACCACCTCACGATCGATGCGCCGACACCGGATCTGGTGATCTACTTGCAGGCACCGACGCCGGTATTGTTAAATCGGATACGGAAACGCGGGATCACTGCCGAGCAACAGATCACCGCCGAGTATCTGGAGAGGCTCAATACAGCCTACACCGAGTTTTTCCATTATTTCGATCGAGCGCCTCTGTTGATTGTCAACAGCAGCGAAATCGATCTGGTGAACAATGACCGTGATTTCAGACAACTGGTGGAGCAGGTACTGTCCACCCCGCAGGGTACGCACTACTTCAATCCGGCTCCCACTCTTCTGTGACAGGGATCGCCCCCTATGAGCACCCGGCAACAACAGAAACCACGCAAGATCACGTTAAGCACCCTGAATCGTATCCGCGAGGAAGGGGAGCGGTTCGCCTGCCTGACTGCCTACGATGCCTGTTTCTCCCGGCTTCTGAATGATGCGGATGTCGAAGTGATTCTTGTCGGTGACTCGCTGGGCATGGTGCTGCAGGGCCACGACAACACGCTGCCCGTCACCATGGAGGACATGGTCTACCATGTCACCTGCGTGAAAAAGGGCAACCGGCGCGCCTTCCTGATGGCGGACATGCCGTTCATGAGTTACTCATCAGAGAAAGAGACGCTGGAAAACGCCGCCGCCCTGATGCGGGCCGGGGCGGAAATGGTCAAGCTGGAGGGAGGTGCCTGGCTGACCAGCTCGACGAGATTGCTGGCCGAACGTGGTATCCCGGTCTGCATCCATATGGGATTGACGCCCCAGTCCATCAATCGCATCGGCGGATACCTGGTGCAGGGGCGGGAACAAGGCGAAGCGGACAGGATGCTGAAGGAAGCCCGTGAGCTGCAGGATGCCGGAGCCAACATACTGTTGCTGGAATGCGTGCCGACCGCTCTTGCCCGCACCATCACCGAGCAACTGAGCATTCCCGTGATCGGCATCGGAGCCGGCCCCGACACGACCGGTCAGGTACTGGTGACACATGACCTGCTCGGCATCTCTCCCATCGCGCCGAAATTCGTGAAGAACTTTCTGTCCGAATCCCAAAACGGCATCCCGGGCGCACTCAGTGCCTACGCGAGCGCCGTCCGGGCAGGCACATTCCCCGGGCCGGAGCACAGCTTTGACTGAAATGGAGCTGCACCACCGCATCGATACATTGCGCCAGTCGGTTCACGCCGCCAGAACGTCCGGTCGATCGGTCTCCGTGGTACCGACGATGGGCAATCTGCATGAAGGGCATCTGTCGCTGATACGTATCGCGGCGGAAAAAGCCGATTTCGTGATCTGCAC
>JBNJGU010000210.1:0-4788 GCA_051747985.1 Pseudomonadota bacterium | reverse complement strand
GCCGAACGACCGTGCGTGACCTGCTTGGTGGCGATGCCCGCCGCCAGGTCCATCTGGGACACCAGCCAGCCCCCGAAAATGTCTCCGTTGGCATTGGTGTCCCTGGGCATGGCCAGGGTCTGCAGGGCCAGTTCACCGGTGGGTACCGGATCCCGGTCCAGGTCTTCGTCCTCAAGACTCATCGATTTTCCTCGGTCCTGTGTTTATTATCATCACGGGTCTTTCCCGCGTCGATCTTGCTCCGCGGTCACAGAACATACATGTAAACCCAGACCGATGCCAACTGCCAGGTGGTGACCAGTGTTGCCGCTGCGATACCCACCACCAGCAATGCCAGCAGCCAGTAGAAGGCCCTGGCCATCACCACCTTCTGGCGCTGCCACCAGTTCATGTCGGAATGTCGTTCCGGCACATCGGCGAACAGCGCGAGCGCCGTATTGAGCAATAGCAGCCAGGCAAAGAACAGAATGGCCGGGATCAACGCCCGGTCGCCATGGCTCCCATCGGAGCCCGCCAGCGCCAGCCACAGGATCACCATAGGCATCAGCAGACACCCGATCAGCAGCGGTTTTCTCAGCACCGAGAGGCGGCGGGCAATGTGTTGTAGTCGTATCAGCATGGCCAGAGTCCGGGTTACAATATCCTGTACAACACTGTTCTCCGTAGTAAGCGTACCATACAGAGGCCCCTATGCTGATTGTCGTCTCTCCCGCCAAATCCCTGGATTTCGAGACTCCGGTAAAAACCGGCAAGCACACGCAGCCGCGTTTCACCGATCAGGCCGGCGAACTGGTGAACGTCCTGCGTACGTATTCACCCGATGATCTGTCGGAGTTGATGAACATCAGCGACAGACTCGCCGAGCTCAACGCACAGCGCTATATGAACTGGTCTCTGCCCTTCGATACCGACAATGCCAGGCAGGCCGTGTTCGCCTTCACCGGAGACGTTTATACCGGGCTCGATGTCCGCTCCCTGTCGGTAAAGGACCTGGACTACGCCCAGAATCACCTGCGGATACTGTCGGGACTGTATGGCGTATTGCGCCCACTGGACCTGATGCAGCCCTACCGGCTGGAGATGGGAACCCGTCTGCCCGTGGGCAACGCGAGGGACCTGTATGGCTATTGGGGTGAGCGCATCACGGACACCCTGAACGCGGACATGAAGGGCGATCGTCCCCGTCTGCTGGTCAACCTGGCCTCCAATGAATACTTCCGTGCCGTTAAAGAAAAGTCACTGGATGCCGATGTGATCAGTCCGGTGTTCAAGGATTACAAGAACGGACAATACAAGATCATCAGCTTCCATGCCAAGAAAGCAAGGGGCCTGATGGCGGCATGGCTGATCCGTCACCGCGTGGTCGACCGTGAAGGACTCACCGGCTTCGACGAGGATGGCTACCATTACAGCGCTTCCGATTCCAGCGACGACCGACCGGTGTTCCTGCGCCGGCGGGTCTGAAGGACATCCAGCATGAAAGTCCGAATCCTGTTGTGTGATGACGCCAGCTTCATCCGCGACCTGATCAAGCGCGCACTGCGCAAGATGCTGCCACAGTGCGAAATCGCCGAGGCGCCGGACGGTCGTCGTGCCCAGGCTCTGTTGAGCCGGCAGACCTTCGACCTGATCCTGAGCGACTGGGAAATGCCCGACGTCAGCGGCGACGAACTGCTGCGCTGGGTCCGCGCCGAGGAAAGATCCGCCGGCACCCCCTTCATCATGATCACCAGTCTCGGTGACAAGCATCACATCATGACCGCCATCGAAGCCGGCGTCAGCGACTACCTGGGCAAGCCGTTCACGGCGGAGGAGCTGACCCAGAAGGTGCACAAGGCATTGAAGCGGTCGGGCCGCCTGCCTTCCGGAGCGGCGCCATTGACCTCCTCCGGATCCGGCGGCGCATTCAGTTCAGCAGAACTGCTCAACACGGGCCGCGACAGTCTGGTACCAACACCGTCAGCCGATGCACTGACCGCCACACAGGGCAACACCGGTGCGAAGGTGCGACTGACGGGATTGATTCAGGGCGAGAATGACTCATTCAAGTGCATGGTGAAACACATCAACCTTGAAGAGGCCACGGCCGTCATCAAACGTGAGGGAGGATACCCGGCGCTGCTGTCCCGACTGCGTCTGACTCTGGCTTCACCGGGACTGGAGAAACGCGTCGGACCTATCGAAGTCTATGTTCATGGCGTCAGTGCCGTGGAGAAGAACCCGGAACCGGACTTTTTCCAGTTACACCTGCGACTGCGGGACAATCCCGATGATGTCCTGGAGACACTGGCCGATCTCATCCAGCAGTCCGGAACTTGATCAACAGGAGTGGAACGCATGACCCCAGAACTGCCCTGGAGCCAGGCCTGCGAGAACAACAAGCATCCGATACTGGATGTATTGCAACGTCACTTCCGACCACGGCAGGAGCGCCCCGGGATGCCGGAGGGCTGTAGCGCACGGGTACTGGAAATCGGTGGCGGCACCGGCCAGCATGCCGATTTCTTTTCGGAAAAGATGCCCTGGCTGCTCTGGCAGAGCAGTGATGTGGCCGACAACGTGGACTGGCTGGCCCTGCGTCTGCAACAGGCTGACAGGCCCCATCTGCCGGCACCGCTGACCCTGGATGCACTGGATTCGCACTGGGCCATGCCGGCCAGCGACTATGTCTTTTCGGCCAACACCCTGCATATCATGTCCGAGGACGCGGTACGGGGACTGTTCCGGCGCCTGCCCGAGGTGCTGGGGAACGAGGCCGTGGTCTGCATCTACGGCCCTTTCCGCTACCGGGGCGACTTCACCTCGTCCAGCAATGCCTCTTTCGACCAGTGGTTGAGACAGCGCGATCCACGCAGCGGCATCCGTGATGCGGAAATGATTGATGAACTGGCGGCCGAAGCGGGCCTGGCGCTGATCGAGGACAATGACATGCCCGCCAACAACCAGTTACGGGTCTGGCGACGTATTCAGTGACCGCCGGGTTCCTGACGGTACGGCAAGGTCTCCCGGGCCGCCTCCATGTAGCTGTCAACGTAATGGGCCTCTTCCCGGCAGAACCGGTCGATGGCATCGCGGAAACGCTCGTCCTCGATCCAGTGCAGTGAATCCGTGCGCACGGGCTCGAACCCTCGCGCCAGTTTGTGCTCACCCTGGGCTCCGGCATCAAAGCGGAGCAGTCCGTGCTCGATGCAGTATTCAATACCCTGGTAGTAGCAGGCTTCAAAATGCAGCCCCGGGATCTCCACCTCCGCACCCCAGTAACGGCCATACAGGCATTCTTCATCCCGCAGGTACAAAGCGCCAGCCACCCATTCACCATGCTGCTCCGCCATGATCAGCAGGACGGATTCCGGCATCAGACCACTCAGTAACGAGAAGAAGCGCCGACTGAGATAGCCTTGCTGTCCACGCTCGGTATAGGTCTGCTGATAGTAGCGGTAAAAGCGGTCCCACAGGGCTTCGTCGATCTGCTCACCGGTAAAACGGTGACACCGGACTCCGGCCTGTTCCACCCCGCGCCGCTCCTTGCGCACATTCTTGCGACGTCGCGAACTGAAGCGCGACAGAAAGTCATCGAAATCCTGATAGTCGTGATTGAGCCAGTGAAACTGCGAGCCCTGACGCCGCAACAGACCGGCCTGTTGTAGTTGTACCGCCTCTGCCTCCCGGGGAAACAGGACATGCCACGAAGATCCCCCGACCCTTTTCAATGTTTTCCGGATCGCCGCCAGCAAAGCCGGCACCGCGATTCCCTCCATGTCCTCCTCGGCCAGGATTCTCGGGCCGGTGCTGGGCGTGAATGGAACGGCGGTCACGAATTTCGGGTAATACGACAGGCCAAACCGCGCCCAGGCGTCGGCCCAGGCCCAATCGAACACATATTCCCCCCATGAATGAGACTTGCTGTACATCGGCACGATCACGGCGGGCTGCCCTTCGCCCTGACGCCACAGCGTGATGTGATTCGGAGCCCACCCGGTTCCCGGACCCACACTACCGCTGTCCTCCAGCGCCGACAGAAACGCATGCTGCAGGAACGGACCCGCTCCGACGGCAAGTCGACGCCATGCTTCGGCGCTGATCTCATTGATGCTGCGATGGAACCGGACCTCGTACTCGCTCATGGTCCTCTCGATTCGGTGGGGTCAATACCTGTTTTCAATGTGCAGCTTGCGGTATATTGGCCGCAGGCACAAGCGACTTTCCGGCCGACATTATGGAATCACAGAATCTGCTGAACAAGATACGGCAGCGCAGGGATGAACTCAGGAAATCCGAGCGCAAGGTCGCGGATTTCATTCTTGATAACAGTAACGATGTACTGTCCATGCGTATCGTGGACGTCGCCTCCAGCGCCGATGTCAGTGAACCCACGGTGCTACGGTTCTGCCGCGCCCTGGACTTCGAGGGCTTCCAGGCCTTCAAACTGCAGCTGGCGCAGCACGTCGGCGCCAGTGGCAGCTATACCCAGTTTTCCGTCGACGATGGAGACACCGTCGAGGACCTCTGCAACAAGGTCTTCGACTCCACCATCAGCTCTCTGCTGGCGGTCCGCAACGAACTTGATCCGCAGGCACTGGATCGGGCCATCAACGCCATCAGCCAGGCCCGGCGTGTCGAATTCTACGGCTACGGTGCCTCCGGCTCCGTTGCCTCCGATGCCCAGCACAAATTCTTCCGTCTGCAACTGTCGTCTTCCGCCTATACGGATCCACATATCCAGCACATGTCGGCGCTCTCCCTGAATGGCGAAGACGTGGTTCTGGCCATATCGCAGTCGGGCAGGAC
>JBNJGU010000209.1:0-4824 GCA_051747985.1 Pseudomonadota bacterium | reverse complement strand
GGCCGGGATCAAGAGCGCCACGGTCTTCTTCAAGGGCGAGTACGCCTTCGGCTGGCTGCGCACGGAAACCGGCGTACACCGCCTGGTGCGCAAGTCGCCATTCGACTCCGGTAACCGCCGTCACACCTCGTTCGCCTCGGTGTTCGTGTCACCGGAAGTCGACGACGATATCGAGATCGATCTGGACATGTCCCAGGTGCGGGTGGACACCTACCGCTCCAGTGGCGCCGGCGGTCAGCACGTCAACACCACCGACTCGGCCATCCGCATGACCCACGAGCCCACCGGCATCGTGGTGCAGTGCCAGAATCAGCGTTCCCAGCACAAGAACCGTGACCAGGCCATCAAGCAGCTCAAGGCCAAGCTGTACGAGCTGGAGCAGCACAAGCGCCGCGAGGAAGCCGAGGCCGTGGAAGCCGACAAGGCCGATATTGGCTGGGGCAGTCAGATCCGTTCCTATGTACTGGATCAGTCACGGATCAAGGATCTGCGCACGGGCGTGGAGAATACCAATACCGGCGCCGTGCTGGACGGCGATCTGGACAAGTTCATCGAGGCCAGCCTGAAGAAAGGGCTGTGATCATCAGCATAACGGAACGGACATGACAGAAAAGACGAAGGCAGCCGACACCGAGGCTCAGGACGAGAACAGACTGATCGCGCAGCGCCGCGAGAAGCTGGCGGCACTGCGTGAACAGGGCAATGTCTTCCCCAACGACTTCCGGCGCGACAGCGAGGCGGCGGAGCTGGAGGCCGCGCATGGCGCGCACGACCGCGAGACGCTGGAAGCGCTGAAGAAGCCGGTGAAGGTGGCGGGGCGCATCATCCGAATGCGTGGCCCGTTCCTGGTGATCCAGGACAGCACCGGCCCGATCCAGCTGTACTTCGCCCACAAGCAGATCGATCCGGCCGTGCTGGCCACCATCAAGCAGCTGGACCTGGGCGACATCGTCGGCGCCAGCGGGGTGTTGTTCCGCACCGGCAAGGGCGAGCTGACCGTCAATATCGAAGACCTGGCGCTGCTGACCAAGGCACTGCGTCCGCTGCCGGACAAGCACAAGGGACTGACGGACACCGAGGTGCGGTATCGCCAGCGCTACGTGGACCTGATCGCCAACGAGGATTCGCGTCGGACTTTCATGCTGCGTTCCCGGATCCTGCATGCCATGCGCCAGTACTTCACCGACCGGGGCTTCATGGAAGTCGAAACCCCGATGATGCAGGTGATCCCCGGTGGAGCGACGGCGAAGCCGTTCGTGACGCACCACAACGCGCTGGATCAGCAGATGTACCTGCGGGTGGCGCCCGAGCTGTACCTGAAACGCCTGGTGGTGGGTGGTTTCGAGAAAGTCTTCGAGATCAACCGCAATTTCCGCAACGAGGGGCTGTCCACGCGGCACAATCCGGAGTTCACCATGGCCGAGTTCTATCAGGCCTACGCGGATTACCACGAATTGATGGACATGACCGAGGACATGTTCCGCTTTATCGCCACCGAGGCGCTGGGCACCACGCGGTTCACCTACCAGGGGCAGGAGATCGATTTCGGCCGGCCCTTTGAGCGGCTGCCCGTGCGCGAGGCTGTGCTGCGGCACTGCAACGATGTCACCGGGGCCATGATCGGCAACCGCCAGGCACTGGCCGATGTGCTGGAAACGCGTGGCATGGAAGTGCAGGAGGGCTGGGGCGCCGGACGTATTCTGATGGAGCTGTTCGATGAGGCGGTCGAACACCACCTGATCCAGCCCACCTTCATCACCGAGTACCCCACCGAGGTCTCGCCGCTGGCGCGCCGCAAGGATGGTGATCCGGAAGTCACGGATCGCTTTGAGCTGATCATCGGCGGGCGCGAGCTGGCCAATGGCTTCTCGGAGCTCAACGACGCCGAGGATCAGGCGGCCCGTTTCCGGGAGCAGGTGGAACAGAAAGACGCCGGTGACGACGAGGCCATGCATTACGATGCCGACTATATCGCCGCGCTGGAGTATGGCCTGCCGCCCACGGCCGGGGAAGGCATCGGTGTGGATCGGCTGGTGATGTTGCTCACCGATGCCCCGTCCATCAAGGACGTGCTGCTGTTCCCGCACATGAGGCCGGAGCGGTAGATATCATGGGCGATACGGACCGCATACAGCTGGAGGCGTCCTGGAAGGCGCTGCTGGCTGGCGAGTTCGAGCAGGACTACATGCTGTCCCTGCGCCAGTTCCTGGTGCGGGAGAAGCAGCAGGGCAAGATCATCTATCCGCCTGGCGAGCTGATCTTCAACGCCCTGAACAGCACGCCGTTCGATCGGGTCAAGGTGGTGGTCATCGGCCAGGACCCGTACCACGGGCCGGGTCAGGCGCACGGGTTGTGCTTTTCCGTGCGGCCCGGCGTGGCCCTGCCGCCCTCGCTGCGCAACATCTACAAGGAAATCGAGAGTGATGTCGGAGTGCCCATGAGCGCCAACGGCTGTCTGCAGTCCTGGGCCGACCAGGGCGTGCTGCTGCTCAACACCGTGCTGACCGTGGAGGCCGGCCGCGCCGCGTCCCACCAGGGCCGGGGCTGGGAGACGTTCACCGACCGCGTCATCACGCTGCTCAACGAGCAGCGCGAGCACCTGGTGTTCTTTCTGTGGGGCAGCCATGCCCAGCGCAAGGGGCAGATCATCGACCGTGAGCGTCACCTGGTGCTGCAGTCGCCGCACCCCTCGCCGCTGTCGGCGCACCGCGGCTTCTTCGGTAACCGGCATTTCTCCACCGCCAACCGTTATCTGGAACAGCATGGCCGGACACCGGTAGACTGGCGGATACCACCACAGAAGGGAGCCGGACCCCATGAGTGAACAGCAGACCCTGGTTGTCATCGGTGCCAGTCACGCCGGATCCCAGCTGGCGATCCAGGCCCGCCGCTCGGGCTGGCGTGGCCGGATCGTGCTGATCGGCGCCGAGGACGCGTTGCCCTACCACCGTCCGCCATTGTCCAAGGCCGTGATGGCCGGAGAAAAGTCGCGTGACGACATCCTGCTGCGACCCGCGGCCCTGTACGAAAACAATGCCGTGGAGTTGTGGACAGGGCGCTCGGTGGCGTCCATCGACCGACCGGGCCAGCGCGTCACGCTGGATGACGGTGAGACTCTGGCCTATGACCGCCTGGCGCTGTGCACGGGCGCGCGTGTCATCCGTTTGCCACTGGGTGACGGCCTGACGGGTGTCCACTACCTGCGTTTCATTGCCGATGTCGAGGCGATCCGCGCCGACGTGGCGCCGGGCCGGCGGGCCGTGATCATCGGGGCGGGGTACATCGGACTGGAGGCGGCCGCGGCCCTGTCCCGCCAGGGATTGGACGTCACCGTGCTGGAGCGTGAGAACCGGGTCCTGCAGCGCGTGGTGGGGGAGCGCATGTCACAGTATGTCGCCGCCCTGCATGAACACCACGGGGTGAAAATCCATTGCAATATGGACGTGACCGCGATCAACGGTGCGGATCGAGTGGAGTCGGTGAGCTGTGCCGATGGCAGCCATTTTGACGCGGATCTGGTCATTGTTGGCGTCGGCATCGTGCCCGAGACCACGCTGGCCGAACAGGCCGGCTTGCGCATCGAAAACGGCATCAGCGTGGACGAATACGCCCGGACCAGTGATCCGGCCATCGTCGCCGCCGGTGACTGCACGTCGTACCACAGTACGCTGTATGGCCGCACGGTGCGCCTGGAGTCGGTGCAGAACGCGAATGACCAGTCCCGGGTCGCCGCCGCCACGGTCTGCGGGCTGGAGCAGCCCTATACCGCCGTGCCGTGGTTCTGGTCGGACCAGTTCGACATCAAGCTGCAGGCCGCCGGTCTCTCCGACAGGCATGACGAAACCGTATTGCTGGGCGAGGCCGACCCGACCGGCGCCGACGGGTTCAGTCTGTTGTACTTCCGGAATGGTACATTGATTGCCGCCGACAGCGTCAATCAGGCGAAGGTGTTCATGGCCTGCAAGAAGCTGGTTGGAGAGCAGGCGGGGCGGGAGCAGGTGATGGAGCAGTTGGGCGACGTCTGATGACCCTGTCCTTGATGGTCCATCAAGGCCGAATACTTTGTAACCGGGAGTGACACAGTACCATGGCAGACGATCCGGATCGCCAGCGCGACACATCGCCAGACAGTGATGTCGGACACCCTCATCCGTTTGACCGCCATACCCTGGTCTGGCTGTTGTTCTTTTTCGTGCTGTATTACATGATCAGCATACTGTCCGAGCCCTCGCGGCAGTCCCTGTCCTATTCCGAATTCAGGAGCGAGCTGGACAGTGACAACGTGGCCAGTGTCACTTTCCGACAGGATCAGATTCTGGGTTCTCTGCGGGCCGCGGATCCTGGCCGGGAGCCGTTCATCACCGTCCGTCCGGATGTGCCCGATGAGGAGCTGTTGCCACTCTTGCAGGATCAAGGAGTCAGTATCAGCGCCGAGTCCTCGCGGCAACCGGCCTGGTTGCAGGTGCTGCTGGCCATCGCGCCCTGGTTACTGCTGATTGCGTTCTTCGTCTATTTCAGTCGCCTGGCCCAACGTCGGATGGGCATGGGTGGTGGCAAGGAAGGCATGTTCGGTTTTTCCCGCTCGAAGGCCCGCCTGTTCGAGGTCTCGGAAAACCAGGTGGGCTACGATGATGTGGCCGGAGCCGAATCGGCCAAGCAGGAACTTCGCGAAATCATCGACTTTCTGAAAGAACCGGACCGGTTCCGCAAGATCGGTGCGAAGATGCCCAAGGGGATTCTGCTGATGGGCCCGCCCGGCACCGGGAAAACCCTGTTGGCCAGGGCCACCGCCCATGAGGCCGGCGTGCCGTTTTTCAGCATCAG
>JBNJGU010000208.1:0-4923 GCA_051747985.1 Pseudomonadota bacterium | reverse complement strand
TCAGTTGGTGCCCACCCGGACATTGACCGTCTACGTGGGCCTGGACCTGGCCAACGTGCTGGCGCCATGGCAGGAACGGCTGTACTTCAAGGTGTTCATTGGGCTATTGGCGTTCGGGTTGTTTGCCGGGGCCTCTTTCCTGGTGTTTCGGTCATTGCGGGTCCGGGACCGGGCACTGGAGGCCGAGTCCAGAAGCAAGGCCGAGATCGAGACCATCTTCACGTCGATCTCCGATGCCGTCATGGTGCTGGACAGAGACTGGTGCTTCACCTATCTCAATGACGAGGCCGAACGCGTCCTGCAGCGGAGCGCGGAAGAGTTGATGGGGAAAAACATCTGGGATGCCTTCCCCGAAGCCAGGGATTCGGTGGCCCATCGCGAGTACGAGCTGGCCGTCGAGTCGGGCATGCCATCGCGATTCTCTCTCTATTTCAAGCCTCTTTCCGCCTATCTCGATGTGCGAGCCTATCCCCATGAGCAGGGGCTGACCGTGTACTTCCAGGACATTTCCCGGCAGGTGGAGACCGAGGAACGATTGCGTCAGGCACTCAAGATGGAGGCCGTGGGACAGCTGACCGGGGGTGTGGCGCACGATTTCAACAACCTGTTGACCGTGATCCTGGGTAATGCCCAGACCTTGATGGAAATGCTGGACGAGACCGACACGGACGACCGGCGCACCAGGTTGTTGCGCGGCCAGGCCGACCTGATCCGTCAGGCCGGTACCCGGGCGGCGGAACTCACCCATCGTCTGCTGGCCTTCGCTCGAAAGCAGCCCCTGAATCCCCGGATCACCAACATCAATCGATTGATCGGTGAAACCGAGGGCCTACTGCGCCGGACCCTGACCGAAGACATCGATATCGAACTGGTGCGGGGCAGTGGCCTGTGGGACGCGGTGATAGACCCAAACGAACTGCAGAACGCGCTGTTGAATCTCGCCATCAATGCACGCGATGCCATGCCAGAGGGCGGCAAGCTGACCATCGAGACCGGCAACGTGTCGGTGGATATGGATTATGCGGGCGTTCACGGAATCCGATCGGGGCAATACGTCACCGTGACGGTGTCCGACACCGGGTCCGGTATGGCGCCGCGTGTCATGGAAAAAGCATTCGACCCGTTCTTCACCACCAAGAACGAAGGCAGAGGCTCGGGGCTGGGACTGTCCATGGTGTATGGTTTTGCCCGGCAGTCGGGTGGGCAGGCGAAGATCTACAGTGAGCCGGGACAGGGCACGACAGTCCGTCTCTACCTGCCAAGAAACCATTCTCACCAGACGGCGGGACTGGCCGCTGAAGTGTCTGCTACCGCGACGGACGCGCTGCCCACTGGCAACGAGCGCTTACTGGTGGTCGAGGACGATGACATGGTGAGGCAATATACCATCGACTGCCTCCAGCGGCTTGGTTACCGGGTCGAGGCCTGCGCGGAGGCGGCGCCGGCACTGGAGCTTTTGCGCTCGGGAGAGCACTTTGACCTGTTGCTTACTGATGTCGTACTGACTGGAGAACTCTCCGGCCGCCAGTTGGCGGATGCGGCGGCCGTCGAGTTCCCGTCGCTGAAGGTGCTGTACATGTCCGGTTATACAGAGAACGCCATTGTCCACCACGGGCGTCTGGATCCGGGGGTGCAGCTGCTCAACAAGCCTTTCCGGATTTCGCACCTGGCGCGCAAGCTGCGTGAGGTGCTTGAGGGCGAAGGCCCCTGATGGATCGGGTTCTGTATGCTCAGGTCTTTTATTGTGCGTATCGGGGCCCCCGGCCCGTCAGAACCAGAGTCTGATGCCCGCCACCCAGGACGTTTCACTGGTGCCGAGACCGGCTTCCCTGCGGTAGTCGGCGGTGGTTCCGTACCGCTCTTTCCAGTGAATACCTATGTAGGGGGCGATCTCGCGCCGGATCTCGTAGCGCAGGCGCAGGCCGGCGGATACTTCGGAGAGTCCTGAGCCTTCGCCCCGTGGTCGGTTATTCTGGCCGCTAAGGCTGGCTTTTATCTCGGGAGAAAGAATCCAGCGCTGGGTCAGTAGTGCCTCGTATTCAGCTTTCAGCTTCATGGCCGTGTCACCGGATTCGCCCACATAGAGACGCGCTTCCGTTTCCAGGAAGTAGGGTGCCAACCCGTGCACGCCGACGGTGAACCAGTCGCGTTCGGGACCGGGGCGGGCGTCGTGGCGCAGGCCGACCTGCAGGTCCCAGAACGGGGACACGGCGCGGCTGTACAATGCCTGGTACTCGGCCTCTTCCAGGCGGCCGTCGGCGTACTCGGCATCCACTGTCAACCAGAGCCGGTTGAGGTCGCCTCCCAGCCAGGCATCGGCTTCCAGTATCGCGGGATCGCCGCCGGTATCGCGCCACTCCAGCTGGTCGATCATGACGCTGAAGAGGATCGGGTTGGCGCTGCGCATATGCTCGGTGGCGGTATCGCTTTGCGCCTGCGTCGGACTGCCGGCAATGAGCAGGGCCAGTGCGGCGAGCCGGATTGCTATACGGGTCATCGTTGTATTCCTGTGTTCGGTGAATTCGTACGGGGCGTGTCTGGCATTCAGGTCACCTGGATTTCGCGCATCATGCCGTGCATGTGGTACAGCAGGTGGCAGTGGAATGCCCAGCGTCCGGGAGCGTCGGCGGTCACCAGGTAACTGATCGTGGACCCGGGCTGCACCAGGACTGTGTGCTTGCGGGGTATGTGGTCGGGATCGCCGGTTTCCAGTTCACTCCACATGCCATGCAGGTGGATCGGATGCGTCATCATGGTGTCGTTGACAAGGACGATCCGCAGGCGTTCGCCGGCATTGAAATGCAGCAACCCGGCATCGGCAAATGGTATGCCGTCGATCGACCACATGTAGCGTTTCATGTTGCCGGTGAGGTGAAGCTGGATTTCCCGCCCTGGGGGTCTGGTGTCCCTTGTCGGGGCAAGACCACGCAGGTCGGCATAGGTGAGCACGCGTCGTCCGTACTTTTCGCCGTTCTCCCGTAGTCCGATGCCGGGATCATCCAGTCCGTTGGCCGGCATTTCGGCGCGCATGTCCACGCCCGGGCCCTTCTCGGTTTCCGGATGCCGGATCATCCATCGATCCGACTGGTGGTTGCCCATTCCGGCTGGCGCCAGGCCATGTTCCATGGTCGAGTGGTCCATCTCTGAGTGATCCATCTCTGAGTGATCCATCTCCGAATGATCCATCTCCGAATGATCCATTGCAGCGTGTTCGTCACCGGACATGTCCATACCCTCGTGCTGCATGCCCATGTCGCGATGCCCCAGCGTCGGGGTCGGGTCCAGCGCCGGGACCGCCGCCCGCAGGCCGGGGTCCGGCGTCAGCGTGCCGCGGGCATGGCCACTGCGGTCACTGCTCTGGGCGAAGATCGTGAATGCGTCGCGACTGTCCGGCTCCACGATGACGTCGTAGGTTTCGGCGGTACCGATGCGGAACTCATCGACATCGACGGGCTGGACATTCTGTCCGTCCGCGGCCACCACCGTCATTTTCAGGCCAGGAATGCGGACATCGAACAGGGTCATGGAAGAGCCATTGATGATGCGCAGGCGGATCCGCTCACCGGGCTCGAACTGGCCGATCCAGCCACTGTCCGGGGTGACACCATTCATCAGGTAGGTATAGGTGTAGCCGGTGACATCGGCCAGATCAGTGTCGCTCATGCGCATCTGGTTCCACATGGCGCGGTCACGGAATGTCTCGAACAGGCCCTTGCTGCGAATGTCCTGCCACAGGTCGCCGACCGTGCGCTCCTGGAAATTGTAGTAGTGGCTTTCCTTTTTCAGCGTGGCATAGATGTGTTCGGGCTGCTCGTCACTCCAGTCGGACAGGAGCACAACATGTTCGCGGTCGTACTGCACCGGGTCCGGCTCGGCGGGATCGATGATGATGGCGCCATACAATCCGGTCTGTTCCTGGAAACCGGAATGACTGTGGTACCAGTAGGTGCCGCTCTGACGGACATCGAAACGGTATTCAAAGGTCTCTCCCGGACCGATGCCGGGAAAGCTGATGCCGGGTACGCCATCCATGCCGGGAGGCAGGATCAGCCCGTGCCAGTGAATGGAACTGTCCACGTCCAGATGATTGTGGACACGCAATACCACCTCTTCGCCCTCCCGCCAGCGCAGGATCGGTGCCGGCAGGCTGTTGTTCACGGTGGTGGCCGGCCGGGAGCGGCCGGTAAAGTTGACGGCCTGTTGCCCGATGTGCAGATCGAATTCATTGCCCTGCAGTATGCGTGGCCCTCCGTCCGGGGACGGTTGTGCCATCGCGCGGAAACCGGCGGGCAGGCTGGCCAGTCCCAGGGCGGAGGCGGCACCAAGGACGAAACGGCGTCGGGTCGGACTTTCCACGGCGTTGGTGGAACCGGAATGTTGTTCGGAATACATGCTCACTCTCCGGGGCTCCGGGCATATGCTCCGGATAACCCTCTGTTCTCGTGGGAAAAGAGAGGAAGCCTCAGTGGATGCTGAAGACTCCCGTTGACGGGGCAGGATCAGGAAATGCCGGAATCCGGACGGACCTGTCCTGTGTCAACGGAGTATGGGCGGGCGGTAGGGGCCACTGATCAGGGGATCAGGGATGAAGTCATCGAGTCCGCGCGTCTGGCGGAGAGCATCGGCGCTGTAGGGTCCGGGGCCGCCGTTCTGGGTCATGCTGAAACAGCCGCCCATGGTGCAGTCCCGGCATTCCACTTCGCAGCAGTCCTCGTGCGTCTGCGTGTGGTCCGCCTCCATTCCCGCGTGTGCCGCATGGGGGTCGTCGTGCATCATGGTCTGTCCATGATGGGACGGGGGAGCCGCCACGGCCGCCTGCATGGCCATCAACACGACCAGCAACGCCGCGACCAGCCGGTTGCCGGTCAGCGGGCGAACTGCGATTGATGTGTGGCGTATAGGCATGGACTCGCTTCAGTGTCC
>JBNJGU010000207.1:0-4953 GCA_051747985.1 Pseudomonadota bacterium | reverse complement strand
GTCATTCGCCGTGTGCCGATCTCGCTGTTCTCGACCTCCGCAGGTTATCGATTGACGGCGGCTGGATTCAGCTATCGTCTGTTGGGCCTGCTCGGGTTGTTGCTGGCGCTGGTCAGTGGCGGGTTCGGGGCGCTCATGCTGTTTGCCTGGCTGGGTTCCAGTCATGAAGACCTGCATGGCAATCTGAATCTGTTATTGTTCTGGCCCACGGATCTGTTGCTGGCCGGTTATGCCGTTCGCTGGTTGTTGCTTGGCCGGGCGGTCACCATCGGTGCGGGTCGATATCAATGGGTGATCGCCTACCTGATGCTGCACGGATTGGCTGGAATGGTCTATCTGGGAGTCAGCGCTTTCAGTGGGCAGCATGTCGGGGCATTGCTTCTGTATGTGTTGCCCGTGTTGGTGCTTTTTGCCATTGTCACCAGTCTGGCCGGCTTCCGGGTGGTGCGTCCCATACGCTTCTCTTGATGAGGGTTCAGGGAACCACTGGCAGACCCAGGACGGCAGTGGCCACCGAGAAATAGACCATGACGCCCGCCGCGTCGGCGATGGAGGTGACCAGCGGTGCGGAGGCCGTGGCCGGGTCCAGGTTCAGGCGATTGAGCAGAAAAGGCAGACTCATGCCGATCACGCTGCCCACGAACACCACGGCCACCATGCTCACCGATACCACCAGGGCGATCTGCCATCCGTCGCGGTACCAGGCCAGTGTGGCCACCACCAGCGCCATGGTGATGCCCAGTGCGGTGGCCACCAGCACTTCCCTGCCGAGCATATAGCCCCAGTCACGGAGGTGGACATCACCGGTGGCGATACCCCGCACCATCAGGGTCGATGCCTGCGAGCCGGCATTGCCGCTGCTGCCCACCAGCAACGGCAGGAAGAACACCAGCGTGATATAGGTGGCGATGGTTTCTTCGTACAGGGCGATACCGGCACCGGAGAACAGGTGCGCGAACACGAGCAACACCAGCCAGCCGGCGCGTTTGCGGTACAGGGTCAGCACACTGGCCTCGCGCAGACCGGCTCCCAGTCTGCCCACGGTGGCGCCCTTGTGGAAGTCCTCGGTGGCCTCGGCCTCGGCCACGTCCATGGCGTCATCGTATGTGACGATACCGACCATGCGGCCCTCCGTGTCAGTGATGGGCAGTGCCAGCAGATCGTAGTAGGCGATCAGCCGGGCCACTTCCTCCTGTGCTGTCTCGGTATCGACCGAGACCACGTCGGTGCGCATCAGCTCGCGGATCGGCGCGGTGGCGCGGGCCAGAATCAGTTCGCGCAAAGAGACAGTTCCGACGATGCGGTGCTGCGCATCCAACAGATAGACCTGATAGATGGTCTCGGCGTCGGGGGCGGTGGCGCGCAGATGCGCCAGCGCCTGTTCGACCGTGCAGTCCACCGGAATGACGGCGTATTCGCTGGTCATTATGGCCCCCGCCGTGCCTTCCTCATAGCTGGACAGTCGGCGCAGGTCCTCGCGTTCATTGTGCGCCAGCCGGCGCAACAGGATTTCCTGTCGGGTCTGATCCAGCACCTTGAACAGGTCAACACGCTCGTCGGCGTTCATGTGCATGAACAGACGCACGAGATTGGTGTCGTCCAGGCTGCGGGCCACGTGCAGCTGATCCGCGAACTCCAGGTGGGCGATGGTCTGTGCGCGCTCCTCCATGGGCAGTTCATTGATCAGTCGCAGGGTGGTGTCACTGTCCTCGTTGCGGACAAAACCGGCGACGTCGGCGGGCTGCATCCCGGCCAGCAGGGCCTGAACGGTATCGATGTCGTTGTGTGTGATGGCCTCGCGCAGGGCGTCGTGGAGCGTCACGGTGGTCTGGCTCATGAGGGCCTCCGGGAAGAAGATGCAGGGCTGGCGGGTATCAGATGCCGAATGATAACAACAGGGCGATACCCAGCACCATTCGGTACGCGACGAACGGCATCATGCCGATGCGGCGGATGAATGCCAGGAAAAAGTGGATGCACAGGTAGGCGCTGATGGCGGACAACACGGCTCCGGCCAGCAGGGGCAGCCACAGCACGGGCGTCCGGGCCTGGAGCAGTGTGACGGTTTCCAGACCACCGGCCATGACGATCACCGGAATGGACAACAGGAAGGAGTACCGCGCCGCGCCTTCACGGCTCATACCCAGCATCAGGCCCGCGGTCATCGTGATACCGGAGCGGGATGTGCCGGGAATCAGCGCCAGCGCCTGGGCGCAACCGATGATCAGCACGTCGCGCCAGCCCAGCTGGTACTCGTTCCGCTGGCCCCGACCCCGCCAGTCCGCCCAGGCCAACAGCACGGCGAATCCGATCAGGCTCCAGGCCATGATCCGCGGGTCGCGCAGTCCCTGTTCGACCAGGTCGCGGAACAGCAGGCCCGCCAGCCCGACCGGAATGGTGGCCCAGAGTATGGACCAGGCCAGTCGTGCCTCGCGATCGGCCCGGGTCGGGTGGGGCACGGACCGCAGCCAGCTGCCGGTCATGCGCAGCAGTTCGTGGCGGAAGTACAGCACGACGGCCGACAGGCTGCCCAGGTGCAATGCCACATCGAAGGTGAGCCCCTGATCCTCCCAGTCGGTCAGTACCGACACCAGGATCAGGTGCGCGGAACTGGATACCGGGAGGAATTCCGTCAATCCCTGCAGCATTGACAGGATAGCGATCTGTAACCAATCCATCAGAATCGTGCTTCGCTGGTGAGACGGGAAAGTCGCGATGATAGCGAGTGGGGGAATGGAATGCCACCGCCGTGGGTGGTTTCCTTTACAGATCGGTGAAGCTGCGCTATGGCTGTCTGTGCAGGGGCGCGCACTTCGATCAGGGAAGAGGAGTGTCACCGATGGTACACAGGCAGACGGTCACGCGGCAGGGGATGACGGTGGTCATTCTGGCCAGCCGGATCCGGGACGGGCGCTGGCGACTTCGCGTGCAGGGGCGATGTGATCAGTATTTCACCGACTGGATCCTGCCGTTTGATACCGTGTGGCAGGCCACGAGCGCGGCAAAGCGGGCCATTCTGGAGGAGGGAATCGAGGCGTTCTACGACTGCCATGAAGGTGTCTGAACCGACCGAGCAGTCGTTCGAAAATCCGTTTGCAGACCCCCGCAAAAGTGGTAAAGTCTGCCTGCTTCTACACCAGACCAATTGAGGGGAGAGTGCCCGTGAATGCGGATTTCACTGCCGAGGAGCTGAAGTTCCGGGAAGAGGTCAGAGTCTTTCTGGATACGGAGTTCCCGAAAGACATCAAGCACAAGGTCGATAACGGCATCCGTCTGGAGAAAGACGATTACGTGCGCTGGCAGAAAATTCTGTACAGCAAGGGTTGGGCCGCTCCCAACTGGCCGGAGGAATACGGCGGCACGGGCTGGACTCCCACACAGAAATACATCTTCGCCATGGAAATGGGGCTGCATGGAGCTCCGGAGCCGGTGGCCTTCGGCATGAAGATGGTGGCGCCGGTGATCTATACCTTCGGGACCGAGGAGCAGAAAGAGCGATTCCTGCCCGACATCCTGGCCAGCAACGTCTGGTGGTGCCAGGGATACTCCGAGCCCAATGCCGGTTCCGACCTGGCCTCCCTGAAGACCACGGCCGTGCGTGATGGCGATGACTACATCGTCAACGGCACCAAGACCTGGAATACGCTGGGGCAGTATGCGGACTGGATTTTCTGTCTGGTACGTACCGACAGCACGGTCAAGAAACAGGAAGGCATCAGTTTCCTGCTGATCGACATGAACACACCGGGCATTTCCCTGTCGCCCATCGTACTGATCGATGGTGAGCCGGAAGTCAACGAGGTGCATTTTGACAATGTGCGTGTGCCGGCCGGGAACCTCATTGGCGAGGAGAACAAGGGCTGGACCTATGCCAAGATGCTGCTCACGCACGAGCGGACCAATATCGCCCAGGTGCCGAATTCCCGCCTGCGTCTGCGCCGGCTCAGGGAATATGCGGCGCAGACGCCCGATGGCCAGGGCGGCCGCCTGATTGATGATCCGGTATTCGCGGCGCGGCTGGCGGAAGTCGAGATGGAGGTGCTGGCACTGGAATATGCCGAGTTACGCACGCTGGCGGCCGTCAATGTGGGTGCCGCGCCCGGACCGGAGTCCTCCATTCTGAAGATCGTGGGCACCGAGGCTTCCCAGCGCATCGATGAACTGTATATGGAGGTGGCGGCACTGCACTGCATGCCCCATGTTCCCGAGCAGTTCCGCGAAGGTTTTGATGGCGAGAGAGTGGGCGCGGGCATTGCCGCCGCCACCGCCAACACCTATTTCAATCACCGCAAGAAGTCCATCTACGGTGGATCCAATGAGATCCAGAAGAACATCATTGCCAAGGCGGTGCTCGGGCTGTAACGCCTGACCGGATCAGAAGGGGTATCAACGTGGATTTTTCATACAGTGAAGAGCAGCAGATGCTGCAGGACAGCGTCAGCCGGTTCGTCACGAACCGGTACGATTTCGATACGCGACAGAAGATTCTGCAGCGCGACGAGGGTTTCGATCCGGCCAATTGGCAGATGTTCGCCGAGCTGGGATGGCTGACCGTGCCGTTTCGTGAGGAGGACGGCGGTTTCGGCGCGTCCGCGGTTGATCTCATGGTGGTCATGGAAGAATTCGGCAAGGGACTGGTGGTTGAACCGTTCCTGCCGACTGCCGTGCTGGGCGGTGGACTGGTCGGTGAACTGGGAAACGAGGCTCGTAAAACGGAGCTGCTGGGGCCGTTGATGGAGGGCAACCTGCAACTGGCGCTGGCCTACGCGGAAGCCGGCAGTCGCCACAACCTGGCCAACGTGACCACCAGGGCCACGAAGAGCGGTGACGGCTATGTGATTGAAGGGGACAAGATCGTGGTCTTCAATGCACCATCAGCGGACCACCTGGTGGTGGTGGCGCGTACTTCGGGTGATGATCTGGATGCGGAAGGCATATCCGCCTTTCTGGTCG
>JBNJGU010000206.1:0-4968 GCA_051747985.1 Pseudomonadota bacterium | reverse complement strand
CGGGCGACAGTCCAATGTGCTGCGCGAACAGGCCCGACAGTCGATTCGCGATGCCATCGATGCCACCGATGAGGATGCGGTCATTTTCTGCGGCTCCGGCGCCACCGCGGCCATCAACCGGTTGATCGACATCCTCGGCCTGCGGCTGCCCACCGATCCCGAGCGGGCCGCCGTGCTGCTGGAGCGGATACCGGAATCGCAGCGGCCCGTGGTGTTCGTCGGCCCCTACGAGCACCATTCCAATGAACTGCCGTGGCGGGAAAGCCTGTGCACCGTGATTCCCGTTCCACTGGGCGACACCGGGGCGCCGGATATCCGGGTACTGGAGGAGCAACTCGTCCGCACACGGGACCGCCCGCTGCGGATCGGCAGTTTTTCGGCCGCGTCCAACGTCACGGGCGTGCGTACGGATACGGCGGCGATCAGCGCGCTGCTGCACCGGCATGATGCGCTGGCCTTCTGGGACTATGCCGCGGCGGCCCCGTATGTGGGTATCAGCATGCAGGACAAGGATGCGATTTTCGTCTCGCCGCACAAGTTCATCGGCGGCCCCGGCACGCCCGGCGTGCTGGTCATGAAACAGCGTCTGGCCCGGCATGCGGTGCCGGCCGTACCGGGGGGCGGCACGGTGGCTTTCGTGACACCGGATGATCACGACTATCTGGACAATCTGGAGCGACGCGAGGAAGGCGGTACACCGGGCATCGTGGAGGCCATCCGCGCCGGGCTGGTTTTCCGCCTGCAACAGTCGGTGGGCACGGAAAGGATCGAGTCGCTGGAACGGCAGCACCTGCAGAAAGCGCTGGCCGCCTGGCAGCCGCACCCTGACATCGACGTACTCGGCAGCCCCGATGCCGACCGACTGAGCATCGTTTCGCTGCAGATCCAGGCTGGCGGGCGTCAGCTGCACTATGGACTGGTCACCGTCATGCTGAACGACCTTTTCGGCATCCAGGCGCGGGGCGGGTGCTCCTGCGCCGGTCCCTATGGCCACAGTCTGCTCGGGCTCGATCATGACACCAGTCGCCAGCTGCGGGCCGAAGTCCTGCGCGGCAACCAGATCCTGAGGCCTGGCTGGGTCCGGATGAACTTCAATTATTTCATCGACCGGGACACCCTGGACTATCTGATCGGTGCTGTACTGTTCATTGCCGACCATGGCGCCCGGCTGCAGTCCCTGTATCGATTCGATGCTTCATCAGGGACCTGGTGCCATCGCTCGGTCGCCCCTACCCGACTGGTCGGACTGGACGACTTCACGCCGGGGCAACAATACGCTCCGCTGCCTCACGCCAGCCAGCCGTTGTCCTGGTTCCTGGATGAAGCGGAACACGTGGTGGAGGGAATACCGGAGGAAACGGAGGTCGGCGATGGTCTGGAGCTGGACGCGCAGGCAGAGCGGGTGAGGTGGTTTTTCCGCAGCGCTGACATCCAGACAAGAAAGGCACCCTGATCACTCGCTCACCAGTGCAACCAACGGCTCATTTTGACAGGAACAGAAAGACCGAGCACGAGGCCACCGGAAATGAACAGTGGAGCGTATTCTGGCCAGACAAACCCTCCTGTTCCTCCTAACACGCCAAAAACCCCGAATGTGACAGGATCGAACCCACTGGTTTCAGATTCTTCATCAGACATAAAAGCACTCACACAGGATGCTGGCGACATCCGTTCTGCTCAAACGGATATCGCCAACATGGTCAGGACAGGTTTTTAGTGATATCGATGGCGGTTACACCGATAACGCCTCCGATGACAGCACCAGCGGCGAAAGGTGCTACCGTCGCCGCTGCGCCGGCGGTGGCCACAACCCCCAGCGCGGCGAGACCTTCGGTAGCAGAATAGCCACCACTGGCGTGGCGTATTTCTTCATTGGTCAGCTCTCTCATGTAACACCTCCTTTCATCACGACAGGATTCCAATATCCTGCATAAAGGTTCTAGTGCAGTCCTGCCGATCTGTCCAGTCATCGGAATGCGATGATCATGCGCTACAATGCTCGAAGACATGACTGGCGAGGAAAAATGCCGACCTAAAACCTCCCGACCGTGTAAGGTTCGACGAGCTTTGGACCCTGTGTGGTGGCCGTCTCCGACATCGCTTTTCTCAATGGAGACGACAGCTACGCAATGCGGTACAGTTGATGCCTGATCATCAGACAATGAAAAGAGGGAGAACACCACTCATGCACCCGACACGATGGTTACTGTCGCTGACCACAGCCGCTCTTGTGGCCTGTGGTCCGGCAGAGCAGACAGATACCCGGACCGAGTCCGACGCCCAGATGGCGCCAGAGACCGCGGCCACCAACTACGGCGCCGCCGTCAACGAGCAGCGCCTGCTGAACGCCGACGCCGAGCCGGGTCAGTGGATGAGCACAGGTCGCACCTACACGGAGCAGCGCTACAGTCCGCTACAGCAGATCGACACGGAAAACGTCGACCAACTGGGGCTGGCGTGGTCGGCCGACCTGGACACCAGCCGTGGTCAGGAGGCCACGCCCATCGTGGTGGATGGCGCCATCTATATCACCACCGCCTGGAGCATGGTCAAGGCCTACGATGCCGAGACCGGCGAACTCCTGTGGGAATACGACCCGGAAGTGGATCCCTCCCGCGGTGTCGATGCCTGCTGTGACGTGGTCAATCGCGGTGCTGCCGTCTGGGACGGCAAGGTGTTCGCTGGCGCCATCGACGGGCGCCTGTTCGCGCTGGATTCGCAGACGGGTGCCCTGCTGTGGAGTGTACAGACCACCGATCCGGAACTGCCACAGACCATCACCGGCGCCCCGCGCGTGGTCAAGGACAAGGTCATCATCGGCAATGGCGGCGCCGAGTATGGCGTGCGGGGTTATGTCACCGCCTATGACGTCGACACCGGTGAAATGGAGTGGCGTTTCTACACCGTGCCCGGCAATCCGGAAGACGGCTTCGAGCAGCCCGAGCTGGAGATGGCCGCCGAGACCTGGAGCGGTGAATGGTGGGTCATGGGCGGTGGTGGCACCGTCTGGGATTCCATGGCCTACGATCCCGAGCTCGACCTGATGTATCTGGGCGTGGGCAACGGCTCCCCGTGGAACCGTTCACTGCGCAGTCCCGGCGGCGGCGACAACCTGTTCCTGACCTCCATCGTGGCCATCGATCCGGACGATGGCAGCTACCAGTGGCACTACCAGACCACTCCGGGGGAGACCTGGGACTACACCGCCACGCAACAGCTGATCATCGCCGACCTGGACTTCAATGGCGAGACGCGCCGCGTGGTCATGCAGGCACCCAAGAACGGCTTCTTCTATGTGCTGGACGCGGCCACCGGCAGCCTGATCTCGGCCGAGAACTTCGTGCCGGTGAACTGGGCCACCCACATCGACCTGGAAAGCGGCCGTCCGGTGGAAATACCGGAAGCCCGCTACGATGACACCGGCGAGCCGACCGTGGTGTGGCCGGGACCGCAGGGTGGTCACAACTGGCACCCGATGTCGTTCAGCCAGCGCACCGGACTGGTCTATCTGCCCGCCACCGAACAGTCCATGGGCTACTTCGGACAGGAGACCCTGGAGATCTCCGATCGCGGCTGGAACACCGGTACCGACTTCGCCCAGGGCGCGCGGCTGTCCGCCGAGGAGGGGGACGCGGTGCCGGACCGTCAGGCCTACCTGTTGGCCTGGGATCCGGTGCAACAGGAAGAGGTCTGGCGTGTACCGCGCCAGATGCCCCGTGCCGCTTCCGGCGTCCTGAGCACGGCCGGTGGACTGGTGTTCCAGGGCAATGCCGTGGGCGAGTTTGCGGCCTATCGTGACACCGATGGCGAGCGATTGTGGTCCGATATCACGCAGGCGGTGACCGTGGCCGCGCCCATCACCTACACTGTGGAAGGCGAGCAGTACGTCGCCGTGGTCACCGGTTCACGCGGCCTGCCCGAAGAGGGCCCCGGCGCCGTGGGCCGAACCACCGAGGCCTCCGAAAACAACTCGCGTCTGCTGGTCTACCGGCTCAATGGCGACCACCGCCTGCCCACCGAGGAGATCGTCGATGACGGCGGCGAACAGACCCTTGATCCGCCGGCGCTGACCGCCGACATCGAAACGGTTGCGCAGGGCGAACAACTCTATGGTCAGCTGTGCGGCGTCTGTCACGGCCCCTCGGCCATCAGCGAAAGCGGCAACACCTTCCCGGATCTGCGCTACAGCCAACGCCTGCACAGCCAGGAGGACTGGGCTTCGGTGGTACTGGAAGGCGAGCTGACCGGCAATGGCATGGTGTCGTTCTCCGATTCACTTGATGCCGACCAGGCCGACTCGATCCGGCATTACGTCATCTCCCGCGCCCGGGATGCAATGGATGGTCAGTAGGAAATCGACCGGTCCGCGGTAGCCTTCGGGCTACCGCAGATGCCGCGCATGGAAGCGCAGATGATCCTCGATGAAAGTGGCAATGAAAAAGTAGCTGTGGTCATAGCCTGACTGCATCCGCAATTCCAGCGGCGCGGCGCCATGCCCGCCCGCGGCCTGCAGCGCTTCCGGCCGCAGCTGCTCTTCCAGAAAATCATCCGCCGTCCCCTGGTCGACCAGGATCGGCCGGTCAGAACCCTTCGCGGCCAGTAATTCACTGGCATCGTATTCACGCCAGGCGGCGCGATCCTTACCCAGATACGTTGAAAATGCCTTCTGCCCCCATGGGCATTCCACCGGATTGGCGATTGGACTGAATGCGGAGATCGAGGTGTAGCGCCGCGGATTACGCAGGCCGATCACCAGCGCCCCGTGCCCACCCATCGAATGTCCGCTGATGGCCCGTTTTTCCGTCACCGGAAACGAGGACTCGATCAGTGCCGGCAGCTCTGAGGTGACATAATCGTACATCCGGTAATGTTTCGACCAGGGCGATTGCGTGGCATTGACATAGAAACCGGCACCCAACCCGAGGTCGTAGGCTCCGCCCGGCGCGTCGGGCACGCTCTCGCCGCGTG
>JBNJGU010000205.1:0-5039 GCA_051747985.1 Pseudomonadota bacterium | reverse complement strand
AGGCCGTCGTAGCCCCCAGGGTGATCCATCGCAGTCTCGCGCTCTTGCGCAGGAACGCGGTCAGGGCCAGCGCGAGAACCAGCAGCAGGGCCACGACCTTGCCCGGGGACGCGACACCCCACGGAGGGTCTTCCAGGAACCGGTTCAGGCGGCTGTCCTCGGAACGGAGAATCCTCTCGATCTCCGCTTCACCAAGCACGTCTTCGTTCCGCGCCAGCCGCATACCCAGCCCCACCGGTTGAAACCGGACGGCGCGTCGGTCCGAGGTACCCAGATGGCGGTAGCTCAGGGTAAAGGGCCGGGTGACATCGATTTCCTCCGGCAATACGATGGCCCCGGCAAAGTCGGCGTGGCCCTCGATCATGCCGGTGTCCGCGTCGCCGGCCGGGACGAAACGTTCGGCGGTGACCCGCCGGGACCGACTGTCACCCTGATGAAACTGCAGCTGATCGTAGCGGAAGCGGTCCGAAGCGCTGCCACCGACCGCCACCAGCACCATCTCGTCACTGGCCTGATACACGCTGGCCTCACGCTCCGCGCGGGCATAGGCGTCACGGCCGATCCAGAACGACCCCAGCCCGGGATGCCCCATGTACGTCAACGAGAAAACGATATTCTGTTCGTCGGGCAGTGGTACTTCAAGTTGCCGGACAATGCCACTGTCCAGCATCACCCGCCAGCTGTACTGCCCCATTTCCTCGACGATGCGCGCCTCGCGTGCTTCCCCCACGGGGTCGGCGGGATCATAGTCGAGATACGCTTCAGCGACGCGTCGGGCAGCATTGCGCGCACCGCGGGCCACCGCGAAAACGCTCACCGTGGACCCGGCAATGCCGTCGATATCCCGACCGATCTGGAACTCGTCGTTGATGGGTTTGCCACGAAACTGGCCCAGCAGATCCCGGTTGGCCAGGAAATCCCCCTTGGTACTGCGGTAGGTTTCCACGTAATCCAGGATCTTGATGCCGGTCATTTCATGATCGGCATCAACCCCGATCAGCATATCGATCGGGCCGCTGTAGCCACCCTCCACCGGTGGCACATCACCACTCAGAAAGGCATGGCCCACCAGTTCACGCTCGCGGCTGACGGGATCCCTTCGATAGCCGGGCCAGGCCGGTGGCTCTCCCTGCTTTTCCCCAAATTCTCCGGCTTCCGGCAGGACCTCGTGCAACCACTCCGTCCGCACGTCGGTCGAGAACGGGGTGGCCGTCACCTCGCGGGACTGCGCAGCGACCTGATGAGCCGGTTCCGCACCGAGAACCACAATACCGGTGAAAAGAAACAGAAGAATCGTTCTCGGAATCGTCATCACGGCCCTATGACACAATGTCCCGCAGACTTTCCCTCGCCTTTGTGTATCCCAGTTCGATCATTTCCGAGGCACGATGAAACTCCATCAACTTCCCTTCATTGCGAGCGATCTCTATCGAGCAATCAGCCGGATAGGCAGCGAGTTTCTGTCTGGCGATCGTGCTCTGCATTGCATCGAATGCCTGATTGGCGATGTCATAGGCGTCCCAGTCCCTGGTGACGGGATTTTCCGGGGCGTCCCGGAAACGCTCAATGAACTCACCAATTTTCTCCATCAGAGGGGACCTCTCCTCGCTTTCCTCGCGGGACTTCACGGGATTTTTCCTGCGCGTATCAACGTGTCCGACCAGGTTCACGGCAATGGTCAGATCGGTCACGTCATTGAACGTGGGTGCGATGGGCACCGGATTCAGCACGCCGCCATCGATCAGATCGATGCCTTTGTAGCGGAAAGGGGTAAAGAACAGCGGTAACGAAATGGAGGCCCTGATGGCATCAAACAGTTTTCCGGAATTGATCCATACCTCTTTCTCATTGGCAATGTCGGCGGCCACCGCGGTGTAGGCGATCGGCAACTCTTCAATGGCCACATCACCGACCAGTTCCTTCAGTGTGTTGATGATCCTGTCACCCTTGATGAGACCGTCTTTTTTCCAGGACAGGTCCAGCAGATTGACGATATCGATTCTGGTGATGGCCCGAACCCACTCTTCAAACTCGGGCAGCTTGCCTGCGGCGTAAATGCCACCGATCAGCGCCCCCATGGAGCAACCGGAGATCGACTTTATCCGGAACCCGTTCTCCTCAAGCCAATGAATGACCCCGATATGGGCCAGGCCGCGCGCCCCGCCACTACCCAGCACCAGTGATATGCTTTTTCCGTCATCTGTCTTCGTCATGATCCCGTCACTCACCTTTCTCCGGACCGGAGAGCCTCCGTGTCCGATTATCCACTGTCAGATTCGTGCCCGCCAGTCAGCGATGATCATAACAGTGATTGAACGACGTGACAGGCCGGCGCCGATTGCGAACCGGTCCCTCATCGGGCAATATGGTCTCATGACGAGAATCGGGCCAACACCATCCATCTTCACCATCAGACGCGCGCTGGTGCTGCTTCTGCTTGTCCTCAGCCCCAGCATCCCGGCCGCGGAGGATCCCGTGCCAGAACCCTTCCACATCGCCATCGACGACGCACAGCTGGATGACCTGCAACGGCGCCTGGAACAGACCCGGTGGCCCGACCAGATCAGCGGCACCAGTTGGGAGTACGGCACGGATCGCCAGTATCTGCGGGAACTGGTGACCTACTGGCGCGATGCATTCGACTGGCGCGCCCGGGAGACCGAGCTGAACCGCTTTGACCAGTACACGATGCCGGTCGACGGGCTGGACCTGCATTTTGTACATCAGCGCTCCTCCAACCCGGATGCCATCCCGCTGCTGCTGGTCCACGGCTGGCCGGGCTCGTTCACCGAGTTCACCGGGCTGATCGGGCCGTTGACCGAACCCGGGGAGCACGGCGGCGACGCCGAAGATGCCTTCCACCTGATCGCGCCCTCTCTGCCGGGATTCGGCTTCTCCGGCATTCCCGACCAGCCCGGCTACAGCCCGGAACGCATTGCCCTGCTACTGGCCCAATTGATGGAGCAGCTCGGCTATGAGCGCTATGCCCTGGCGGGCGGCGACTGGGGTGCGATCATCAACCGGCACCTGGCCAACCACCATCCGGAGCGCCTGATCGGCCTGCACACCAACTTCGTGCTGGCGGGTGAACCGGAGGATCCGGACCGCACCGGCCGCGCCACCGGGGCCGAACTGGAAGCCCGCGCCGAGCGGGCGCAATACATGCGCAATGAGGTCGCGTACCAGCAGATCCAGGGCACCAAGCCGCAGACCCTGGGCTATGGACTGAATGATTCTCCCGCCGGACTGGCCGGCTGGATCGTGGAGAAATTTCACGGCTGGACGGACATGCCACAGGGTGCCGAAGGGGACCTCGACGAGTATTTCAGCAAGGATGCCCTGCTGACCAATATCGCCGTGTACTGGTTCACCGGCACCATCACCTCTTCCATGCGCATTTACTACGAGAACCGCAATACCGAGACCGTGAAGCCGATGGGGTATATTGATGTGCCCACCGGCGCCGCGGTATTCCCGGCCGAGATCTACCAGACGCCGCGAGCATGGGCGGAAGCCGCCTATGACATCCAGCGCTGGACCGTGATGCCGAGTGGCGGGCATTTCGCCGCCATGGAGGAGCCGGCGCTGTATCTGGACGACCTGCGGGCGTTCTACCGCGGACTGCGTTGATTGCGGCTCGCCACCGGCCCTGTGTTAGTGTAGTAATACACTTTCAGCGAGGAGTACACATGTCCGATCATCACACCTACAAGAAGATCGAAGTCGTCGGCTCATCCAGAACGGGCACGGACGATGCGATCCGCAATGCCATCCGCCAGGCCAGCACGACCACACGGAACCTGGAGTGGTTCGAGGTCGTCGAGACACGCGGCCATATCGAGGATGGTGACGTGGGACACTTCCAGGTCACGCTCAAGATCGGTTTCCGTATCGAAAACAGTTGATCAACATCGCTGCCCCGGAGGGCTCCGGGGCGGATTCACGCGTCCAGCAACGCTTCGATTTCGCGGTGCAACGCATCCTGGTCGGTCAGCCTGACAAACAGCTCCGCAACGGCCCGCCCCCGGATCAGACCGAACAGTACTCCCAGCACCGCGCCACGGTGCACGTTATCCCCGCCCAGGCTGGTATTGGCCTGCAGACCGTCCAGGGGACGATCGGCATAGCGATACGCCAGATACAGAACGGCGGGCCAGGCACCGTCAATATAGCAGGCATGCGAAAAGCGCCCGCCGACCACGTCGCGGTCATCCCGCGCCGAGGCCACCAGCCCCGGCAGATCCAGCGCCATGGTGGCCGAGGCCGCCTCGGCCAGATGCTCGCGGGCTCCGTCCATGTCCGTGGCATCACGGAACAGCAGGGCATCGATCAGATCCACATGACCCTCCATGATCCGCGCCAGCGCCTCATCCGGATGGGTCAGATACAGCAATTCCCGGCAGTGCCTGCGCACATCCTCCAGCGCGACCCCACGGAGCCGCTCGGCCATCACCACCGGCGCGATCATCACCAGGCCGCCGATGGATGGCGTGTCATGCGTCTTCGCCGCGCAGCACTCCGGCGCTTTACCGGCTTCAAGATTGGCAAAGAACCCGCGGTGGAAGGACTCGGCATAACTGTCCGGATGCGGCGGTGGGTCGGCCGTCATGAAATCGATGTAGTCCGACAGAAACCGGTCCCGGTGCCAGTGGCCGCCCCCGGCCGCCAGCGAGCGCATCAGCACCCGCGCGCAGTGCGCGTTCAGGGTGTTCTCACCAGCCTTCATCCCCGCATGGTAGTGGCCGTTGCGTTTGCCCCAGCGGTCCCGACGGCCCTTGAGGATCACATCGCCGACAATCTGGCGCCCGCTGCCCTGCCCGCCGCGTCCACCCTTAGCGGTAGAATGCAGGGACATGATCGACGAGGGATGATGCGCCGGGGCGTCCTGGAAGTCCCGGATCCCGTCGGGGTAAGCGGTCTCGATATCGTGCAGCCGATAGAACCAGTGCACCGGCATGGCCAGGGCATCGGCCACGAACAGGTTCTGCAGGGCGGCAGTGGCACGCTGATGAGGTGTCATATGGTCTCCGGGGGTGGCA
>JBNJGU010000204.1:0-5117 GCA_051747985.1 Pseudomonadota bacterium | reverse complement strand
ACCACGCGCGTGGCCCACTGCTCGGAGGTCAGGGAATCGGGATACTCCTCCTTGTACGCGTGCGTCGTTACCAGTTCGGCTGCCAGATCCGAGATCGTGAAGGTGGCGTCGTTTTCAAACTGCTGACCCAACGCTTCCAGGTTGGCTGCACCGGGGGCAGCGCCCCATACGCCCACGGCGAGTGCAATGACATCGGTTCTATCTTCTTGTGTGAAAGACATTTAAAGCTCCTTTGAATAATCAATCTCGAGATCGTGCTTTTTCTTACCCGAACGGCCGACAGGCCACTCGATGAATTCTTGTTTCCATGCTCGCCCGTCAATCATAACCGCCGCCAGCCGGCTGGCAGCGTGATTGTTGTCACATGTCGTGCTCTTATCTGCAGTCATTCCCTTCCAACTATTCTTGATTTTCGTGATTCCGGAGTTACCACCCAGCTGACCACCTTGGCTTACAGACCCCCCGGCGGACGCCCGTCAACGTCTCTTATACTACTCCGGGTACTACTTCGCAACCGATTCTAACGCCCGAAAGCGCCAGACACAAGCATCGCAGAGCAATTCAACAATGCGCGCCAAGATATTGTCAGAACAACAGGTTTGACAGCACATATCGACAGTTTACTCCTTGCGGTTGACAGATTCGTCACAGCGCGGCCTCGCAATCCGGCGCATGACCAGCCGTGATTGTGGGAAAAAAACCCACATCATTGCAAGCGCGCAGTCACCCCGCCTGTTCACAGCGGGCTCGCGATGTGTATAATGCGTGGCCTCAAAAGAGCCTTCGCGGGCCCGGGTCGCACCGCCTCATTTCTTCCTGTGCCGGGCTGCCTGCCCGCTTCCGCAAATCCAACTGGCAAGAAGACAACAACGCACATGAGCGACAGAGAAAAATCGCCCGGCCGGCGGGAGCTATCCGAGGCATTCCAGTCCGTGCGGCATTACTTCGTCTATGCCGGCGCCTTCAGCGCCGCCGTAAACCTGCTGATGCTGACGCCCATCATCTACATGCTGCAGGTCTACGACCGCGTCATCACCAGCGGCAGCCTGCCCACGCTCGCCATGCTCACCATCCTGCTGGTGTTCCTGCTCAGTTCCATGGGGGTGTTCGAGTGGGTACGGTCCATGATCCTGGTCAGTGCCAGTAATCGCATCGAGCACGGATTGCGGGACCGCGTCTTTGACGCCACGTTTTCGCGGGCCCTGAAGACCGGTGGCATGAACACCAGCTCGCAGCCGGTCAGCGACCTGTCCAGCCTGCGACAGTTCATGACCAGCAACGGAATCTTCGCTTTCTTCGACGCCCCCTGGTATCCGATCTACGTCGGCATCATGTTCCTGTTCCATTTCTGGTTCGGCGTGGTGGCGATCATCGCCGGCATCATCATGGTGGTACTGGCCATCATCAACGAGAAGGTCACGACGAAGAAGCTGCAGAATGCCAACGAGGAAGCGAATCAGCTGGACAAGCAGATCAACAGCAGCCTGCGCAATTCGGAAGTGATCGGTGCCATGGGCATGATCGGCAACATCCGCAAGTCGCAGCAGTCGCGTGCGGAGCGGGTGCTCAAGCTGCAGTCCGAGGCCAGCCGCTCGGGCGGTCGCCTGACCAGCATCAGCAAGACTTTCCGGGTGACGACGCAGTCACTGATCCTGGGCCTGGGCGCCTGGCTGGCGGTACGCCAGGAGATCTCGCCGGGCATGATGATCGCCGGTTCACTGCTGCTGGGCCGCGCGCTGGCCCCGATCGATACGTTGGTCGGCTCCTGGAAAGGGTTTTCCGTGGCCCGCGCGCAGTACAATCGTCTGGCCGAGCTGCTGGAGCAGATTCCGCCGGAACCCGAACGCATGGACCTGCCTCAGCCCGTGGGCCAACTGACGGTCGACAAGATCGTGGTCCCGCCTCCCGGCTCCCGCACACCCGTGGTCAGGGGCGTGGATTTCGAGCTCAAGGCCGGAGAGACCCTTGGCATCGTCGGACCCAGCGGTTCCGGCAAGTCCAGTCTGGCTCGCGCCATTCTGGGGCTGTGGGCACCGGTCAGCGGCAACGTACGCCTGGACGGCGCCGACGTGGCGGACTGGGATCACAGTGAACTCGGGCCCAGTCTGGGCTACCTGCCCCAGGACATCGAGCTGTTCGAGGGCACGGTGGCTGAGAACATCTGCCGTTTCGGCGAGGCGGAAAGCGAGCAGATCGTGGCGGCCGCGAAGATGGCCGGCGTGCACGACATGATCCTGCACCTGCCGGATGGCTATGACACCATCATCGGGGGCATGGGCGGCATGCTGTCCGGCGGCCAGCGGCAACGCATCGGCCTGGCCCGGGCGGTGTTCGGCAACCCGCGGCTGATCGTGCTGGACGAACCCAATTCCAATCTCGACGACCAGGGGGCCCGTGAACTGGTCGCGGCCCTGCAGCGCCTGGCGGGCGAGGGTCGCACGGTCGTGGTCATCACACACAGAATGATGATCCTGAACAGCGTGGACCGGATCCTGGTCATGAAAGAGGGCGCCGCCGCCAGCTTCGGGCCCCGCGATGAAGTCCTGGCCCAGCTCACCGGTCAACTGGAGACCCGGGCCGCCAGCGCCGGGGATTGATGCAACCGCAACAGCAGGATTCCACAGTGACAGAGAACAGTAGCAACAGCGAAGAGTCGCTGGACAAAGTCGCCAACGAGAGTTACATGACCGCACGTCGGGTGGGCCTGATTGCGGCCTTTCTGGTGTTCGGTGTCTTCGGTGTCTGGGCCGCCACCGCGCCCATCGAGGGCGCCGCACACGCGCCCGGCAATGTCGTGGTGCGCTCGCACACCAAGGTGGTACAACACCTGGAGGGCGGCATCATCGCCGAGATCCTGGTGGATAATGGCTCGCGAGTGCAGCAGGGGGATCCGCTGTTATTACTGGACACCACGCAGTCCGCCGCCGAACTCGAGATGGTACAGGGTCAACTGGTGGCGCGCCGGGCGCTGGAGGCGCGCCTGCTGGCCGAACGGGAACGGGCCGACGCCATCGATTTTCCGGAGGACCTGGCGGATGCCGGACCCGACGCGGACGCGGAAATGGCTTCCCAGCGCGAGATCTTCACCTCGCGCATCAGCTCGCTGCAGGGCCGCACCGACATGCTGACGCAGCGCGCGGAACAGCTCGAGGCACGCATCACCGGAATGCGCGCCCTGCAGGAATCCAAGCAGACACTGATGGCCTCCTACGGCGAGGAGCTCGAGGAAGTCCGGGGGCTGCTGGCGGACGGCTTCTCCGACACCAACCGCCTGCGCCAGGTCTCGCGCAACCATGACACCCTGCGCGGCGAAGTGGCCGAGCTGGATTCGGAGATCATCTCCACGGAAGGCCAGATCCGCGAGGCCCGGATGGAAATCGAGCAGATCCACCGGGAATTCGACGCCGAGGTGGTGACCCAGCTGGGCGAGACGCGCACGGAGCTGAACGAGCTGCGCGAGCGTCACAAGGCATTGAAGGATGTGGTCGACCGGCAGGTGGTGCGGGCGCCGGACAGTGGCATCGTCAACGGTCTGGGCGTGCACACGGTGGGCGCGGTGATTTCTCCCGGCGACCCCATCGCCGAGATCGTCCCGGAGCAAGACGAGCTGATCATCGAAGCGCGGGTGAACCCCATCGACATCGACCGGGTGACGGCCAACCAGGAAGCCTCGGTGCGCTTCTCGTCATTGAGTGCGCAGACCGTGCCGCGTGTCACCGGCACGGTGCTGCATGTCTCGGCGGACGCCATGCACGATGAACAGAACAACACCTCCTACTACCTGGCCCGGGTCATGGTCGATCCCCAGGCCATGGAGGAGATCGAGGACCTGATCCTGATCCCGGGCATGCCCGCCGACGTGTTCATCAATTCCGGGGCGAGAACGCTGCTGCAGTATCTGATGAAGCCGCTGACGTCCGCCATGTCCCGCAGTTTCATCGAGGACTGAGCATTTCCCGTCAACGGATCAAAGCCGAGGTTGTCCATGATGCATGACAAGTTGTTGCGCGCCACCTGCCTGGCCACATTGCTCTCGGGGTTCCTGGCGCCCTCCGCGGTCATGGCGGCGGCCGGCCAGGAAGAGACCGCCGACAGCGGTGGCGACGGGCGCAGTGTGCTGGCCAGCGAATATCAACCGCAGGAGGAGGGTACCGGCCAGACCCTGGAAGATTTCTTCACCTCGGCGCTGGACTTCAGCCCGCGCCTGCGTATTGCCGAGGACCGGCTGGATATCGGCCGGGCCCGCCGACGGGGCGCCAACGGCCAGCTGTTGCCGCAGGTCAGTGCCACCGCAAGCGTCAACGAGAACCGACAGCAGACCGAGACCACCGAAGGGGTCAATCAGTACCTGGGGGAGCGCTACGCACTGCGCCTGCAACAGGTCCTGTTCGACTGGCAGACCTTTGCCCGCCGTGGCCGCGCCTACGCGGAGGAAAACCAGTACGAAGCCGAATACTTCGCGGAGCTGAGCCTGTTGCTCACCGACGTGGCGGAGCGCTATTTCACGGTGCTGGAAGCGCGCGATACGCTGGAGTCGGTGGAGGCGGAACTGCGCGCGGTGCGTAACCAGCGCGAACAGGTGCAGCGTATGCGCAACCTGGAAATGGTGCCGAGCACGGACCTGTATGACGTGGAAGCGCGTGAAGCCTCGCTGGAAGCGGAACAGCTCAACGCGGAAGGCGAACTGAACGTGGCCCGCGAGGCCCTGCGTTCCGCTACCGGCCTGGAAGTGGGCACCCTGTTCGAGCTGGGCGAGAGCGCCGATCTCTCGGTACCGGAGGGCACGCCACAAAGCTGGGCCAGTATCGCCGAAAACGCCAATCACCAGCTGGAGGCGCGCCAGTACGCGCTGGAGGCCGCCGACCGGACGGTGTCCGAGCGACGTGGCGCCTATATGCCACGGGTCAGCCTGATCGCCACCCAGCAACGCTCGACACTGGGGTACGACAACCGGCCCAATCCGCTGACGGACACCGGCTATGTCGGGGTCGACATCACCGTGCCCCTGTTTGCCGGCGGCAGCAACCGCGCCGCGGTCAACGAGGCACAAAGCCAGCGCAACATCGCCAGCAACGAGTGCCAGCTGCCCGATCAGCCAGTAGGCATCCGCGGTGTCG
>JBNJGU010000203.1:0-5119 GCA_051747985.1 Pseudomonadota bacterium | reverse complement strand
CATGTCCTCGGTGCGCATCCGGGTGGCGATCAGGGACTGATGGGCATCCCGCAGGATGACGTCGGTGATATGGATCTTGCGTTGACTCATGATGATCTCCGTTTACAGACCGGCCTGCGCGGCGATGGCGGTGGCAATGGCGGCGGCAATCGATTCCGGCCTGGATTTTGTACTGTATTCAAGCAGTTCCGGGTGACTTTCCACGAAACTGGTATCGAAACTGGCGGCCCGGAAATCCGGGTGCTGCAGAATCTGCTGATAATAGGGAATCGTGGTCGTGACGCCGTAGATGCCCATGTCACTCAGGGCCCGGCGGCTCCGCTCGAGCAGCTCCTCCCAGTCCATGGCCCAGACAATCAGCTTGGCGCACATGGAATCGTAGTGAGGCGGTATCTCGTAGCCCGTGTACATGGCGGCATCGGTCCGCACACCGGGACCACCCGGTGAGTAGTAACGGGTGACGCGGCCGAAGCTGGGCAGAAAACCGTTCTGCGGGTCCTCGGCATTGATACGGAACTGGGCGGCAAAACCCCGGTAACTGATCTGATCCTGCCGGTAACGCAGCTTTTCGCCGGAGGCAATGCGGATCTGCTCCTTGACGATATCCACGCCGGTGATCGCCTCGGTGATGGTGTGCTCCACCTGGACCCGGGTGTTCATCTCCATGAAATGGAAATTGTCTTCATCATCCAGCAGGAACTCCACGGTGCCGGCGTTTTCATAGCCGCAGCCCTGCGCCACCCGCACCGCCAGTTCACCGATGTACTCGCGCTGCCGGTCGCTGAGCTGTGGCGAGGGGGCCAGCTCGATCAGCTTCTGGTTGCGGCGCTGGATGGAACAGTCCCGTTCATACAGGTGGATGGCATTGCCGTGGCTGTCCGCCAGTACCTGTACCTCGATGTGGCGCGGGTTGACGACACACTTCTCCAGAAAAACCTCGGCACTGCCAAAGGCCTTGCTGGCCTCCGAGATCACCCGGGGAAACGCCTGGCGCAGCTCCTTCTCGCTGTCACAACGCCGGATGCCGCGTCCCCCGCCCCCGGAGGTGGCCTTGAGCATGACCGGATAGCCGATATCGGCGGCCTGGCGCACCGCATCCTCGATATCCTCCAGGTTGCCGTCACTGCCCGGGGTGACCGGGACACCGGCCTTGATAGCGGTAGTGCGGGCCTCGGTCTTGTCGCCCATCATGCGGATCACTTCCGCGGAAGGGCCGATAAACCGGACGCCGCGCTTCTTGCAGATGGCCGCCAGATCGGCATTCTCCGACAGAAACCCATAACCGGGATGCAGGGCGTCACAGCCGGTTTCCACGGCCAGGTTCACGATATGGTGGGGGTTGAGGTAACCGGACAGCGGGTCCCGGCTGATGCAGTAGGCCTCGTCGGCCTTCTTGACGTGCAGCGAATACTGGTCCGCTTCCGAATAGATGGCTACCGCCTTGACACCCATCTCCTGACAGGCACGGACGATACGGACAGCGATCTCGCCACGGTTGGCGATCAGCACCTTCCTGATGGTCATTCGGGACTTCTCCATCGTTTGTAGTGGGGAGCCAGTATAACAAAGGTCACGTGAATGCCTCACACCACCGCCCGACCCTGTCAGTCGCTCAAGCTCCGGAGTACCGCCATGGCCCGATCGGCAAACCTGGCAGGTACAAAGAGATGATCATGATGGTACCCGGCCACCACATTGGCGCTGATCCCCTGCACGGTCAGCGCACGGGAGACGGCCGCGGTCAGCCCTACGGCATCAAGGCTGGAGTGGACATGCAATGTGATGCCGCGGAAAACCGATTCATAGTCATGGCCATGGGCATCGGCCCGCGATCGCGGGATGATCAGGGTGAGCCCTTCCCGCTCCACGACAACGGCGACGGGCTCCAGCTCCCGCTGTTGCCCATACCGTGCGCCAGGAAAGGAGCAGAACACGAACTCGCCTTCCATGAACTCCGGGGACAGGGAAGCAAGCAGGCTGTCGAGATCTTTTTCTCCGCTCATGACGGGGCGTCCTGTTTTCGATGGAGAATGGCGGAACCCTCAACTTCTACTATACTTCAAGTACCAGTTCATTGATTGAGCGAATGGGCCATGCTGATGGGACTGGATTATGGCGCGTGGGCACACGCCGGACTGCTGATGCTTGGGTTGGTGGTGGGCGTCACTGGCTCTTCCATGCTCTATGCCTCCCGGCATCTGCAGTTCGAATCGGCTGAGCCGGAGTCTGATCGGTAATCCGGCTCCGCAGATACTCCCGAGTACAGTAGAATGCGTGGATGAAACTTCACGCCACCCGCAAGCTGTTCGCCCGTCTGCCACTGGATGACAAGGGCCGACTTCCCGTTACCTCGCACAGCCAGTGGCTGTATGAACGGCCAGTGCTTGAGACCAACCCACTGGGCGGATGGCACGGCAACCTGGTGACGCTGCAGCGGCGCAACTGCGTGCTGCTAGTGCATGACCAGACCCGCTTTCCTGTCGTCATGCCGGCCCTCACCAAGCCGGATTTCGCCGAACTGAACTACCGCTTCGTCGACGTGCTGATGAACACCCTGCTCAAGGGCGGCGCGGAGCAGGAGCATCTCGACATTGCCGACCGGTATCTCCGCCCGCTTCAGATGGACACCGAATGCAATCGCTCTGTACAGGGCACGCTCAACAGAATGAAAGGCGATGTGGAGCACATGCTGTGGTATGAGCAGGTGAACATCGCCGACCTGACGGGGTACCGCTTGGGCGCGTGGCTGGCGGACAGCCCCTGCACGGCCAAAGGACTCGGTGTCCTGTTTCCGCGCCGGAACATGCTGGCGTTACTGTCACGACTGGCGCGGAGCAGTGATCCCGAAGGTCCCCGGGATGAGCCAGTTGAACTGCCGGACAATGTGGTGGACATGGACTCATTCCGAACTCGTACCCGGGAATAGAGCCCTTCTGGATGAGGCAGCCCGCTTGTCATACCTATAACCGCAAGGTACTCTGCGGATACTTTGTCATTATAGGTACAACCTCGTGAAAAAGACCAATGCCGCTTTTATGTCAGGCGTTCCGGAGCTTGTGATACTGCGCCTTCTGAACCAGAGCGAGATGTACGGTTATGAACTGGTGCGCACCATCCGTCTGACATCCCGGGAGTCGATCATTCTGGCTGAAGGAGTGATCTATCCATCGTTACACAGTCTCGAGCAGCGCGGCATGCTGCGGTCACGGAAGAAGACCGTGGAGGGACGTTCCCGGGTGTACTACCGCACGACAGCGGCCGGGCGCAAGCGACTGCAGGCCCTGCAGAATGACTGGCACCGCGTAAACCGTGGCATCGAAGCGATCATGGGAGAGCCCAATCATGTCTGATCTGAATCTGGATGATCTGCGCCGGGCGATGTTGCGGGGTGGCATCGCCCCTCGTTATGTACGACGAACCGTGAACGAACTCCAGCAGCATTTCCAGGATCTCGTAGACAAGGCCCTGGCCGACGGCGCCAGTCCGCTCGAAGCCGAACACCGGGCGCGCACCGCACTGGGCGATGAGCGGACCCTGCTCGACAACGTGATGAACCGGGACGAACTGAAGTCCTGGTCCGCAAAGTATCCCAGGTCCGTCCCTCTTCTTGCGCCATTGGCGGCACTCATTCTCTTCCTTGGCTTGAGTATCGCCGGCTCTCTTGCCCTGGCCAATGCCGGTCTGCTCGCGGTTCCGCCCGAAGGATCCGGCACAGGCTGGCTGCGCCCGATCATCCAGGGGCTGTTCGGCTTTAACGATGACCTGCTGACCCCGGCGCTGGCAATTTTCTGTTGGCTGACCGCCCAGAGCCGGCTGGCCGACATGACATGGCCCGTCATCGGCATCGTCCTGTTGACCTTCATCGGCTCGGGCTGGGAGCTTGCCGTACACATGCCGACGGCACTTTCCGATACGGGCACCATGGAACTGACCTGGGGCTACGCTTTCCTGGGCATCCCGGTTCCGGAGGGTCATACCACCGCTGCCGTCGGCCGTTTCGCATCGACGCTGGCGCTGGCGGCGACCATCAGTGTGCTGTACCGCGCGGCCGGGAGCCGGCGGGCCACGCTCTGAACAGGCTGCGGGGAATCCTGCTGCATGAAGCCGCCGCGGCCGCTCCACCCCCTGTTGCTCAGTCTTGCGCTGCACGGCGTGGCATTCGCCCTGTTCACCTGGACTGCCCGAATGCCGGATGCCTCAAGGCATGACGTGAATACAACAGGCCCGCCCCTGCACATCACCATCAGCGCTGCCTCGCAGGCTCCGGCCGGCCCGATGGAGGCTGCGCACACAACCAGTGAGCGTCGGACAGTACAGACTGCCAACAGGGAGAGCACTCCAGCCACCACCGCACCTCCGGCTCTTCCCCGGCCCCTCGATGAATCCGGACCTGAGAGCGCTACGCGATCAGACAGGCGTCGCACTTCTGAAATGACGGCTGAAACGGCGGTCAAAGCACCGGCGCTACCCTCCGCGTTATCCGTACGCGACGCCGTCCACAGCGTAATCGGTGAACGTACCCGCGCGCGCGCCACTCGCCTGCAGGACTGCAGCCCACGACAACGCCACAATGTGCTTTTCAATTGTGAACAGGAAGACACCGTGGACTACGGGCTGCTGACACAGGACAGCACCTACAGGTATTTCATGCCGCCTGTGGAATCCGACAGGTCGCGCCCCGCCCTCGACCGGCTGGTTTCCGACGCCGCACGGATACGCGGGGAACTGGAAGCCACTGGGCACGAGACACTGCGTGTCGATGGATTTCTCCAGCAGCTGCGGGAGGCCGCCGGCGCCCGGACCCGCACATCGACGTCGCAGAGAATGGGGGATTTCATGCTCCTGAATGACTCCACCACTCAGCTGAGAAAACGGGTCATGGGGCAGAGCCCCATCGGTTTCCAGGAATGATGCCGCTGATTCCGGTCCCTTCGCCTGAACCCGCGAGATCGGGTGCCACAGCGCCGGCTTTCTGTTAGGATGCGCGCCTTCATTTCGCTCCACCTGTGCAGAGTCCAAATTGATATCTACCGCGAACCTCACCATGCAGTTCGGCCCCAGGCCGCTGTTCGAAAACGTATCCGTCAAGTTCACCCAGGGCAGGCGCTATGGCCTGATT
>JBNJGU010000202.1:0-5158 GCA_051747985.1 Pseudomonadota bacterium | reverse complement strand
GCGTCCCCGCCCCATTGCCTCACCCCACTCGCCCGGGAGTCACCTGCCACTTCGAAGCATCGGTGTTCTTCACCTCTGTCCTGAACGTCCACTCTCGGACAGCGGTTTCAAGCGACTCCGGTCCGGATTGGCAGGTTCCCCGCAGGCGGGAGGGATGGTGCAATTGCGCGGTAACGCGCAAGGGCACCATCCCTCCCGCTCTTCAACGGGCGTACAAACCAACGACGATCAGAACCACTCCCCCCGCATCGCCAATGTAGTATCGTCAAGCTCACCGAGCAGATCAAGCCATGGATGTACCGCCGGCAGTTCATGGCGGAAATAGTACTGTGCCGCCTGGCGCTTTCCATCGTAGAAATCGCCCTCTTTGCGCCCGACCGCCAGCAACTGTTCCAGCCAGATCCAGGCCACGACGATATGACCGGCAGCATCCAGATACAGCGATGCATTGGCCAGTGTCCGTTCGGGATCGCCGCAGTTGTGCAGGTCGGCGGTCACGGCGCGCAGGCGATTGAGCGCTGCCTGCAGTTGACTGGCATGGCGGGTGGCCGGACCTCCCGCGCTGGCCGCGCGATCAATGGTCTCCCGCATACGATCCAGCAACAATGCGAACGCGGCGCCCTCCTCCATGACCACCTTGCGGCCCAGCAGGTCCAGCGCCTGGATACCATGGGTGCCCTCGTGAATGGGGTTGAGACGATTGTCGCGGTAGAACTGTTCCACCGGGTAATCGCGTGTGTAGCCGTAGCCGCCCAGCACCTGGATGGCCAGGTTGTTGGCTTCCAGACACCACCGCGAGGGCCAGCTCTTGGCGATCGGCGTCAGGATGTCCAGCAACAGCGTGTATTCCCGACGCTGCTCATCCGTGGCGGCCCGCTCTTCGTCGACCAGCCGTGCGCAATACAGGTTCAGCGCCAGGCCTCCCTCGACCCAGGCTTTCTGCGCCAGCAGCATCCGGCGTACATCCGGGTGCTCGATGATGGGCACCTGCGCGGTGGCCGGATCCCTGTTGGCCACGGGCCGCCCCTGGGGTCGCTGACGGGCGTAGTCCAGTGCGTGCAGGTAACCGGTGTAGCCCAGCGCCACGGCCCCGGAGCCGACACCGATTCTGGCCTCGTTCATCATGTGGAACATGCAGGCCAGCCCCTTGTGCAACCCGCCGACCCGATAGCCCACGGCGCCCGCCTCCGCGGAGGGTCGATGCCGTCCTTCACCGAAATTCAGCAATGTGTTGGTCGTACCCCGGTAGCCCATCTTGTGGTTCAACCCGGCCAGCACGACATCGTTGCGTTCACCCGACGGCAGCCATTTCGGCACCAGGAACAGGGAAATGCCCTTCACCCCGGAAGGCGCATCGGGCGTGCGCGCCAGCACCAGGTGCACGATGTTCTCCGCCAGCTCGTGGTCGCCGCCGGAGATCCACATCTTGTTGCCGAACAGGCGGTATTCTCCGTCCGCGCGCGGCTCGGCCCGGGTACGGATATCGCCCAGCGAAGAGCCGGCCTGCGGCTCGGACAGACACATGGTGCCAAAGTACCGCCCTTCCAGCATCGGACGCACCCAGGTGTCGATCTGCTCCCGCGTGCCATGGGCCAGCAACAGATTGGCGTTGCCGATGGTCAGGAACGGATAGGCCGCGGTGCCCACGTTGGCGCCCAGGAACCAGGCAAAGCCAGCCTTCTCGACCACCATGGGCAGCTGCATGCCACCCAGTTCGTAATCCTGGCCGGCCGCGATCAACCCGGCCTCGGCGAACACATCCAGAGCCTGTTTCACTTCCGGAATGATGTGGACCGTCTCGCCGTCAAACGTCGGTTCATTCAGGTCATTCTTGCGGTTGTGCGTGGCGAAATGCTGTGTGGCGATCTGCTCACAGAGATCAAGAACGGCATCAAAGGTGTCGCGGGAATGGTCCGAGTGACGTGGATGCCGGCACAGGGCCTCGGCATCCAGCCACTCGTACAGCAGGAACGCCAGGTCCCTGCGTGACAGGATCAGGGAGTTCATGCGGTCGGCAACGTGTACCCGTCTTCCTCCAGCTTGGCGCGGACCACTTTCTTGTCCATCTTGCCGGTGGCGGTCAACGGGATGCTGTCCACGAACAGTACATCATCGGGAAGCTGCCACCTGGCGAACCGCTGTGCACAATGGTCCACCACCTGATCCCGGGTCACGTCGGCGCCATCCTTCAGGATCACCAGTGCTACCGGGCGCTCGTCCCACTGCGGATGCGGCTGCGCCACCACGCAGGCCTGCGCCACACCATCCATGCCGGCGATGTGGTTCTCCAGATCCACGGAAGAGATCCACTCGCCGCCGGACTTGATCAGGTCCTTGGAACGGTCGGTGATGATGATGTAACCCTCGGGATCGATCTTGGCCACATCGCCGGTGATCAGCCAGCCTTTGTGGAACTTGTCGGGCTGCGGGTTCCGGTAGTACTCGGAGCAGATCCATGGTCCCTTGATCAGCAGTTCACCGAAGGCCTTGCCGTCATGAGGCAGTGGCTTCCAGTTGTCATCGAAAATTTCCAGCTTCAGACCGGGAATCGGCAGACCGGCCTTGGCCTGGTTCTCCGCGCGTTCGTCATCCGACATCTTCAGATGCTTGCGCTTGCCGGTGCGGCGACTGATGGTCGCCAGCGGACTGGTCTCTGTCATGCCCCAGCCCTGGACCATCTCGATGCCGAGCTCATCCCAGAACCAGCGGATCAGGGCCGGCGGCGGAGCAGAACCGCCGCAGGTCAGGCGCTCCAGCGCGGGGAACTTTGTGCCCGGGTTGGCTTCCATGTACCCCTTCACGCCCTGCCAGATGGTCGGCACGCCGGCGGAAATGGTCACTTCCTCGTCGATCATCAACTGCGTGATCCGGTCCGGCACCATGAACCGGTGCGGAAACACCTGCTTCATGCCCAGCATGGTCGCCGCCCACGGCAGACCCCAGGCATTGGCATGGAACAGCGGTACGATACTGCAGACCGTGTCGGTGGCCGACAGGTTCATGACGTCCGTCATGCAGATGGCAATGGTATGCAGGTAATTGGAGCGATGGGTATACATGACCCCTTTGGGTTTGCCCGTGGTGCCGCTGGTGTAACACAGGCCCATGGGAGAGTTCTCATCAATCTCCGGCCAGTCGAAGCGCTTGGGTCGATCCCTGATGAAATCCTCGTAGTCGATGGCATTGGGCAGAGTGGTGGACCAGCCTTCCAGCCCCGGTTCAGTGGCAACCACCACCTGCTCCACGGAGGGAATGCGGTCCGCCACTTTCTCCAGCGCCGGCAACAGATCGGCATCGACGATGATGATCCGGTCCTGGGCATGATTGATGATGTATTCCAGATCACCGGGCGGCAGACGTATATTGAGGGTATGGACCACGGCGCCCATGCAGGCAATACCGTGATAGGCTTCCAGGTGACGAGAGCCATTCCACATGAAGGTCCCCACCCGGTCACCCAGGCCGATGCCGGCGTCATCCAGCGCATGCGCCAGTTGATGAGCGCGATCACGCGTCTTTGCCAGAGTCTGTCGTCGCGTGCCTTCCGCGGTCGCCGTGACCACCTCCACGTCGGGCTGCAGGTCCGCTCCCCGGTCCATCAGGTAATGCATCAATAAAGGAGTCTGTTGCATTGTCATAGTTATACTGCTCCAGGATCTGTCCAGAAATTCTTGTCATTGTCGACGCGACGGCCGGCTTCCGATTTGCACGCCAGCAGTGCAGCAGATCAAGACTAAACCAGCCGTCCGGGCAGTTCAACAAGGTCCATGAACGAGTTCATGAATTGCCGGGACCGTGGCACCATGAGCATACAATCCTGCTTATGGCAGCCATTCAGACACTTGATAGAGGCCCGGGATCAGCCCCCTGAACCGGAATCGGCAAAGGGACGTACATGGTATGTTTATCGCTGGCTGACGGAGGGGAGATAGCCCATGCGAATGACCCTGATGATCCTGTTCTGCCTGCTGGCGGTCACCGCCTTCGCATTCGCCGGCAGCGACCATGGCCGCGCCCTGGGCGGCATCCCGATCTTTGCCCTGTGCGCCGCCATCGCCATGGCCATGCAGTGGCTGGTGTTCCTGCCCTCCTGGTGGAAGCGCAGCGAACATGTTTTCGACCTGACCGGCAGCGCCACCTATATCCTGATCACCCTGCTCGCGCTGGTGCTGAGTGGAAACCGGGATCCACGCAGTGTACTGCTCACTGTCCTGGTGCTCCTGTGGGCCCTGCGCCTTGGCAGCTTCCTGTTCTTCCGGGTACAACATCACGGCGACGGCCGTTTCGACACCATCAAGCAGAATCCGGTCCATTTTCTGCTCGCGTTCACACTGCAGGGGCTCTGGGTGATTCTGACCGCGGGGGCGGCGCTGGCGGCCATCACCACGGACCGGCCGCAGGCGGCGGGTCCGCTTCTGGTGGTCGGCCTCGCGTTCTGGCTCGTGGGCTTCATGCTGGAAGTGGTTGCCGATGAACAGAAGCGCCGCTTCCGCCTTGACCCGGCCAACGAGGGTCGCTTCATCCGTGGCGGCCTGTGGGCCTGGTCACGTCATCCCAATTATTTCGGAGAGATCCTGCTGTGGACTGGCATGGCCATGATCGCTCTGCCCGTGTTGCAGGGCTGGCAATGGTTGACGCTGGTATCACCGTTGTTCGTGGCCTGGTTGCTGACCCGGGTCAGTGGCATACCCATGCTGGAACGTCGCGCGGAGAAGCGCTGGGGCGATGATCCGGAGTATCGGAAGTGGAAAGCGGGCACTCCCGTACTGGTTCCGCGTCCTCCCTGGCTGCGCGGAGTCCGGTGACGCGGGGGCGCGCACCTCGGCAGTGAACGGAAAAATGGCGAAAAGCAGGCCGACTGCGCCTGCCCTCCGCCTTCCCGCAAAACGTGTAGGACCGAAGGTTCAGGCCTCGTTGGCTGCCTGCTGGCGGATCCGCAGCTCCATGTCCGTGAGCGCGAAATGGGCAGACTGGATGGCACTTTCCATCCACGCCGGATGGTGCGAGATCTGGTCCCCGATCATGTAATGATGGCCGGCGGGTTGCTGCAGGGTCTGGAAATGCTGCTGGGCCTCCTCGCTGCCGAATCCACCCCAGCGGGCCGAACAGCCCAGCATGTGGTTCATCCGATGCCAGGCGATGGTGATACCGTGTTCCG
>JBNJGU010000201.1:0-5186 GCA_051747985.1 Pseudomonadota bacterium | reverse complement strand
GACCGCGAGCTGATCGCCAAGGTCAATGAGTACCTGAAGGAGCATGACACGGACGGGCTGGATATCCGCATCATGTCGCCCGAGGCGGCCACCCGCCATACCCTGGAGCGCATCAGAAAGGGCGAGGACACCATCTCCGTGACCGGCAACGTGCTGCGTGACTACCTCACCGACCTGTTCCCGATTCTGGAGCTGGGCACGTCGGCCAAGATGCTGTCCATCGTGCCGCTGATGAATGGTGGCGGACTGTTCGAGACCGGTGCCGGCGGCTCCGCGCCGAAGCACGTGGAACAGTTCGTCGAGCAGAATTACCTGCGCTGGGATTCGCTGGGTGAGTTCCTGGCCCTGGCCGCGTCCCTGGAACACATGGCACGGCAGGCCGGCATCGACGGCGCCCGTGTACTGGCCGAGACCCTGGATGTGGCCAACACGAAGTTCCTGGAGAACAACAAGTCGCCGGCGCGCAAGATCGGCGAGATCGACAACCGGGGCAGCCATTTCTATCTGGCCCTGTACTGGGCCGAGGCGCTGGCCAACCAGTCCGAGAACAGCGATCTGGCCGAGCGTTTCTCGAAACTCCACGCCGCGCTCAGCGAGAACGAAGACAGGATCGTCGGTGAGCTGACGGAGGTTCAGGGCAACCCGGTGGAGATCGGCGGGTACTATCAGCCCGATGCCGAGCTGGTGTCCCGCGCCATGCGACCGTCCGCCACGTTGAATGCCACGCTCGACGCGCTGTAGACGACGCCAGGGCTGACAGCGAAGAAACGGAGTCGCGGTCGACACGGTGATGTCTCATCGCGTTGACTTGCGACTCTGGCGGGTGCTATACCTGCCGGTCATGTTCTGTGTACCTTCGATTCCGATGCAAGGAGCCTTTCCCCATGCGCCTGTCCCGACTGCTGTCCGTCACTGTACTGTTGTCTCTCTTTCCTTCATGGGTCCTGGCGCAGGCCATTGACGTCGGCCGTGGCGAGTTGCCGGTCACGGTGCCCGGTGGCTACGATGCCGATGAACCGGCCCCCCTGATCGTGCTCCTCCATGGTTACACGTCCAACGGCCCTCGCGTTGACTCGTATATGGGGCTCAGCGAAGTGGCGGACGACTACGGTTTTCTGCTGGTGGCGCCGGAGGGCATGCGTGAGCCGGGCGGAGAGGAAAGTCCGTACTGGAATGCCTCCGAGGCCTGCTGCAATTTCTATGACACCGGTGTCGACGATGTCGGTTACCTGATGTCGGTCATCGCTCGCATGCAGGAGGAGTACAGCATTGATGACCGGCGTATCTACCTGATCGGCCATTCCAACGGTGGCTTCATGTCCTACCGTATGGCATATGAGCACTCCGACACGATCGCGGCCATTGTCAGTCTGGCCGGTGCCAGTCATGCCGATCGCCGTCCGGCGCCACCGAATCCCGTCAACATACTGCAGATCCATGGAACGGCCGATGGCACCATCGCCTACGCGGGCGGTGAAATCCGGGACAACCGATACCCGGCGGCCATGGACTCGGTGCGCCAGTGGGCCGGCTACAACGGCTGCACCAGCCGGGGACAGGCGCGCGAACGCCGCGACCTGGACGCCAGTCTGCCCGGTCATGAAACCGGCGTGCTGACTTTTGACGTGGGCTGTCAACCGGGTGGTGCCGTGGAGCTGTGGACCATCACGGCGGGGGCGCATTCTCCCACCGTGTCTGACAGCTATGCCGCGCAACTTGTGGAATGGCTGTATGACCATCCCGGGCCGGCGGCCCGGTAAGACGGTCCGGTATCCGGCGGTTGATCTGCGTCAACGCCGGGCGGCGGGCGCCGTCGTATGATGACTCCAGTGATTCGTCGGTAACCGTCCAACCGGACTTTGCATTGGGACAATCGTTTATGGCATTCTCCGATCATGCGTGACAGCGACCTGCCCAATCTGCTCGCGAGGGCCCTGTACGATCCGTCCGGGGCCTTCCGGGATCTGTCCAGCACCGATCCCGCACCGCTCCGGGTGCTGTTGCGGTATTCGGTCTGGTTGCTGCTGCTACCCCCCGTGTTTGCCTGGATCGGCGCCGCCTCCTTCGGCTGGCGGCTTGGCGCCAATGAGCCATTGATGCTGCCGCTGGGTGAGCTGACCCTGATTTCCATCGGTTATTTCCTGGCACTGGTGTTCGGGTTCGTGACCACGGCCATCATCAGTCACTGGATGGCCTCGACGTATGGTGCCAGTGGCTCGCTCGGCCGGCACTTCGCCATGATCACCATCGTGGGCGCCCCGCTGGCCTTCGCCAGCGCGGCGCACCTGTTTCCCGATGTCTTTTTCAATGTGCTGGTCCTGATTCCCACGATGATCTGGAGCATGTACCTGCTTTACACGGGCATCCCCGTGGCACTGGAGACCCCGCCGGAACGCGGTATGCTGATGGCGTCCTCGCTGGTGGGCTGGCTGCTGGTGGCCGCCGTATCGTTGCTGGGGCTGAGCATGGGGCTCTGGGTCATGGGCATCGGCCCGATGCTGGGCGTATAGGAGAGAAACGGTTTTGACGAGCGCGTCGGTCAATCATTATCACGACAGGATCGTTCTGCGACTGGTCCAGTTCTCGGTGTTCTGGGCCATTGTTGCCATGGCGGTCGGTGTCTACCTGTCCGCCGAGCTGATCTGGCCGGGACTGGATATGGGCCAGTCCTGGCTGTCGTTCGGACGGCTGCGCCCGCTGCACACCAATGGCATCATTTTCGGCTTCGGGGTCTCGGCCCTGATGGCGACCGCCTTCTATAGCGTTCAGCGCACCAGTCATGTACCTCTGTACGCCCATCGCCTGGCCTGGTTCGTTTGTTACGGCTGGCAGTTGACCGTGCTGCTGGGGGGTATTTCGCTGCTGGCGGGCTGGACATCGACCAAGGAGTACGCCGAGCTGGAGTGGCCCTTCGACATCGCCATCGCCGTGCTCTGGGTGTCCTTTGGCATCGTGTTCTTCGGCACGCTGGCGATCCGCAAGATCCGGCCCATCTACATCTCCAACTGGTTCTATGGCGGCCTGATCATCGTCATCGCGATGCTGCATATCGTCAACAACCTGGCCCTGCCGGTGACCCTGGGCAAGTCCTATTCACTGTACGCCGGTGCCCAGGACGCCGTGGTGCAATGGTGGTACGGTCACAATGCCGTCGGCTTCCTGCTGACCGGTGGCTTCCTGGGCATGGTCTATTACTTCCTGCCCAAGCAGGCCGGGCGACCGATCTGGAGCTACCGGCTGTCCATCGTCGCTTTCTGGGCCTTCACCTACACCTACATCTGGGCCGGTCCGCACCACCTGCACTACAGCGCCATTCCCGAGTGGGTGCAGTCGCTGGGCATGGTGATGAGCATCATTCTGCTGGCGCCTTCCTGGGCCACGCTGATCAACGGCATCATGACGGTCAGCGGTGCCTGGCGGAAACTGCGCACCGATCCGGCCCTGAAGTTCATCGTACTGGCGCTGGCCTTCTACGGTCTGGCCACGTTCGAGGGCCCGATGATGGCGATCCGAAGCGTCAATGTGGTGAGTCACTTTACCGACTGGACCATCGGCCACGTGCATTCCGGGGCCCTGGGCTGGAACGCCATGATCACCTACGGCACGTTCTACTTCATGATTCCCCGCATGGCGGGCCGGGAACTGTACAGCACCCGGCTGGCCAACCTGCATTTCTGGATGGCTCTGGCCGGGACCATGCTCTACATCATGTCCATGTGGGCGGCCGGCGTCTCCCAGGGGCTGCTGTGGCTGAATCTTGACCAGATCGGCGAGTTGCGCTTCAACTTCACGGACATCATGGCCAGCATGACTCCCTACTACGGTCTGCGACTGCTGGCGGGGCTGATCTTCCTGGGCGGTACGGTGCTGATGGCCTACAACCTGTTCATGACCATGCGGGGGCGGCAGCCGGTGCCGGTCACTCCGCCTCCCGTGGACCCGATGTATGAGGTGAAGCGATGACGGGGATGGGACTGCACAAGAAGCTGGAGGAGAATACCGGTCTGCTGATTTTCGGCATACTGCTTGTCTCCGCCATGGGTGGTCTGGTGCAGGTCCTGCCGATTCTGTACCAGGAGTCACTGGAAACGCCGACGGAGAATACAGAGGTCTATTCCCCGGTCGAGCTCACCGGGCGGGACATCTATATACGCGACGGCTGTCATGTCTGTCATACGCAGCAGGTGCGCCCGTTGATCGCGGAAGTGGAGCGTTATGGCGCCTATTCACGATCGGGTGAATTCGTCTACGACCGACCCTTCCTGTGGGGCTCCAAGCGCACGGGGCCCGACCTGCACCGCCTGGGCGGCAAGTACTCGGACATCTGGCATCGCGAGCACCTGATCGATCCACGCTCCGTGGTGCCGGACTCGATCATGCCGGCCTATCCCTGGCTGGTCGGCGCGCCGGCCTCGGAGGTTGGTGATATACAGAAGAAGATGCAGGTCCTGCAGCGGCTCGGTCATCCCTATAGCGACGAGGATATCGAAAACGCGCCAGAGGCGCTGGAAGGTGTCACGGAAATGGACGCTCTGATTGTCTACCTGCAACAGCTCGGCACATCGATGCCGCAAGGAGAGGTCCCATGACCTGGTTCATTTTCGCTGGAGACATGCTGGTCATGTTGTTCATGGTGGTGCTGGTCGTCTGGCTGACGGCTTTCGCCAGCCGCGACAAGGCCACCGACGTTGCCCGAATTCCGCTGGAGGATGAAGACTACGATGGCTGATATGCCCGGAGACTTCTGGAGTGGCTGGATCGTCGTGCTCACGCTGGTTTCGGCGGGGGTGATCGGCTGGCTGGTGTGGAGTGTCTATTTCTCGCCCAGCCCCCACCGCCCGGAAGAAGAGGTGAAGGAACCGGTCTGGGACGCCGATCTGGAGGAGGGCAGTAACCCGGCGCCAATGTGGTGGTTCTGGTTGATTCTGGGCTCCACCGTGTTCTCCGTCGGTTACCTGATGCTCTACCCGGGGCTGGGTTCCTTCAGCGGTATACTGCAATGGTCACAGGATGCCCGGGTACAGGATGCGTACGCGAACTACGAGGAGCGTTTCAACCTGGATCGGCAGGCAATCGCCGACGCCGAGCTCAGTGACCTGCAGGCCGATGCCGGTCTGATGGAGACGGCAAACCGCATTTTCCAGCGCGAATGCGCGGCCTGTCATGGTCGCGACGGTCGCGGACAG
>JBNJGU010000200.1:0-5188 GCA_051747985.1 Pseudomonadota bacterium | reverse complement strand
GCGCGCCCCCCGGAAGGCCGCTCGATCGCGGGCATCCACTGCTCACCATCGGGACGACCACCTCTCAGGCGGATTTCGCCACCGATTTCAATAAAGTAACTGCCCAGGCCCAGCGAGTCAAAGTAGTCCGCCACCACGTCCACGGCATACCCCTTCGCCACTCCACCCAGATCGATCCGCAGGGGAGCGCGTTTTCGCAGCGCCGCCGGGTCACGACGCCATTCAAGTTGTCGGTAGTCGACCTGAACACGCAACTCTTCGAGCTCCGCCTCCGTCGGCAACTGTCCCTGACTGGAGGCCCCGGGTTGCTCCGCGAAGCCCCAGCGCTGAACCAGGGGCTCCACCGTGATATCGAAGGCCCCTCCGGAGAGTTCACTGACCTGCTCCGCGACGTCAATGACGTCGATCACTTCATCCGCCACCGGGAACCACTCTTCCGTCACTGCCCGGTTGAATCGGGATACCTGGGACTCGTCCGCGTAGAGTGACATCAACTCCCTGTCGAGCCGGTCAAGCTGCTCCTGGATCCGGGCGGCAAATTCCTCCCGCCCTGGAGAATCCGGAAACTGCCAAAGCCGGATGCTGTAGGTGGTTCCCATGGTCTGCCCCTGTAACTGGTAGACCTCCCGATCCGCATCGGGCCCCAACCAGGTCCAGGCCAGGAAGAGGATCAGAAATATCAGCGTATACCGAAAGCGTTTGAGCAGCTTCATGAAATCCGGCCGGCAATTCGAACAAAAAGGGGAACAGCGTTGTAATAACGGTGCCCCCCTCCTTTGCGACAATATGCATTATGATGGCGTACGATCAACCGAACTCGTCCAGCATGACGTTCTCGTCTTCCACGCCCAGGTCCTTGAGCATGTTGACCACCGACTTGTTCATCATCGGCGGGCCACACATATAGAATTCACAGTCTTCCGGATTGGGATGATTTTTCAGATACTGCTCATAGACCACGGTATGAATGAACCCGGTGGGGCCTTCCCAGTTATCTTCCGGTTGCGGGTCTGAAAGTGCCACATGCCACTCGAAGTTCTCGTTATCTTCCTGCAGTTTGTCGAAATCTTCCACATAGAACATTTCACGCACGCTGCGGGCACCATACCAGAAGCTGATCTTGCGCTTGCTGTTGAGGCGCAGCAGTTGATCGAAAATATGTGCCCGCATGGGTGCCATGCCCGCACCACCGCCAATGAACACCATTTCCGCATCGGTCTGCTTGGCAAAAAACTCACCAAAGGGACCGAACACCCTCATCCTGTCACCCGGTTTGAGATTGAAAATATAGGATGACATGATCCCGGGCGGATACTTGCTTCCCGGAGGTGGCGTGGCGATACGGATGTTGAACTTCAACACCCCTTTCTCTTCCGGGTAGTTGGCCATGGAATAGGCCCGGGTGACCGTCTCGCTGTTCTTCGCCGTCAGATCGAACAGACCGAACTTCTCCCAGTCCCCACGGAACTTGTCATCAATATCGAAGTCCTTGAAGCTGATGTCATAGGGAGGCGCTTCCACCTGCACATAACCACCCGCGCGAAAATCGACTTCCTCTCCTTCGGGCAGTTTGAGTACCAGCTCCTTGATGAAGGTGGCCACGTTCTTGTTGGAGACCACCTCACATTCCCATTGCTTGACGCCGAAGAACTCCGGATCGACCTCGATTTTCATGTCCTGTTTTACGGCAACCTGACAGGACAGGCGCCAGTTCTCCTTGGCCTCACCCATGGTGAAGTGGCCCCGTTCGGTCGGCAACATCGAACCACCGCCTTCCAGTACCTTGCATTTGCACTGGGCACAGGTACCACCACCGCCACAGGCTGAGGAGAGAAATATTCCTTCCTCGGCCAACTTGTTCAACAGCTTGCCACCGGCCGGCACGGTGATGGCCTTGCTGGGGTCGCCATTGATCTCTATGTTCACATCGCCGGTACTGACCAGCCGGGAGCGCGCCATGATGATGATGGCCACCAGTGCCATAACCACACTGGTGAACATGACCACACCACCTACAATCGTCGTGATATCCATTATGCAGAAAACCTTCTATCAGACGTCTTACAGAGAGAGACCGCTGAATGACATGAAACCGAGAGACATCAGGCCGGTCGCGATGAATGTGATACCCAGGCCGCGCAGGCCGGCCGGCACGTCACTGTATTTCATCTTTTCCCGGATACCTGCCAGCAGGATGATGGCCAGCGCCCAGCCGACACCCGCGCCGACGCCGTAGACCACACTTTCCGGAAAGGTATAGCTGCGCTCAACCATGAACAGGGACGCACCGAGGATGGCGCAGTTCACCGTGATCAATGGCAGAAACACCCCGAGCGCGTTGTACAGAGCCGGAATGTACTTGTCGAGGAACATCTCCAGGATCTGGACGATGGCGGCAATGACACCGATATAGCACAGATACCCCAGGAAACTCAGATCAACATCGGGCAACCCGGCCCAGGCCAGCGCCCCATCCTGAAGAAGATAGTTATAGATCAGATTGTTGACCGGCACCGTGATGGTCTGCACAACGATGACCGCGACGCCAAGTCCGATGGCGGTCTCGACGTTCTTGGAGACCGCCAGGAATGTACACATGCCAAGAAACAGCATCAGCGCCATGTTCTCGACAAAAACCGCGCTGATGAAAAGGCTCAGATAATATTCCATTACTGCACTACCTCCTCGGCGGTGTGAGCCTGCATCGGAAACTCGTTCTCCTCCACCTGATCCGCGTACTGGTTACGCAATATCCAGATGAAAAACCCGATGATGAAAAAAGCACTGGGCGCCAGCAGCATCAGACCGTTGGACTGATACCAGCCTCCATTTTCAATCATGGGCATGATCTGGAAACCGAGCAGGCTGCCGGAACCGAACAGTTCACGCAGCGTCCCCACCACGATGAGTACCACGCTGTAACCAAGTCCGTTGCCGACTCCGTCCAGAAAGCTGGGAAACGGCCGGTTCTGTGAAGCGAAGGCTTCAGCTCGCCCCAGTACAATACAATTGGTGATGATCAAACCGACAAATACGCTGAGCTGCTTGCTGATATCGTAGGCCACGGCTTTCAGCACCTGGTCGACCAGGATCACCAGGGAGGCAATGATGGTCATCTGTATGATGATCCGTATGCTGCTGGGCATGTGATTGCGCAACAGGGAGATGAACAGGTTGGAGAAAGCCGTCACCGTGGTCAACGCAACGCACATCACCAGCGTCACGGACAGGCTGGTGGTCACCGCCAGTGCCGAACACACCCCCAGAATCTGCAGGGCAATCGGATTGTCGGCAAAGATCGGCTTGATCAGTATGGTCTTGTTCATAGTGGAAGTGGCCATGGACTACTTCACCCCCTGATTTCGTTTTCAAGAAACGGGCCGAAACCCAGATCACCCATCCAGAAATGGATGAGGTTCTCGACACCACGGCTGGTCAGGGTGGCGCCGGACAGTGCGTCCACCTCGTGCTCGCTGCTGGCGCCGCCTTTGACGACCTCGAACTGTACATTGCCGTCTTCTCCGTAGATCTCCTTGTCCGGCCACTGGGCCAGCCAACGGGGATTGTCAATTTCCCCGCCCAGCCCGGGCGTCTCCTGATGCTCGTTGAAGCCAATGCCGCGCACGGTATCGCCGTCGCCTTCCAGCGCCAGGTAGCCGTACATGATACCCCACAGGCCATAGCCACTGACCGGCAGCACCACGGTTTCGTATCCTTCACCCTGCTCCGCCGGTATCAGGAACACGGTGGCATAGTTCGCCCGCCGGCGTATGGATGCCACATCCTCCGCGTTGGTCAGGTTGCGGGACACAGCCGGATCGTTTCTGGCCTGTTGCATGTCATAGGACTGAGGATCCAGACCCAACTCCGTCATTTCCTCATCCGACAGGAATGTACCGGTCTCGAGGTCCACCATACGGGCAGTGAACTGATCGAAAAGTTCGGGCACATCCGCCGCACTGTGCACGGCGGGATCGAAAAGACCGGCAGCGGCCAGAATGTTGCGATTACGATCCAGCAACTCGTTGGCGGTCTGCATGGGGCGCAACATGACAGCGGCGCTGGAGATCACCACCGAACACACGATGCAGAGGCCGAGTGCGACCTTGATCGTATTGCCGATGGAGTTGACCGATTTACTAGACGACATTACGCGCTAACCTCCGCCGGATATTGGCCTTGACTACAAAATAATCGATCACCGGTGCCGTCAGGTTGCCGAACAGGATGGCCAACATGATGCCTTCCGGATAGGCCGGGTTCACCACCCGGATCATGACTGTCAGTACGCCGATGAGCGCTCCGAAGATCCACTTGCCGGTATTGGTCATCGATGCCGATACCGGATCCGTCGCCATGAAGATCATGCCAAAAGCGAATCCGCCCAGCACCAGATGCCAATACCAGGGCGTGGCGAAGAACGGATTGGTATCCGAGCCGACCACATTGAGCAGCGTCGACATCGCCACCATACCCAGGAACACGCCCAGGATGATGCGCCAGGAAGCGATTCTCGTCAGCAGCAGGATGGCACCACCGATGAGGATCGCCAGCGTGGAAACTTCGCCGATCGAGCCCTGCATGCGACCGAAAAACGCATCCAGCCACGTCAGTTGCTCTCCGGTGGCCGCCATGACCGCCGGCAGTCCATCTGTCGCCAACTGGCTCAATGCGGTCGCGCCGCTATAACCATCCACGGCCGTCCAGACCGAATCGCCCGACATGTCGGGCGCATAGGCGAAATACAGGAATGCCCGTCCGGTCAGCGCCGGGTTCAGGAAGTTCTTGCCGGTACCACCGAACACCTCCTTGCCGACCACCACGCCAAAGGTGATACCCAGCGCCGCCTGCCACAACGGCAGGTCCGGCGGCACAATCAGCGAAAACAGGATGGAGGTGACGAAGAAGCCTTCGTTGATCTCGTGCTTGCGCTTGATGGCAAACAGGACTTCCCAGAAGCCGCCGACCACGAACACGACGAAATAGATCGGTATGTAATAGACCGCCCCATGCCAGAAGTTATCCCAGATACTGCCGGGATCATTGCCCGCAATCAGGCCGAGAATGGCGCCGCGCCAGCCTTCAACGCCACTCAGCCCCATGTCCATGATCGCCATGTTGGCCTGATAACCGACGTTATACATGCCATAGAACATGGCAGGGAATGCCGCCAGCCACACGGTGATCA
>JBNJGU010000199.1:0-5209 GCA_051747985.1 Pseudomonadota bacterium | reverse complement strand
GACCAGGTCCGCCACGTCTGGATCAACGGCGAACGCGTACTGGACGACGGCAGGCATCAGACCATCAACATCACGGCGCTCCGCGAGCACATCATGCGCTGGCATGATCGACTGAGCGCCTCCTGAGAACACTCATCAGCAAAGGAACCGGAAACGTGACCAATCGCAATGTCGACGAACAGGAAATCCGCAAGTTCGAGTCCCTGGCGGCGCGATGGTGGGACCCGGACAGCGAATTCCGCCCACTGCACGAGATCAATCCACTACGGGTGGGCTTCATAAGCGACCGGATCAACCCGGCCGGCAACAGATGTGTCGATATCGGCTGCGGCGGCGGAATCCTCAGCGAGGCATTGGCCCACCACGGCGCCGACATGACCGCCATCGATCTGGCCGAGGCCTCTCTGGCCGTGGCACGGCTGCATCAGTTGGAGAGCGGCCTGGATATTCGTTACGAGCACCTGTCGGCCGAGGCCCTGGCGGAACGCGAACCGGAGCAATATGACATCGTCACCTGCCTGGAGATGCTCGAACACGTGCCCGACCCCGCCGCGGTGGTCGAAGCCTGCGCGCGACTGGCACGGCCCGGAGGCCACCTGTTCTTCTCCACCATCAATCGCAACCCCAAGGCCTGGCTGTTCGCCATCGTCGGTGCCGAATACGTGCTCAATCTGCTCCCGCGAGGCACCCATGAGTACCAGCGTTTCATCCGCCCCTCGGAGCTGGATGCCTGGTGCCGGAATCAGGGACTGCGGCGCGGAGACAGCAGTGGACTGGGATACAATCCATTCACACGTCGCTATTTTCTCCAGAAAAACATCGATGTGAATTATCTGGTGCACTATCGCAAGCCGACATCCGCCGGAGACCACTCCGACGGAGATGCACGATGAGGCCAGGATACTCCAGGATGCCGGCCAGCGTCCTGTTCGACCTGGATGGTACTTTGCTGGACACGGCAGTGGACTTCGTTGTCGTACTGCGACAACTGGCACGGGAAGCAGACACCACGGCACCGGATACAGAGCAGGTCCACCACACCGTATCGGCGGGAGCCCGTGCACTGGTGACACTGACACTGGGACTGCAGGTCGCGGATCCGGGATTCGATCAGTGGCATCAACGACTGCTGACCATCTACGGAGAGCACATCACGCGCAGCCAGGCCCGACTGTACGACGGACTGGAACCGGTATTGCGTCAACTGGAGCGCGAGGACATTCCATGGGGCGTCGTCACCAACAAACCGGACCGATTCACGCAGGTCCTGATGCGAGCGCTGTCACTCTACGATCGCTGTGCGGTGACGGTCTGTCCGGAGCACGTGCAGCACACCAAACCCCACCCCGAGCCGCTGCTTCTGGCCTGCCGGCAGCTGGGCTGTTCAGCCAGTGACAGCGTCTATGTGGGAGACCATCCCCGGGATATCGAGGCCGGAAATGCGGCCGGAATGCACACCGCGGTGGCGGCCTGGGGTTATCTGCCCGCTGGCGCCGACCCGATCGACTGGAACGCGGAACGCATCCTGGCCCATCCGGAAGAACTGCCTGAATGGCTGAACCTGAACGAATCACAGGAAACAAAATGAACTTTCCCAGACACTCCGCCCTTCCCGTCGACCTGTTGAAGGATCGCACCATCCTGATCACCGGCGCCGGGGACGGCATCGGCCGCGCCGTGGCCGAGGCGGGCGCCGCGCATGGTGCCCGGATGATTTTGCTGGGACGCACCCAGGATAAACTCGAAGCCATCTATGACGCCATTGTCGAACGTGGCCACACCGAGCCCGTGATCCATCCGCTGGATCTGGCCACCGCCGGAAACGATGACTACAGTGCAATGGCCAACGGAATACTGGAACAATTCCCCGCCCTGGATGGACTGCTGCACAACGCCGGTGAACTGGGCACCCTGACGCCTCTGCAATATACCGAACCGGAACAATGGATGAAGATCATGCAGATCAACGTCAATGCCGCCTTTCTGCTGACCCGCGCGCTACTCCCTTCTCTGCAGGCCTCGGCGGATGCCCGCCTGCTGTTCACATCATCCAGCGTCGGCCGGGTCGGGCGCGCCTACTGGGGAGCCTATGCCGTCAGCAAGTTTGCCGTGGAAGGCATGATGCAGGTCTTCGCCCATGAGCTGGACAGAACCAGTGCCGTGCGCGTCAACAGCATCAATCCCGGAGCCACCCGGACATCCATGCGACGGGCCGCCTATCCTGCCGAGGACCCGGCCACCCTGCCAACCCCGGAATCCCTGACACCAGCCTACCTGTACCTGCTGGGCCCGGACAGCCGGCATCATCACGGCGAGGCACTGGACCTGCACGACCTGCCCGGCGCCCCGGGACAATGAGCCGGTCACGGGTTGGCAATAGTTGCCGCCGCTCACCGAGGATATAACGGATTATTGCCGCCCGGGACGGCCCCCGCACGGATAACGCCAGTAAACCGACACTCCCGGCTCCGCGGGTCGGGCACGTTTTCGACTTGTTTTCATACACTTGCAAAACATCGGCCGCTGCAGGCCTTTCTGGCACGAGACTCGCATTACTCATGGCATGACTGACTGACAGGAGATGCCATGGTCACGCCGCTGAAATCAGCGAATACCATCGACTTCAACAGAGCACGGCAGGAAGTGGTCGCCAATCGCCCGGAGACAACGGCGGAGCTGGCCAATGAACCACTGCGGTACCGGCTCCTGAGCCGGCTGCAGTCGACCCTGCAGCTGGAGAACATCATCCGCCTGTTCCACACCACCCTGCGGGAGATGATCGCTCTGGAAGGCATTCGCTATCTGCACGAAGCCCGCTCACTGCAGGTGAAGGAAGGCGACAATGCCTCGCACAGTTGCGGTTACCGCCTGCATACACGACAGGGAGACTTGGGTGAGATCATCCTCTATCGCTCGCTGCGATTCTCGGATCGTGAACTCTCCGGCATCGAGTCTCTGCTGACCACCCTGGTCCATCCACTGCACAATGCACTGCAATACCGTGATGCGCTGGACGCATCGATTACCGATCCATTGACCGGCGCCGGCAACCGCGCCGGCCTGGACCAGGCACTGGAGCGCGAAATTGCCCTGGCCAGTCGTCATTCACAACCGCTTTCGATGTTGATGATCGACATCGACAATTTCAGGCGCATCAACGATCAGTTCGGGCATGGCGCCGGGGACACGGTATTGCGTGAGACGGTACAACGCTTCCACGCTGAACACCGAAATACTGATCTCTGCTTCCGCTACGGGGGAGAAGAATTTGTCATTCTCCTCAATCGCACGGATCAGCCCGGGGCACTGACCATTGCCGACCGCATCCGCAGCCGCGTGGCCGATGCCCCATTCCAGCTTCGGGAGAGCCCTCTGCGGATCACCGTCAGCATCGGCGTATCGCAATTCGCCGGGACCGACACCATGGACTCATTGCTGGACCGTGCCGACAGGGCGCTATACAACAGTAAACGGGACGGCGGCAACCAGGCCGCCTCACTGTAACGAGGCAGCTTCATGACAATGACCATACAGCAACGTCAAGGCGAAGCCGCGGAAACGACGGATCACATTGTACCGGTCGCCCTGGGACAGAGCGAACAGCTCGCCATACTGGAACAACTGCAGGTATCGATCGATCTGGACCAGCTGATCCGGCTGATTCACGAACAGACTGGCCGGCATCTGCCGATCGATGGGCTGGAATACCGGCACGAGACCCTGGGGCTGTCCGTGATGTCGGGGCAGAAAGCGGCACACAGCTGCGGCTACCGACTCATGGGCCGTGATGAACACACTGGAGAACTGGTTTTCCGACGCCACTGGAAATTCCGTGCCCGGGACCTGGCACAACTGGAGGCGCTCATTCCGTTGTTTTTCGCCCCCCTGCGCAATGCCCTGCATTTCCGCCTCGCCATGGATCACAGTTTCCGGGACCCGATCAGCGGTGCCCGCAATGAACGCAGCCTGTGGCAGGTTCTGCCTCGTGAAATCTCCCTGTCCCGACGCCACAACCGACCCCTGAGCGGCATCCTCCTCGACATTGAAGGTCTGCGTCGGATCAATCACGAATTCAGTGCCGCCGCCGGGGACCATGTGCTGAAATCAGTGGTCACACTGGCTGACGACCTGTGCCGGGACACCGACATGACCTTCCGTGTCGAGGACGACACGCTGCTGGTGCTGCTGCAGGAAGCCACCGGGGACGGCGCCGCGCTGTTGGCGGATCGACTGCTGGAAGCCTGTAACCGACATCACACCATTTTCCGGGGACAACGGATACAGGCCGCCATCCGGCTGGCCTGCGTGACAGCCAGCGGCACCGACTCGGCCGACAGTTTCATCAACCGGGGACTGGACGCGCTTCAGCGCCGACCCTTCCGTGGCCGGTGCTTGGACGAGCGGCGCAGTGGTTGACGTGCCGCCGCGGGAGCGGCCGGCATTTTCAACCCGACCAGTTCATAAAGTTCCGACACTTCCTTCGGATTGAATTCGTAGAACTGCCCCTTTTTCACCTGACTGGGAATGAAGGCGGGTCCGTAACGCACCCGTTTCAGGCGGCTGACCTGCACCCCGAAACTCTCCCAGATACGCCGTACCTCCCGATTGCGCCCCTCCATGATGACCACATGGTACCAGTGGTTCGCTCCCTCTCCGGCAAAATACTGGATGTCGGTGAAGCGACACAGGTGCCCGTCGATTTCGACACCCTTCTTCATGGCCTCGAGCATCTCGTCGCTGACCTCGCCTTTCACACGCACCGCGTACTCACGGTCTATGTTGGCCGAGGGATGCATCAACCGATTGGCCAGTTCGCCATCCGTGGTGAACAGCAACAGACCTGCTGTATTGATGTCGAGCCGGCCAACGGCCACCCAGCGAGCATGCACCACGTCCGGTAACCGGTCGTATACCGTCGGGCGCCCTTCCGGGTCCTTGCGACTGCTGACTTCGCCTTCCGGCTTGTTATAGAGAATCACACGGGGCGCCAGCTTCCTGCGTGACGACAGCTGTACTTTCTTGCCGTCGACGGCAATCCGGTCCTCTTCACTGACGCGATCGCCCAGCGTGGCCGGTTTGCCATTGACGACCACGCGGCCCTCCTTTATCCACTGCTCCAGTTCGCGACGCGAACCGAATCCCGCCCGCGCCAGCACTTTCTGCAGTTTTTCGTCAGCCATGGGTGCCGCCATCAATTCCGCTCTCCGTC
>JBNJGU010000198.1:0-5242 GCA_051747985.1 Pseudomonadota bacterium | reverse complement strand
CGCGACACCCGGAAAGTCGAACCGTTCCGGGCGTCAAAACAGCTGATCAGCAACGGTGAATTCTATGAATTCGTGCGTAGCGGTGCCTACCTGGACGACCGGTACTGGTCCACCAGCGGTGCCGCCTGGCGCAAATTCCGCAATACCCGCTGGCCCACATTCTGGGTGCAGCATGGCCCGGTGGGGGCGCATCGCTATCGACTGCGGACCACCTTCTCCGTCATTCCCATGCAGTGGGACTGGCCGGCCGTGGTCAATTACTACGAGGCCCGCGCCTATTGCGCCTGGCGCAGCGAGCGCGATGGCGTGAAGACGCCCTACCGGCTGCTGCAGGAAAAAGAACATCTGGCGCTGCGGGATGCCTCACTGAGTGATATCAGCGACTGGCTGCCGGGTGACGATGCCCTGTTGCAACGTGATCCGGTGATGGAGGCCAACACGCCGGCAGCGCGCACCATCAACCACAATCTGCATTTCGGCAGCGAGGGGCCGGTTGATCTGTTCCTGGCCAACAGCCGCGGTTTCCACGACGTGCTGGGCAATGTCTGGCAATGGTGCGAGGCCCCCTTCCATCCCCTGCCCGGCTTCCAGATACATCCCTACTACGTGGATTTCAGTACGCCCTGTTTTGATGACGAACATCAGATGATTCTGGGGGGATCCTTCATCAGCACAGGGGACGAGGCCAGTGCATGGGCGCGTTTCCATTTCCGGCCGCATTTCTTCCAGCATGCCGGATTCCGTCTGGCACAGGGGGAGGATCCGGCAGTGGCCAGCAACAAGTACGAGGATGACGCGGTCCTGAACCAGTACCTGCTGTTTCACTGGGGGTCCCGGGAGGAACAGCAAGACGCGGCCATCAGTGACACGGTCGGGCATCCGGAGACAGCGCCTTTCATGGAGGCGATGGCCGGTCTGGTGACACGCTTCGCTTCCGGGCGCGGGGCCGCGCTGGATGTGGGCTGTGCCGTGGGCCGGGCCTCTTTCGAGCTGGCGCGGGACTTCGACAGGGTGATCGGCATCGACAACAGCCGTCATTTCATTGATGCCGCTGATACCCTGCGCGAGAAAGGTGCACTGGGCTATCAGCGTCTGGAGTCCGGTCGTTTCACCACTCCGATGGAGGCCGTGGTCGATCTGCGGATCGAGCGCGAGCGTGTGCAGTTCCTGCAGGCCGATGCCCAGGCGCTGGCGGCGCAACCTTCCATCCGGGATACCCGCTTTGATGCGGTGCTGCTGGCCAATCTGCTGTGCCGCCTGCCGGACCCTGCCCGTTGTCTGGCGCAGTTCACCGGGAAAGACAGTCTGTTGCGGGACGGGGGCGTGCTGGTGATCGCCTCGCCAAACACCTGGCTGGATCAGTATACCGCGCTGGACGCTTTCCTGGACGCGCCGGACAGTGAGCAGGCGCTGGAAAAACTCGCGGCGTTACTGCCCGGCTTCGAACGGCTGCATGCGCAGGATCAGCCGTTCATGATCCGTGAACACCGCCGCAAGTACGAATACGTGGTGTCACAGGTTTCGGTCTGGCGCCGTACCGGCTGAAGGCAGTACGGTGTCAGCCGCTCGCCGGCTCCTGCAGGGCCGCGTTGACGGACCGGCAGGCCCGGGCGCCGATCTCGAACGAGCGCAGTCGTGCCTGTTGATCGAAGATGTGTCCGGTGAGCATGATCTCGTCGACGTCGGTACGGCCTATGAAGGACCGTATTCCCTGCTTCACCTGGTCCGGTGTGCCGATCACCGCCTCGCGTAATGCATGGCCGGCCATGGCCAGCTCGGCCTGTGAGAAATGTGACTCGATATCATCGAGTGGTGGCTTCAGCGGGCCCGGGTTGCCACGCCGCAGGGCGATGAACTGCTGTTGTACCGAGGTCATCAGTCGTCGGGCTTCCGCTTCGGAGTCAGCGGCGAACAGCGGCACCGCGGCCATGGCATGCGGGCGGTCCAGATGTTGCGATGGGGTGAACCACTCACGGTACAGACGCAGCGCTTCCATCAGATGGTCCGGGGCGAAATGGGAGGCGAACGCAAACGGCAACCCCAGTGCGGCGGCCAGCTGGGCGCTGAACAGACTGGAGCCGAGCAGCCAGACGGGCACCCGCAGGCCCACGCCCGGTACGGCCTGGACAGCCTGGCCGGGACTGGCCGGCTCGAACCAGTGCAGCAGTTCCTGGACGTCCTGCGGGAATGTGTCGGCGGCCATCGGATCCCGGCGCAGCGCCTGCAGTGTCATCTGGTCGGTTCCCGGCGCCCGGCCCAGCCCCAGATCGATGCGGTCCGGATACAGCGAGGCCAGGGTGCCGAACTGCTCGGCGATCACCAGCGGTGCATGGTTGGGCAGCATCACGCCGCCGGCTCCCACCCGAATGGACCGGGTCCCTTCCGCTACATAGCCGATGGCCACGGCCGTGGCCGCGCTGGCGATGCCGGTCATGTTGTGGTGCTCGGCCAGCCAGAATCGGGTATAGCCCTCCTTTTCGGCCAGTTGGGCCAGCTCGCGGCTGCGGTGCAGGGCCTCGGCCGCGTTGCTGCCCTGGATGATCGGCGCCAGGTCGAGCAGGGAATGGTTCACCATCTGATAGGACTCCTTTTTCCCGGAAAACGGGATGATAATTGTGACAGAGAGTGCCAGCCACCGGGCCACTGAATCAATTCATGGTAAAAAAACCACCACTCAACGGGTCTGTCGGTATACCAGCTTGCAGTGCATCAGGCTCTGGATTACTCTCCGGAGTCCGATTCATGCAACAGAATTTGACAGTCGGTTACAGTGAATTGACCGGAATTGATGATAGCACTGCGCAAGCAGTCAAGTACGCTCCGAGGAGCGGGGAGAACACCATGACATTCAAGAAACAGTACCTGTTGACCATGGCCGTCGCTTCGGCCCTGGCCAGCCCGCTGGCCCTGGCGGACAATGCGCTGGTGGGTGAACTCAGCCCCAATCTGGATCCCGATTACGAAGCGCCCCGCACCGAATGGGGTGATCCCGATCTTCGCGGCGTCTGGAACTTCAGCTCCAACACACCCACCACCCGCCCTTCCGAGTATGAAGGGGTCGAATTCCTCACGCCCGAGGAAGTCCTCGAGCGGGACGAGCGCATCGCCGAGGAAGCCGCGGCGAGCGACGGGCAGTCCAGCCAGGGCGGCGTGGGCGGTTACAACCAGTTCTGGATCGAGGGCAATCCCGAGGACCTGAATCTGCGCACGTCCATCATCATCGATCCGCCCAGCGGCCAGTTGCCGGACCGCGTCGCGGGTGCTCCCATGGCCTTCGGTGGGCTGGGCCCCGACTATGATGGTGAGCGCCCGGTGCGCGTGACCGTGGGTGGTATTGCCAAGGACGGTCCGGAGGATCGTGGTCTGTCCGAACGGTGCCTGATGGGCTTCAATGCCGTGCCGCCGTTCCAGCCCAGCATGTACAACAACAACGTGCAGCTGTTCCAGAACCGGGACCATGTGGTGATCTTCAACGAGATGATCCACCATGCCCGCATCGTCCAGCTGGACGACAGTCCGCATATTCCGGATGACATCACGCAGTGGACCGGTGATTCCCGTGGCTACTGGGAAGGCGACACCCTGATCGTCGAGACGCGCAACTTCAATGAGAAGACGCAAAGCTACCGGGGCTTCGGTGTCGGCGCCGACAAGACCCTGATCGAGCGTTTCCATCGCAGTTCCGATGACCGGATCGAGTACGAGTTCACCATCCGTGATGACAAGGCCTATCAGGACGAGTTCACCGGCACGTTTCCGCTGTTCAAGACGGATGGCAAGATCCATGAGTACGCCTGTCACGAAGGCAATTACGGGATGATCAACATCCTGCGCGGTGAACGGGTCGAGGAAGGCACCTGGAATGCGGAAGAGAACCGCGCCATGACGCTTGACGAGCTCGACAACTGATTTCTGTCCGGATTAAAAAGAAGGTATTCATGAAGAAGCAATTTCCCAATGTCATGCTGACCGCGGCGGCGGTCGCCGTGGTCAGTGCATTCTGGCTCAATGTCGATGTATCACAGGCGCAGGATGTGTCCGCCGATGATGACATTCCCCGCACCCCGCTGGGTAACCCCGACCTGAACGGCATCTGGCAGACCAACAACGAGGCACACTGGGGGCTGGAGCGTCGCGAGGCGCGCGTCGGACCGCTGGTCGAGGCCGGGGCACACCTGGCGGTGCCGCCCAGCATGGGCTTTGTCGAGGGCGGTCGCATTCCGTACAAGCCCGAAATGCGAGAGCAACAGCGGCAGAACCAGGCCAACTGGCTGGAACTGGATCCGGCCACGAAGTGTTACCTGCCGGGTGTGCCCCGGGCCACCTACCAGCCCTATCCGTTCCAGATCTTCCAGGCTCCGGATGTCACCCTGTTGACCTACCAGTTCGCGGGGGCGGACCGGATGGTGTACATGAATGAGGACTCCGAATCCCAGGTGGACAGCTGGATGGGGCACAACACCGGCCACTGGGAGGGTGACACCCTGGTCATCGAGACCACCGGGCAGATTGCCAGCACCTGGTTCGATCGCTCCGGCAATTTCCACAGTGGTTGGGAAATGACGGTCGAAGAGCGCTATACAATGGTGGACGAGAACACCATCCAGTATGAGGCGACCATCGATGATCCGATCACCTTCGAGGAGCCCTGGACCATCAGCATGCCGATCTATCGTCGCCAGGAGCCGAACATGCAGCTGCTGGAATTCAAGTGCGTGGAGTTCGTGGAAGAGCTGATGTATGGCCATCTGCGGGCACCGGGCAGTATGCTGGGTGATGGCCTGCCGGGTGGCATCGAGGGTGTGGCCGGCGAGTCCGACGAGGACTGACGCGCCCGCCGTACAGGAATCGACCTGACAGAAAAGCGCGGATCGGGAATGGCCCGGTCCGCGCTTTTCTGTATCCGGGGCAAGGCCATTGTGTCACCGCCCCGCACATGAAATACTGTATGGATAAACAGTATTCTTGTGATTGATCATGTCCGCTTTCCCTTTTGTCGCCCTGCACTGTCTGAGCAACTTCAGCTTTCTGCGTGGTGCCTCGTTTCCCGAGGAACTGGTGGCGCAGGCCCTCAAGTACGGATATGAGGGGCTGGCGATCACCGATGAATGTTCGCTGGCCGGCGTGGTGCGTGCCTGGAAAATGGTGCGGGACGCCGGCGAGTCGGCCGCCGGATTCCGGCTGCTGACAGGCAGTGAGTTCACCACCACGGATGGTGTGCGGCTGGTGTTGCTGGCCTGTG
>JBNJGU010000197.1:0-5336 GCA_051747985.1 Pseudomonadota bacterium | reverse complement strand
AGCAGCGGTCGGTCTACACGCTGACTGACCCAGGCGCCGGCGTCGCAGACAGCGCCGGCGGCGCCGGAGTGATCTATGCAGGCAACGATGTTCTTCATGTCTGTCAGTCCTCGGGAGCTCAGTGGGCACCCATCAGTTTCTCGATCCCCTTGGGGTCATCGTGTACACCGAAGCGGTCCACCAGTGTGGCACTGGCTTCGTTCATGCCGATCAGTTCAACCCGCGCGCCTTCGCGGCGCAGCTTGATGATGATGCGGTCCAGCGACTCCACGGCGGTGATGTCCCAGAAGTGTGCCTGGCTCAGATCAATGACCACGGTGTCCACCACCTCGCGGAAGTCGAACGCGGCGGTGAGCTGGGTGGAAGAGGCGAAAAACACCTGCCCGATCACGCGGTAGACCCTGGCGCCATCCTCACGCCGGCTCTTCCTGACCGTCATATAGTGGCCGACCTTGTTGGCAAAGAACATCGCCGCCAACAATACACCAACAAACACGCCGATCGCCAGGTTGTGGGTGGCGACCACCACGACCACGGTGACGACCATGACGATATTGGTCGACAGCGGATGCTTCTTCAGGTTGAGCAACGAATCCCAGCTGAAGGTGCCGATGGACACCATGATCATCACCGCCACCAGGGCGGCCATCGGTATCACCGACAGCCAGTCGCTGAGGAAAACCACCATGACCAGCAGTGTCACCCCGGCTGTCAATGACGACAGACGACCGCGGCCGCCGGATTTCACGTTGATGATGGACTGTCCGATCATCGCGCAACCGGCCATGCCCCCGAACACGCCGGAGACCATGTTGGCGATCCCCTGGCCCTTGCATTCGCGGTTCTTGTCACTGTTGGTGTCGGTCAGGTCATCGACGATGGTGGCCGTCATCATGGACTCCAGCAGACCCACCACGGTGAGCATCACGGAATACGGCAGGATGATCATCAGAGTGTCCAGGTTGAGCGGTACGTCGGGCCACAGGAATACCGGCAGTGTGTCGGGCAGCTCTCCCATGTCACCCACGGTGCGGATATCCATGCCCCAGAACAGGGCGGCAGCGGTCAGGGCGACTATGCAGACCAGTGGTGATGGCAGCATTCGGCCGATCCTTGGCACCCGGGGGAACAGATAGATGATGCCCAGTCCGGCCGCGGTCATTGCGTAGACATGCCAGGTGACATTGGTCAGTTCCGGCAGCTGTGCCATGAAAATCAGTATGGCCAGGGCGTTGACGAAGCCGGTCACGACCGAGCGTGAGACAAAACGCATCAGTTCGCCGAGCTTCAGGTAACCGGCCATGATCTGCAGTGCGCCTGTCAGGACTGTCGCTGCAAGCAGGTATTCCAGGCCGTGGTCCCGGATCAGGGTGACCATCAACAACGCCATGGCGCCGGTGGCGGCGGAGATCATGCCCGGTCGACCACCAGTGAAAGCGATCACGACCGCGATGCAGAAGGAAGCGTACAGGCCAACGCGCGGGTCGACGCCGGCGATGATGGAGAAGGCGATGGCCTCGGGAATGAGAGCCAGGGCGACGACGACACCGGCAAGGATGTCACCACGCAGGTTGGAGAACCAGGTTCCCCGTATGGTCTGGAGCATGAATTCTGTTCTCGATGAGCTGGAGGGAAGCAGCCATCCCGGTGCCTGGATGGCGGAGGATGGTGCGAAAAGGGGGCGCATACTAGCAGGGATTGCCGTCAGGCACCAGCCAAATGCCCCAGCAGCGGCCCGTTGATCAGCTCATGGAGTGGTTCTGGTGGACGCGATGATCTTGCTCATGTCATGCCGGCATGAACCGGCCAGCTCGATCAGTTTGATCTCGCAGATGTCACAGCGCACGCATTCCTTGAAGTCGATCTTCTCGCGCCGGATGGCGCCGGTCGGGCAGGCCCGTTCGCACACGGCGCAGACCGTGCATTGCGGCACTCGCTTGATCCGCAGGGGACTGACCAGGGAAGCCAGGCCCAGAGCGGCGCCCAGCGGGCAGGCATAGCGACAGTAGAATCGCGGCACCACAAAGCAGGCCGCCAGGATCGCGAACAGAATGACCCACAGGATCAGGGCGCCTTCCAGGAAGAACAGTGTACCGAAGGGCTCGAAGTACTGGAATACCGCCACGTTGCCGGCAATCAGCGCGGCACCGATGATTCCTGCCAGCACCAGGTATTTCAGATACAGCGCCCGGTCATGTACGGACTGAGAAACCTGGCGCTGCCATCGTTTCGGCGCAAAGCGGGTGATGAAGTCCTGCACGGCGCCGAAGGGACATAGCGATGAGCAGAACACCCGGCCCCAGAGCAGCGTGGTGACCACGGTGAAGGCCGCGAACAGCAACAGCGGCAGATTGCTGAGCAGGAATCCGGGGCCCTGGGTGATGGTGCTGGTGATGTGGGAAATGGACAGGAAGCTGCCGTCGATGAATCCGAGGTACAGCGTGGTGGCGCCGAGCGTGATCCAGCGCAGACGCGCGCTTTTGCGGACGAAAGCGACCATGGCCAGTGTCAGGATCAACAGCAGAATGATGACCTTGCCCAAGGGAGTCACGCCCCACGGTGGGTCTTTCATGAACTGGTTCAGCCAGCTGTTTTCAGCGCGCAGAATCTCCTCGATCTCTTCCTCGCTGAGCACGTCCTCGTCCCGCGCCAGCCGCATACCCAGATCTACCGGCTGGAATTCCACGGTGTATGGGTCCACGCTGCCCAGGGGACGGTAGCTCAGGGTGAAGGGCCTGGTGATGTCGATATTCTCCGGCAGTACGATGGCGCCGGCGAAGTCGGCGTGCTCAGCAATCATGCCGGTATCGGCGTTGCCGGCCGGTACAAAGCGGTCCGCCGTAATCATCCGCGGCGGGCTGTCATCCTGACTGAAACGCAGCTGGTCGTAGCGGAACTGACCGGAGGCGTTGCCACCGACGGCCAGCAGTACCATTTCGTCGCCGGCCAGATAGGCGCTGGCATCACGTTCGGCGCGGGCGTAGGCCTCGCGGCCGATCCAGAACTCTCCCAGCGCGGGGTGACCCATGTAAGTGAGCGAGAACACGATGTTCTGTCCGCCGGGCACGGGCATCTCGAGTTGCCGGACCATACCGTTGTCCAGCATCTCCTGCCAGTTGTACTGGCTCATTTCCTCGATGATGCGTGCATCGCGCGCTTCCTGCACGGGATCGCCGGGATCGTAATCCAGGTAGGCCTCGGCGACCCGCCGTGCCGCATTACGTGCTCCGCGGGAGATGGCAAAGATGCTTACCGTGGACCCGGCAATGCCGTCGATGTCCCGGGTGATCTGGAAGTCGTCACTGATGGGCTTGTCGCGGTACTGACGCAACAGGTCGGTGCGGGCCAGGAAATCGCCATAGGTACGGCGGTGAGCTTCCACATAGTCAAGCAGTTTGAGACCGGTCATGTTGTGATCCGCATCGACCCCGATCAGCATGTCGACCGGGCCGCTGAAGCCGCGCTCCACCGGAGGTACATCGGCACTCAGGAAGGCGTAGCCGAGCAACTCGCGCTCGCCGTTTTCCGGGTTCGTCCGGTAGGCGGGCCAGGCAGGGGGGTCGCCCTGTTTTTCCCCGAACTCTTCAGCCTCTGGCATGACTTCGTAAAGCCATTCCTGCTGGACATCAGTGGAAAACGGAGTGGCCGTCGCCTCCCAGGACTGTGCTGCTACGGGTGACGTGAGCAGAGTCGAGAGCACGCCCAGCCAGGTCAGGAAAAACAGAAATGCAGTTCGCCGTGCCATCATGAAGCCGTGATCGGTTGTGTGCGACTTTCGAAAACACGGAACTATACACCAATGTACCGACAAGTGTAGCGATGAAGATGTGACAAGGTGTCGCACTGGTCGACAGCGGTCAAGTACCGTGGGCGTGGCCCACTAGACTTCCACCCGGTTCCTGCCGCGATCTTTCGCCCGGTAGAGAGCCTCATCTACCCGCTGGGCCAACAATCTGGAACCTTCCCGGGGCGAAAGCTCGGCCACCCCGAAACTGGCGGTGATATCGCCAACGCGGTCGAAGTGGTGTCCGGCGATCACCTGTCGCAACTTTTCAGCGGTCTCCCTGGCCGCGTCCAGGCCGATCTGTGGCAATAGCACCATGAATTCCTCGCCGCCCCACCGGCCATGGAAGTCGATAGCGCGGATATTGTCAGTCACCACACCGGCCACCGTTGTCAGCACATCGTCACCGGCATCATGTCCGAACCGATCATTGACCCGTTTGAAATGATCCAGGTCATACATGATCAGTGACAATGGCGTCTGGTACCGGGCGGCCCGTTCAATCTCCCGCTCCAGCAGCCGGTTGAACTCCTGCCGATTGGTGATGCCGGTGAGGCCGTCCGTGCGGGCCATTTCCAGTATCCTTTCTTCGGCCACCTTGCGCTTGGTGATGTCCAGGAGGACGCCGGTCCAGACAACGGATCCGTCCGGTTCCCGCTGGGGCGTGGAGCGGCTCTCGATCCAGCGGATCGATCCGTCAGCGTGCCGGATACGGAACTCGGCATGGAAACGTGACAGGGTTCTGGAGGTTTCCTGGATTCTGGCCTCGATTGCAGCCGCATCCTCGGGAAGTATGCGGGACATCAATGGCTTCGCTGCGGTTCCGGACAGGTCTTCCCAGGCCAGGCCGCCGAGCTCGACGAGCCCCTGGCTGTAATAGGGGAAACTGCGCGTGTCATCGGGTGCCTGGCGATACTGGATCAGCGCCCCCGGGATCTGGGCGGCAATGTGTTGAAGTCGCTCTTCGCTCTGCCTGAGCTGTAAATCGGCGGCCTTGCGCGCCGTGATGTCCCGGACAATGCAGAATACCAGCCTCTGCCCCTTGTACCAGGCACCATTTTTGCTCAGGTCGACGTCGATGACCGTGCCGTCCTTGCGTCTCTGCTTCGTTTCGAAATGCGCGCCAACCTCGTCCACCGCGCGGAGCATCGCCAGCAGCTCTTCCCGGTTGAACCGGGTATCCCAGTCCCAGACATGGAGACTCTTCATCTCTTCGGGCGTATAACCGAGCATCTCCGCATACCGTCGGTTCGCCCGGTACACGCTGCCATCCAGGCGCAGTACCACCATCCCGTCCCTGGACTGCTCGAACAGGGCCGTCCAGAGTATCGCTTCGTTTTGGCTCAATGGTTCCATCTTAAGATACCGGGCTTACAAGTATGGGCTTGAATGGTTTCATGCTAGCAGTTTGAGCGCCGGCAGTCGCCACCTGCTCGGGGTGGCAGCTGTATTGTGCCTCCGGTACCATTCGGGCAGTAACCGGAAGGGAGGCGACCTTATGCATTTCGCGAGCATGAAACAGTGGCTGTCATTCATGGTGCTGGCGTGTCTG
>JBNJGU010000196.1:0-5361 GCA_051747985.1 Pseudomonadota bacterium | reverse complement strand
ATTATCGTGCAGGCGCAGCTGCTGCAGAATATCGACCAGCGCACGGAGGCATTGACCCTGCTGCAGCGCGGCGTGGACCGCCATCCGGGCCATCGCCTGCTGCGTTACAATCTTGCGCAGCTACTGATGCGGACTGGAGAACTCCGCGCCGCCCGCGACCAGTTCAATCAACTGCTGCGACACGCGCCGGGTGACCTGGAAAGCCTGTTCTCCCTGGCCATGCTGAACGTGGAACTGGGAGCCGACCGGGAAGCGGCCGCCCAGCTGGAAGCGCTTGCCAATGCCAACCACAGGCGCAATGAGGCACTGTATTACCTGGGCATGATTGCGGAACGCAATCGGGCGCCCGAGCAGGCACTGCAATGGTATTCCGGTGTGGAACGACGTTCCGGCGCCTATGTTGCGACACAACGCCGCGCCCTTGCCCTGCTGATCAACCGCGGCCAGATTGACGAGGCAAGAGAGTGGTCGAACCAGGTCAGCGAACGTCATCCCGACCTGACCGCGCTGATTCAGACACTCGAGGCGGAAACACTGTTGGGCGCCGGCCAACAGGAACGGGCAGGTGCACTGCTGGATGAAGCCCTGACACAGTTTCCCGATAACGTGGACCTGTTGTTCACCCGTATCAACCTGAACGAACAACGCGACAATCAGAGCGCCATCCACCGTGACCTGCGCAGGATTCTGGAGCAGGAGCCGGAGAATGTCAGAGCACTCAATCATCTGGGGTACTCACTGACTGTCCGTACGGACCGGTACGAGGAGGCGCTCGACCTGATTGAACAGGCACTGGCCCAGGAGCCGGATGATCCGGCGATCATTGACAGTCTGGGCTGGGTCCAGTTCAAGCTGGGACAGCTGGATGACGCACTGCACAACCTGGAACGTGCCTACGCCATGTTCCCGAATCACGAAGTGGCGGCCCACCTGGGTGAAGTTCTCTGGACCCGGGGAGAACGCGAGCGCGCCATGACCATATGGCGGGAAGCACTGGAACAGGAGCCGGACAGCGAGTATGTCAATGATGCCATGGACCGCCTGGCCCGCTAGAAAGACTATGTACCACCATGGCACGCCACCCCCCCGCAGACTCCCGGCGGTTTGCATGGCGGCGCTGCTGCTGGTGACCATCACCGGCTGCCGGACACCCGCCGGCATCGCCCCACCGGTCAATCCGGAATGGGAGCAGCGCCGCGCGGTGCTGGAAGGGCTCCGGACCTGGAGCTTCATTGGCAGCATCCGTGTCAGCGACAACGAAGAATCCCACTCGTCAAGAATCCGCTGGCAGCAAGAGGATGACGGATACCGGATCAATCTCTGGGGGGCTTTCAATGCCGGCGCCACGGAAATCATCGGTGAACCCGGTCAGGTGATCATCAGTCAGCGCGGAGAGGAACCGATCATCACTGAAACGCCGGAGGAACTGGTCTATCGGGAACTGGGCTACGAACTGCCGGTATCAAGGCTGGACTACTGGCTCAAGGGCATACCGGTACCGGACCTGCCCGCCGAAACCCGTTTCGGCGAGAACAACCAGCTGGTGGAACTGAATCAGTCCGGGTGGCGCATCCAGTACCTCGGCTATAGCGAACAACAGCCCGAGACACTGCCGGCCCGGATCCGTATCGAGAAACCGCCTCTACAGGTGGACCTTGTCCGCATGACCTGGGACACGGAGCATGACGGATGACGGCTCCAGCACTCTCGATCACTCTTCCTGCACCCGCCAAACTCAATCTTTTCCTCCACATCACCGGCCGTCGCCCGGATGGTTATCATGAACTGCAGACGCTGTTCCAGATCCTGGACCACGGAGATCGCCTGCATTTCGATACCACCTTTGACGGACGCATCCGGCTCGAATGCGAGAACCGCGAACTCGAGGGCCCCGACAACCTGGTGGTTCGCGCTGCCCGACTATTGCAGGCCCGGATACAGGCGCCAGAGACACCTGGTGTGCGGATCACACTCCAGAAACACCTCCCGGCGGGCGCCGGGCTGGGGGGAGGCAGCTCGGATGCCGCCACCACATTGCTGGCGCTGAACCGGCTATGGCATCTGCATCTGCCCGCCGGGGAGCTGGCGGCCGTGGGACTCCAGCTGGGCGCCGACGTTCCCGTATTCGTCCACGGGCACAGCGCCTGGGCCACCGGGGTGGGCGAACAGCTGGAACCGGTGAATCTGCCCCGGCGCTGGTATGCCGTGGTGACTCCGGCCTGCCCTGTTTCAACCGCCGCGATTTTTTCACACCGGGAATTGACAAGAAACGGATCAGCCATCAGAATGGCCGACTTTCTGGCAGGGCACTCCCGGAATGACTGTGAAAATCTGGTCCGACAGTTGTTCCCGGAGGTCGATGACGCCCTGACAGAGCTGGGTCAGTACGCCGATTCGCGCCTGACCGGAACCGGCTCGAGTGTATTCGCGGCCTTTTCCGATCAGCACCGCGCCGAACAGGCCCTCCACGGGGTGCTCGGAGGTACTGACGGACTGACAGGCTTTGTGGCCAGGGGTCTGGACCGCTCTCCGGTACCGGATCTGCTGAAGGGGCTGCAAAAGCTGACACAATAGCGTATAATGCGCGTCTCGAATGGGGTGTCGCCAAGTGGTAAGGCACAAGGTTTTGATCCTTGCATGCGTTGGTTCGAATCCAGCCACCCCAGCCAAACCGATGAACACCGGCCGTGCAGCACTCCCTGGGCGGCCGGTGTTTGCGTCCTGCGCCCCCGAAATCTCCCTGCGGACGCCGGCTCAGACAACCACTGATTCGGATGGGCTCAGCCATCAACAAGTTACAGAACAAACCCTATTGCAAGCAGGCGCCCGCGGCCGGTGCCCGGCATTCCGAAGGTAAGGATCCCATGGCAAACAATCTGATGGTCTTCACGGGCAACGCCAATCCCGTGCTCGCGGAAAATATCGCCCGTCATATCGGCATTCCGGTGGGACAGGCCGATATTGGAAAATTCAGTGATGGAGAGGTCGCGGTCGAGATCCAGGAAAATGTCCGCGGCAAGGATGTGTTCATCATCCAGCCGACCTGTGCGCCCACCAACGACAGCCTGATGGAGCTGTTGCTGACGGCCGATGCCATGCACCGCGCATCAGCCAATCGCGTCACCGCCGTGATCCCCTACTTCGGCTACGCCAGACAGGATCGTCGAGTACGATCCGCACGCGTCGCCATCAGTGCCAAAGTGGTGGCGGACATGATATCCGCTGTGGGCATCAACCGTGTATTGACGGTGGATCTGCATGCAGAGCAGATACAGGGCTTTTTCAACATTCCCGTGGACAATGTCTACGGCTCTCCGGTATTGACCGACGATATCATCCGTCAGAATTACACCAACCTGACCGTGGTATCCCCGGATATCGGCGGCGTCGTAAGAGCCCGGGCCATCGCCAAACAGCTCAATGTGGATCTGGCCATCATCGACAAGCGCCGGCCGCAAGCGAACGAAGCCCAGGTCATGCACATCATCGGCGAGGTCAGTGACCGTACCTGTCTCATCGTGGACGACATGGTCGACACGGCGGGCACACTCTGCAAGGCTGCGGCTGCATTGAAGGACCACGGTGCACGGCAGGTAATGGCCTACTGCACTCATCCGGTTCTGTCCGGCAAGGCACTGGAGAACATCAGCGGGTCAGCACTGGATTCCCTGGTGGTCACGGATACAATCCCGTTGTCCGCCGAAGCCGCGAAAATCAGCAAAATACGCACACTGAGTATGGCAAAACTGCTGGCCGAGTCCATCCGGCGGGTCAGTAACGAAGAATCCATCAGCGCCATGTTTGACAATACCTGACAGGCGCTCTGGATGCCGGCCACCGCCGGTAATCACGGACACGGTCATACGGACCGTGGACAACAGCACCGTCGAGGGGTTTGGTCGCGAACCGCCGACGGGAAGACCATCAACTGGAGAAAACAGTATGTCCAACGAATTTGATCTGAATGCAAAGGCCAGAGCCGATCAGGGCAAAGGTGCGAGCCGCCGCCTGCGTCGCCTGGCCGGAGAGATCCCCGCCATTGTGTATGGGGGCAAGAAGAAGCCGCAGGCCATCACCGTCTCGCACCGCGAGCTGAGCAAGGCCATCGAGAACGAGGCTTTCTTCTCTCATGTCATCACCCTGCACATTGACGGCAAGAAGGAACAGGCGGTCATCAAGGACCTGCAGCGCCATCCGTCGCGCCCTTTCCTGATGCATGCCGATTTCCAGCGTGTCAGCGCGAAACAGGCCATTCATGTACGCGTGCCGCTGCACTTCCTCAACGAGGACAAGTGCAAGGGCGTCAAACTGGGTGGCGGCAGCATCATCAAGAACATGACCGAGCTGGAAGTGGAGTGCCTGCCCAAGGACCTGCCGGAGTATCTGGAAATCGATCTGGCGGACCTGGACGTGGGTGAGCTCATCCATATTTCCGAGATCACATTGCCGGCCGGTGTGGCCAGCGTGGACCTGATGCACAGCGAAGACGCCGACCATGCCATCGTCACGGTCCGTCCGCCACGCGGCGGCGTCGAGGAAGACGAGGACGACGAGAAGGAAGCCGAGGCTCGCGAGAAAGAGAAGGCCGAAAGCAAGGAAGAGGAAGACAAGTCGGACGACTGATTGTCATCACGGTGATGGCGCGGCCCCATCGGTTTCGGTGGACCGCGCCCGTCCCGACCGGTACCCGCCATCATGCAGGAATATCCCGTCAAACTCATTGTCGGACTGGGCAACCCCGGCCCGAAATACCAGGGACATCGCCATAATACCGGTCAATGGTATGCCGATGCGGTATGCCGTGCCTGGCATGGAGAGTGGCGCCCGGAATCCCGCTTCGCCGGCGAGATGGCCAGAGTCAACATTGACGGCAATGACGTACGACTGCTCTTTCCGACCACATTCATGAATCGCAGCGGCCAGTCCGTGGGCGCCGTGTGTCGTTATTTCAATATCGAACCGGAGAACCTGCTGGTTGCCTACGACGAGATCGACTATCCGGCCGGAACCACACGCTTCCGCTTCGGCGGCGGGCACGGTGGTCACAATGGTATCCGCGACATCATCCAGGCGCTGGGCGGACAGCGTGACTTCTATCGTCTGCGGATCGGCGTGGGCCATCCCGGACACAAGTCCATGGTGGCCAATTACGTGCTGACCGAACCCTCGCGCAGCGAAAGCCAGGTGATCCGTGCAACCATCGACGAAGCCGTGCGGGTCACGCCCAGCGCTGTCAGCGGACAATGGCAGGCCGTGATGCGTGACATGCACACCAGACAGACAGACTGAGGACACGATATGGGATTCAAATGCGGTATTGTCGGGCTGCCCAACGTAGGCAAGTCCACGCTGTTCAATGCC
>JBNJGU010000195.1:0-5400 GCA_051747985.1 Pseudomonadota bacterium | reverse complement strand
ATTTCGTCAGCCTGCAGGAAGACATTTCCGAAGCGCGCAGACTGTCCCTGAAACTGGAGTATGAGGCCACCCACGACCAGCTGACCGGACTGATCAACCGCAGGGAGTTCCAGCGCCGCCTGGAGCAGGCCATCGATGAGGCCCGGGTGGATGACGTCACACACGCGCTGTGTTTCCTGGATCTCGACCGCTTCAAGGTCATCAATGACACCAGCGGGCACATGGCCGGAGATATGGTGCTGCGGCGCATCGGACATGTCCTGCAGGAACATATCCGCGCCAACGACACCGTGGCCCGGGTCGGCGGCGATGAATTTGCCCTGATTCTGCGCCATTGCGACATCCAGAAGGCGGCCGCCATCTGTGACCAGATCCGCCAGGCTGTCGCTGGACTGAGCTTCCCCTGGGACGATCAGGTGTTCTCGGTGGGGCTCAGTGCCGGCCTGGCCGTCATCGATGGACAACTCACCGACACCGTGGAACTGTTCAAACAGGTCGACGCGGCCTGCTATGGGGCAAAGGATGCCGGCAAGAACCGTGTGCTCATCTACAGTCCCGAGAACCAGCGCCTGCGGCAGTACCGGGAGCAAAGCCAGTGGGTGCCCCGCCTGGAACACGCCCTGACACATCGACGTTTCGTGCTGTTCGCCCAACCGATCTATCCACTGCAACAGCAAACCGCTCTTCCGCACTACGAAGTGTTGCTGCGGTTACGGGGCGATGATGGATCCCTCATCCTGCCCGGTGAATTCCTGCCAACCGCGGAACGCTTCGGCCTGGCCCCCCGTGTCGATCGGCTGGTGTTTGACGGATTGTATCGCTTCCTGTCCGAGAACGCGTCTGTCGCTGCCGCGGCGGGGGCTTTTTCGATCAACCTCTCCGGCGCCTCGATCAGCGAACCCGGACTGCTGCGCCACATCATCTCGACCATCAGTAGCGGCAATCTTCCACCGGAACTGCTGCAGTTCGAAGTCACCGAGACCGCGGCCGTGACGAACATCAACGAAGCCCGGCATTTCATGCAACAGCTCCGCGGCATCGGCTGCCGCGTGGTACTGGATGACTTCGGTCGGGGTCTTTCCTCTTTCGCCTATCTGAAAAATCTGCCCGTGGACATGCTCAAGATCGACGGCCTGTTCGTGCGCGAGATTCTGGAAGACCGGACCGACCACACCATGGTCCGCATGATCAACGAACTGGCCCATTCGCTGGGCATGGAGACCATCGCCGAATTCATCGAGACCGCACCGGTGATGGACAGTCTACGCCAACTCGGCGTCGACTACGGACAGGGCTACCATATGGCACGCCCGGCCGCGATCACGGAACTGCTCGACCGGCGGCCCCACGGTCCGTCGTAATCCCGCGAATCACAGCGGCCAGACCAGTAGCAGCACAGGCACACTGACCAGCACCACCAGCAACTCCAGCGGCAGCCCCAGTCGCCAGTAGTCTCCGAAACGGAACCCGCCGGGTCCCAGGATCAACGTATTGTTCTGATGACCGATCGGTGTCAGGAATGCGCAGGAGGCACCAATGGCGACCGCCATCAGGAACGAGTCCGGATTGACGCCAAGCTGGTCCGCCACACTGATGGACAGGGGGCTCATTACCGCGGCCGTGGCCGCGTTGTTCATGAAATCGGACAGAGTCATGGTCACCACCATGATCAATACCAGCGCCACCACTGGACTCCCCTGCGCCACCCACTCCAGCAGGGTACTGGCCAACACGTCCGCCGTTCCGGTACTGGCCATGGCCCCGGCCACCGGCAACATGGCGCCAAGCAACACGATTACGGGCCAGTCAACGGCCTGATACACCGAACGCGGCGGCACGATCCGCAACACCATGAAAGCCAGCACACCAGCCGCGAACGAGATCGCGGCCGGTGCCAGCCCCAGGGCCGCCACGCCAATCGCCATCATCATGACAATGCCTGCGATCACGGCATGCCGCTTGTCCGGTACCCGGATATCCCGGGTGGCCAGCGGAATGCAGCTGTGGTCGGACGCGAAACTGGCGATGGCTTCGGGTACCCCCTGCATCAGCAACACATCACTGGCACGCACACGTGTCGATCGCAGGCGTTTCACCGAACGACGTCCCTGTCGGGATACAGCCAGTAGATTGATGCCATACCGGGTACGCAACTCGATATCAGAGGCAGAACGACCCAACAGTGAAGAATCCGGCATGACCACCAGTTCCTGCAATACCAGCTCGTCCCGGGTCACCGTCCGGGCCTCCTCGTCGGAATCCCGCTCACCCTCTTCTTCCGCCTTGTCATCTTTCCGTTCTCTGGCACCGGTCGACCGGCGGTTCTTCCGACCGCGCTCCGCCGGTCTGGATCGACTGTCGCCCTTCTTCTCCGCCTCACCGGAGGACGCCTCTTCGGAGTCCTCTTCCTCCTTGTCGGCACTGACCGGGACTTCCTCTTCCAGCTTGAGCCCGACACTGGATAGCGCGCTCGACAGCGATTCCGGCTCCGCTTCTATCACCAGAATGTCATTCTCTCGCAGCACCCGCCGCGAATACGGCGCGATGACCTTGACCTCACTGCGCACCAACCCGACGATCTGCGCATCGGACTTGTCCAGGGTGACTTCGACTTCACGCAGGGTTTTACCGATCGATTTGCTGTCGCCCGGCACCCGCACCTCGGTCAGGTACTTGCCGGTATCGAAACTGCCGGAGTCCGCCTGTTTGCGCGCCGGCACAAGCCGCCAGCCCACGAGGCCCACAAACACGACCCCGGTCACGGCCAGGGCGGCCCCCACCGGAGTGAAATCGAACATGGAGAAACCGCTCAGACCGGCATCCGCCCGGAAACCGGACACGATCATGTTGGGCGGCGTGCCCACCAGGGTCATGGTGCCACCCAGTATGGACCCGAAGGCCATCGGCATCAGCACGCGGCCGGGTGGTATATCCAGCCGCCCCGCCATCTGGATTGCCACCGGCATCAACAGGGCCAGCGCGCCCACATTATTCATGAATCCGGACAACACGGCGGCCAGCGCGGTGATGGCACCGATGGCCAACGTGGGACGACCTCCGGATGGCAGCACACTCTGCGCCAGAGCGTCCACGGCGCCGGTGTTCTGCAATCCATAACTGAGTATCAGGACACAGGCCACCGTGATCACGGCCGGATGACCGAAGCCGGAAAACGCGGTATCGGTCGGAACCAGCCCGGCGGCCAGACAGGCCAGTAATGCCGCTCCCGCCACCATGTCATGGCGCCATCGGCCCCAGATGAACAGGCCCATGGTACTCAACAGAATGACGATGATGGTGATCTGATCGGGAGTCATCCCGGCTCCTGTGTCACAACGGCCATACGCGCGGCATCACGGCCGCCGCCACCAGAAAAATGACCAGGGTCAGCGGTAACCCCAGCTTGAGAAAATCCGTGAATCGATAGGCGCCAGGTCCCATCACCAGTACGTTGCTGGGGTGCGAGACCGGACTGGCGACACTGGCGGCAGCCGCCAACGCCACGGCCATAAGAGGTGCATGTGGCGCAATATCCAGGGTCAGGCTGACGGACAGGGCGATGGGCGCCATCAACACCACCAGCACCACGGTTGGAATGATGATGGTGGCCGCCACGGTCAATCCAAACAGACCGGCCACCGTCACCCACGGGGAGTAGCCACCGGTCAGTGCCAGCAATGTCTCCGCCAGCCAGGCGGCCGTGCCACTGACCTGCATGGCCACTCCCAGCGGCATCATGCCGGCCACCACAAACACCGATCGCCAATGGATCGCCTTGTAGGCATCTTCCATGCTGAGGCACTGCGTCAGCACCATCAGGGCGGCGCCCAGTATGGCGGCGATATGGATCGGCAGCCAGCCGGTCAGCGTCGCCAATACCACCCCCGCCATGAGACCACCCGCCAATGGCGCCTTGCGGGTATCGGTGTCCCGGACCGAAACCGGGTTGAGAATGATGAGGTCCGGATTGTCATTGAGCCGCGCCAGCTGCTTCAATGGTCCCACCAGCAACAGAGCATCCCCGCGCTGCAGCTCCATGCTGCCCAGCCCCGAGCGATGCGGGCGTCCTTCACGCCAGACTGCCGCCACGTCCACCTGATAGGTTTCCCGCAATTTCAGGTCACCGACGGTCTTGCCATTGAGTGGTGTATGGGGATGGATAGTGGCCTCCACCATCTCCACCTTGCCCTGCTCGAACACACGCAGATAGGGTGTGGCATCATCCAGGATCTCCAGCTTCTGCAGACCACGCAGCATGTCGAAGTCTTCTTCCCGGCCCTGCACCAGCAACAGATCAGCGCCTTCTATGAGTTGATCCGAAGCCAGCGGGCGCAGAAACTCTCCATCCCGGAACAGCGCCAGCAGCCGGAAGTCGAAGTCCTTGCCCAACCGGGACTCTCCCACCGTGCGTCCCGCCAGAGCGGCATCGCGTGGCACCTTCAGCACCAGCAGCCGCTCCTCCAGCTGATAGCTCTCCTGCACCTGCTGTTTATTCAGGGTACGCGCCCGCAGATTGGGATAGCGGTCGCGGAGTCGCTCCATGGCCCGATCATCCGCCTGGATCAGCAGATGATCCCCGGCCACGATCTCCCGTTCTCGCAGGTGGGTCCGGCGTACCTCCTCGCCATGACGGATTGCCAGCAACCAGCCACCATAGCGCTCAAAAAACCGGGCCGGCACCACACGCTGCCCGATGGCATCCGACTTCTCACCAACCACCACCTCGTACAGTGCCGCCCCCTCCAGCAGTTTCTCATGCAGTATCGGCGCTTCGCGGGCAATGGAGAGTTCGCTCCAGTGACGCAGCAGGTTGAAGCGATCCAGCCGCCCCTGGGCCAGCAACACATCACCCGCCTGCAGGCGCGTGGTCGCCGAAGGCAGCGCCCTGGTCTGACCGGCACGGGTCAGGGCAATGATCATCAGTCCGGCCGTGGAAGTCAGCCCCGTATCCGCGATACGCTTGCCCACGAACTCGGTCTTCGCCGTCACACGCAAGGCGAAGATCCGCTCCTCCAGACTGTACAGCTGCCGCAGGTCCCGACTGCGGGCCGCCTGCGAAATCGGATCCCGGTCCGGTAGCAGATGACGACCGACCAACGCGACGAAAAGCGTTCCGGCCAGCAGCACGGGAATGCCCACCGGGGCGAAATCGAAGAATCCGAAGCCGGCGTACCCGGCGTCGACCAGCGCCGCGTTGACCAGAAGGTTGGGGGGCGTTCCGATCAACGTGACCGCCCCTCCCAGCAGGCAGCCGAAGGTCATCGGCATCAGCAGCCGCGAAGGCGCCAGCTGACTCTGCCGTGCCACCCCCACCACCACCGGCAACAGCAAGGCCGTGACGCCCACATTGTTCATGAACGCGGACAGCGAGCCGGCCAACAGCATGAAGGCGGCAATCAG
>JBNJGU010000194.1:0-5409 GCA_051747985.1 Pseudomonadota bacterium | reverse complement strand
CCGGGAATCTCCTCTTGGGATGGTGGACGGGAAATACCACTGAGGTCAGGAAGAAGAAGGCCCCGGAGTGACAGGGCCGCGCAGAAGCGTCGCGCGCCAGGGAAGGCGCGCGCCGAGCCCCCCAGGGATGGGTTCACGGGCGTCTTCTGACGGGACTGCCTGCCCCGCGCTGGAACCGGTTTCTCCGGACTACGAAGTGCTGACCGGGCGGTCCGGGTTGGTGATCCACTCGCTCCAGGACCCCGGATAAAGCCTCGGCTCCCGCAATCCCGCCTCCACGGCCGCCAGAATATTGTGGCAGGCCGTCACGCCGGAACCGCAGTAGCTGACCAGGTCGTCCTGTGATGGCAGTTCATGGAAACGCTGGCGCAGCTGATCACGGGGCAGGAAACGGCCCTTTTCATCCAGGTTGCCGGCGCAGGGCAGGCAATGGGCGCCCGGGATGTGACCGGCTACCGGGTCGATGGGTTCCTGCTCTCCCCGGTAGCGCTCCGGGGCGCGGGCGTCGATGAGATCGAGCCGACCGGAGTCCAGGTGCTGCATGACCTCGTCGGCGGTTATCGTGCGATCGTGCGCAAGGGTGGCGCAAAAATCACCGGGCCATTCACGGGGCCGGTGGCGATCGCTGAGCGGCAATGCCTCCAGGGTCCAGGCCTGGAAACCGCCGTCCAGCACCTGGACACGTTCCATGCCCATCCAGCGTAGCAACCACCACAGGCGGGCGGCGAAGAAGCCGGGGCCGTCGTCGTAGACCACGACCCTGTCCTGTTGCCGCAGTCCCAGTCCGCGCAGGCGGGCTTCCAGGACGTCGGGGTCGGGAAGCGGGTGGCGTCCCGTCTCTCCCGGAATGATGGGTCCGGACAGATCCTCTTCCAGGTCCAGGAACAGGGCTCCGGGGATGTGGCTCTCCGCATAGGCGCGACGACCCTGTTCACTGTCCTGCAGGCTGGCGCGCGTGTCGAACAGCAATAGCCCCGGGTCGGGGAGCAGGCTGGCCAGCGTCGGTGCCGAAATCAGCTGTGTCATGTCTCGTTCTCCCGGACTCTTATTGAGAGGGACCCGTTGTCAGGCGTCGGTCATTCCCGCTGAACGTCAGTGTCTGGATCGAGCCGTCCAGGTGGATGTTCACCGTATTGGTCTGGTCGGACCACAGGTCGCGCAGGGCATCATGCCGGGCGGTCACGGTCTTCGGCGGGGTGTCGACGGCCAGCTCCTGATAGACCCAGAAGAACTGGCCGTCGAGCTCCTGCCCGACCAGCGACAGAGGCAGAGCCGAACCGTTGCCACGGTACAGGGCGAAGCGCTGCGTCACGTATTCAGCAAACTGTCGGCGACTCCTGTCGTCATGGATGATGTCGGCCTCCGGATCGAGCAGGCGGCGTACCGCGTGCTCCGCGTCATGCAGATAGAAGCGGTGCATGATCTCGAGCATGCCGCTGCGCTCGTTGTACTGGATCTGCGTCAGGGCCGCTTTCTGTTGATGGGCCTGTGGCATGGCAAACGGGACCATCAGCAACAGCACCAGCACGGTGGTCATGGATAGCGATCGTCCGGCTCGCTCGACAGTCAGCACGGCGCTCACTCTCCGTCTCCGTCATCGGACGTTTTCAGCTCGGTCTTGATCTCCTGCATGATGTCGCGGCCCACCAGGCTGGTGCCGCCTCGCGCCTTGTACGCCTCGATGCGGGAGGGAATCAGCTGACGCGGATAGTGGTTGTTGCCGGTGTCCGCATCCGCCGTTTCCTCGTAGGGATCCATGATCACGGATTCCAGTTCCTTCTCGCTGACGATCAGCTTGCGGACCTGGCGGCTGTCGCGACGCCAGATCTCCGCCGGAATGTACATGTCCTCGGTGGAGCCGTCGACATAGTGGAGTTGCAGGATGATGGGCATGACCAGGCCGCCGATGTTGCTGAACTCCAGCACATAGTAGTTGCGGTCCTCCTCCACGGCGCGTTCGAAGGCCTGCCGCTCCCAGTCCTCCAGGCCATCAAGGAAGTCACGGTACTCGTTGCGCTGTTCGTTGGTGACGGTAAACTGGTCGTTCTCGTCGTAGAAGTCGCGCACATCCGGGTTGCGTTCCACCCAGGGCACGATGCCTTCCTCCTCGTTGTGCATGACGGAAATCGACGGTTTGTCCTCTTCCCGCTCGCGCATGCGTTGGTAATCGATGTCCGGGTCCTCGGTGTCCAGACGCATGGCGTAGATGCGGTCCAGGGAAATGTCGACATGGTCGGTGGTATAGAACCAGCCGCGCCAGAACCAGTCCAGGTCGACTCCGGAGGCTTCCTCCATGGTGCGGAAGAAATCGGACGGGGTGGGTCGCTTGAATTTCCAGCGCTGCGCGAACTCACGGAACGCGAAGTCGAACAGTTCCCGGCCCATGATGGTCTCGCGAAGGATATTCAGCGCGGTGGCCGGTTTGCTGTAGGCGTTGGGGCCGATCCGCGTGATGCTGTCCGACTGGGTCATGATCGGCTGCTGATCCTGCGAGACCATGTAGCCGACGATGTCGCGCGGCTCGTTACCCCAGGGAATGTCCGGGTCCCACTCGCGCCCGGCCAGGGCATCCAGGAAGCTGTTGATGCCTTCGTCCATCCAGGTCCACTGCCGCTCGTCGGTGTTGACCGTCATCGGGAAGTAGATGTGGCCGATCTCGTGGATGACCACGCCGATCAGGAATCGCTTCTCGGCCAGTGAGTAGGTCCGCTCGCCGTCGTCCTGTAATGTGGTACGCGGCCCGTTGAACGTGATCATTGGGTATTCCATGCCGCCCACGGGACCGTTCACGGACTGGGCCACCGGGTACGGGTAGTCGAAAGAGAACCGGGAGTAGACTTCCATGGTGTGGATCACGGTTTCGGTGGAATACTCGGACCAGAGGGGGTCGCCTTCCTTCGGGAAGAAGGACATGGCCATGACCAGTTCGTGCTCGGCGCCCGGCTGGTGGTGTCCCTTGGCATCCCAGATGAACTTGCGGGACGAGGCCCAGGAAAAGTCCCGGACGTTGTCGGCCTGAAAGCGCCAGGTCTTTCTTTCGTCCGTGCCCTCGCGCTCGTTCTCCAGGGCTTCCTCGGGAGTGACGATGTACACGGGGCGCTCGGCATCCTCGGCCTCCCGTAGCCGGCTGCGTTGTTCTGCGGTCAGGGTCTCGTCCGGATTCTGCAGGGTGCCGGTGGAGGAAACGATATGGTCGGCCGGCACGTCGATGGCGACATCGTAATCACCGAACTCCAGTGTGAACTCGCCGCGACCCAGAAACTCCTTGTTGGTCCAGCCTTCATAGTCGGTGTAGGCGACCAGGCGTGGGAACCACTGGGCGATCAGGAAGAGATCGTTACCGCCCTCGCGCTCATCGTCCGGGAAATGCTCGTAACCGCTGCGTGCGGAGACTGCATCTTCCTCGACGATGTTGTAGGCGAAGTCGATCTGGAAACGGGTTCTTTTGCCGGGCTCCAGAGGTTCCGGAAGGTCCACCCGCATCAGCGTGCCGACGATGGTGAACGGCAGGGCATCGCCGTTGGCCGTCTGAACGGCCTGGATCTCGAAGCCGAGCTCATTGTCCTCCATGAACTGCTGCCGGCGCAGTTCGCTCATGCTGAGCCGCGCCGGGGTGTCGGCGCCACCGGCCTGCACCGGGGGCCCGCGCCGGCCAGCGCCGCCGAAATCCGTGGCCAGCTCGTTCATGGAGTCGCTGCGGAAGATGTTCTGGTCCAGATACAACCACAGGTAGGTCAGCGTGTCCGGGGAGTTGTTGTGGTAGTCGACCTCCTGGGTCGCGGTCAGTCGTCGTGCCTCCTCGTCCAGGTGGGCCTCAATGCTGTAGTCCACCTGTTGTTGCCAGTACTCATGCCCCGGCTGGCCGGCGGCATTGCGGTAGACGTTGGGCGTGGGCAGTGCCTCGTCCAGTTGTCGGAATTTGTCCTGGAAGTCGCCCTTGGTCTGCTCGACGGGACTGGCCTGCACCGTCAGTGCCGTCAGGGTCAGGAGTATCGTCGGCAGCCATCGCATCTGCGCCATCATGGGTGGATCCTCGTAGTACTGGAATTTCCGGTGTTGGTGCCCGAATGAAACCCTGTCCGGTGCGGGGCTGTCAATGCCCGCGCGGTATCGGTCATGGCTTTGCTGTACAATACCGGCTTCCTTGTTCCACTCTGTCTGTGACCTCTGACTTTGACTGCCTCCGAATCCACCTCCGGAACCGAATCCGCCGACAGCCGACCCGGAGTCACCGGGCTGATCGCGCGTTTCCTTGCGGTATTCCGCTACAGCAAGGTGGCGGTGCAGATCGTCTGGGGCACCAGCCGTGGACTGACGCTGACCATGGCTGTCGCCACCCTGGTCGCCGGCCTGATGCCCGCGGCCATCGCCTGGGTCGGCCAGTTGATTGTCGACGCGGTTGTCGAGGCCATACAGTCGGAAGGGGCCGATCAGACAGCAGCACGGAATGACGTGATCCGTTACGTCATCTGGGAAGCGGGTCTGGTGGTGCTGTTGACCGGGGCGCAGAAGGTCAACACCGTCTGCCAGACCATTCTGCGTGCCCTGCTTGGCAACCGTATCAATGTCATGATCCTGGAGAAGGCGCTGACCCTGGAGCTGGCGCATTTCGAGGATTCGGAGTACTACGACAAGCTGGTGCGTGCCCGGCGGGAGGCCTCGACCCGGCCGCTGAGCCTGGTGATCAAGACTTTCGACCTGGGTCGCGACGGCATTTCACTGGTCAGTTATGGCGCGCTGCTGTTCCAGTTCTCGCCCTGGGCGGTGCTGATCCTGGGTCTGGCCGGTGTGCCGGCCTTCATCGCGGAGGCGAAGTATTCGGGAGAGGCCTTCCGCAACTATCGCCGCCGATCCGCCGAGCGCCGCATGCAGATCTACCTGGAAATGGTGCTGACCCGCGAGGATGGGGTGAAGGAAGTGAAACTGCTGCGCCTGGGCAGGCTGTTCCTGCAGCGCTACGTCGACATCTTCCGCAATATCTACCGCGAGGATCGCAATCTGGTCCTGCGCCGCAATTTCTGGGGCTATGTGCTGGGCCTGGTGGCCAGTGTGGCCTTCTACGGGGCCTATGGCTGGGTGGCATTGGCCGCGGTGGCGGGGGCCATCACCATCGGCCAGATGACCATGTACATTGCCGTGTTCCGCCAGGGCCAGGGAGCGGTCACCAGCTGCCTGACCCCCACATCGCCAACTCCGCGTACCACACTTACAACATCGATGTGTCCCATATGGCAAAAGAGATGACCAAATTCATCAACAAGGTGGAAAAACGCACCGGCCTGAAAAAGCAGGACTATGCCGGCAAACTGCTGTTCATGTCCCATGAGACCTATACCCCGGCAAGAGGCGGCAGTGCCGATGCCGAGGTGACAGCACTGGAAACCGCGTTTGAAGGGCATCTCAACGATA
>JBNJGU010000193.1:0-5434 GCA_051747985.1 Pseudomonadota bacterium | reverse complement strand
CACACCCTCGGCGGCAACCAGCGAGTTCAGGGTCAACATGTTCAGTGATGGCGGACAGTCGATGACAATGTAGTCATAGCGCTCACGGATCGGACGCAGGACCTCGCGCAGGCGCGCCTCCCGCTGTGGCATATCCAGCAGCTCGATCTCACCGGCCACCAGATCCCCGTTGGCGGGAAGCAGATCGTATCCGGCATCCCGAAGGCTGATCACCACCTCACCGAAAGAGGCCTCTCCTGACAACAGTTCATACACGGAAGCCCGCAGGTCATTCTTGTCCTGCCCGCTACCCATGGTGGCATTGCCCTGTGGATCCATGTCGACCAGCAGCACCCGACGTTTCGTGGCCGCAAGAGAAGCGGCCAGATTGACGGAGGTCGTGGTCTTTCCAACCCCGCCCTTCTGGTTGGCAATGGCAAGAATGCGGCTCACGATCGGGGATTCTCCATGCTTGTTCTCTGCAGTATCACCAGCTGGCGGTCCAGGTCGCTGCCCGCCACCGGCAGCAACACACTGCGATGCGTCCATGTTGTGCCTGACGGCCGGTCTGCCAGTTGCCGTTCCAGCTCCTGGCGTTCATGTTCCGCGTCGGCGGCCTTCATCGCCAGCAACGTGACAGGGCCATGAATGTTCCGCCATACCGGGGCGGTCATCGACCAGAAGTCAGCCAGCGAGGCAAAAGCCCGGCTGACGATCACTCCGATGTCCGGCTCTGGCACGTATTCCTCGATCCGGGTATTGACCACCCGGATGGTATCGAGTTTCAACGCCAGCTGCACCTGGAAAAGAAACCGGGTTTTCTTGCCGTTGCTGTCCAGCAGGACAAAACGCCGCTCGGGTCGGGCAATGGCCAGCGGCAGGCCCGGCAATCCCGCGCCCGTCCCCACATCCAGCACCGCGCCGGAGGTTTCATCCAGTGACGGCAGCAGTGCCAGACTGTCCAGCAGATGGCGGCTGATCATGGCCCCGGGATCACGGACGGCTGTGAGATTGTAGGCACGATTCCATTTGTCCAGCAAGGCAACGTAGTCCAGCAGCTGCTGTTTCTGGCCCGTCGACAGGAGTATGGCCGCCTCGTCCAGTCCCTGGTCCAGCAATGCGGCAAGCCGGTCCGTTGCCATCTGTCACTCCGTGTGGTTCAGGCGGAACGGCGGGTGGTCGCCATCTCCCGCTTTTTCAGGAAGATCAGGAGCAACGATACCGCCGCCGGTGTCATTCCCGGAATGCGGGCGGCGCGGGCCAGGGTATCCGGACGGGCCTGTTCCAGTTTCTGCTTCAGTTCGTTCGACAGACCGTCAATACGGCGATAATCGAGATCCGCGGGCAATGGCGTGTTTTCCTGTCGCTTCATGCGCTCGATGTCATCCGCCTGCCGGTCGATATACCCCTGGTACTTGATCTGGATCTCGACCTGACTGGCAACCTGCCGCGCCAGATCGTCCTCGGGAACGGCAGCTCCGATGGCTTCCATCAGTCCCCGATGATCCAGCTCCGGACGGGCCAGCAGGTCGGCCAGGCTGTATTCCCGTGCCAGGGGCTTGTCCAGTTTGGCGCCGATTGCGGACGCCTCTTCCGAGGACGGCTGTATCCAGCGTCCCCGCAGGTATTTCAGTTCCTGCTCGATACCATCCTGCTTGGCGCGGAAATGCGCCCAGCGCCGATCATCGACCAGGCCCAGTTGGCGGCCCTTTTCGGTCAGACGCAGATCCGCGTTGTCCTCGCGTAGCAGCAACCGGTATTCAGCACGGCTGGTGAACATGCGGTAGGGTTCCTTCGTCCCCATGCTGATCAGATCATCCACCAGTACCCCGATATAGGCTTCATCGCGCCGGGGACACCAGGCATCCTGATCTCTCGCCGCCAGCGCCGCATTGGTGCCGGCCAGCAGCCCCTGTGCACCGGCTTCTTCATAACCGGTGGTGCCATTGATCTGGCCGGCGAAATACAGCCCGTTGATGAACCGGGTTTCCAGGGAATGGTGCAGATCCCTCGGGTCGAAGAAATCGTATTCGATGGCGTATCCTGGGCGGGTCACATGGGCGTTCTCGAACCCCCGGATGTGACGGATCATGTCAATCTGCACGTCAAAGGGCAGACTGGTCGAGATGCCGTTGGGATACAGCTCGTTGGTGTCCAGTCCCTCGGGCTCGAGGAAAATCTGGTGTGAGGTCTTGTCGGCGAAACGGGTGACCTTGTCCTCGATGGACGGGCAATAGCGCGGCCCCGTGCCACCGATCACGCCCGTATACATCGGAGAGCGATCGAGCCCGGCACGGATGATGTCATGTACCGCCTCGTTGGTCGACGCGATATGGCAGGGCACCTGCTTCGGGTGCTGTGAGACGTCGCCCAGGAACGACATGACCGGCAACGGCTCGTCACCGGGTTGCTCCGACAGCACGGAGAAATCGACACTGCGTGAATCGATGCGCGGTGGCGTCCCGGTTTTCAGCCGGTCAACGCGGAAAGGCAATTCCCGCAGGCGATCCGCCAGCGGAATCGACGGCGGGTCTCCGGCACGCCCCCCCGCGCTGTTCTGCAGGCCGATGTGAATCTTTCCTCCCAGAAACGTACCGGTAGTCAGGACCACGCGGGGTGCCAGGAATCGCAACCCCATCTGGGTCACCACGCCCCGCACCGTGTCACCCTCGATGATCAGGTCATCCACGGCCTGCTGGAAAATCTCCAGGTTGTCCTGATGCTCCAGCCGATGACGGATGGCCGCCTTGTACAGCACCCGATCCGCCTGGGCACGGGTGGCGCGCACCGCCGGTCCCTTGCTGGAATTCAGGACCCGGAAATGGATCCCCGCCCGGTCGGTGGCCAGGGCCATGGCACCGCCCAGGGCGTCGATCTCCCGGACCAGGTGGCTTTTGCCGATGCCTCCGATGGCCGGATTACAGGACATCTGGCCCAGGGTTTCGATGTTATGGGTCACCAACAGGGTTCTGACGCCCATGCGGGCCGAGGCCAGTGCCGCTTCGGTACCGGCATGGCCACCACCGACCACGATCACATCGTACCGAGTGGAGAAATCCATGGAACACCTGAACGTTTGTTGAGAAGGGGCGCTCAGTATAAGGATTCGGGCGGAAATTTAAAGGGCTGTCGTGATCTGATTCACAAAATAATCCACAGGCGGGAATTACACACAGTTCAACGAATTATATGATTTATATAACTAGATAGATAAATAGATATATTGATACTGTTACTGATGATGAGGAAGCGGATTTCTGTGGGGAACTGCAAAAATATACGTAATATCAATGCCTTGATGTATGTATAACACGGTGTGTTTCCTCTGTGCGAGCGGGAGATGTCCGTTGCACAGCCTGTGTGTGGAAAGCCGGGTTATGCACAGGCCGCTTTTATCCACAGAGATTCCCAATGGCTTTATACAAAGTCTTCACGGAGTTATGCACAGGTTTGTCATGGGTGTCAGGCAGGGAAAAATCGTTCGGGAAAAGGAAGGAAAAGGGACGGATTTGCGGAGAAATTTCCGGTGAATCGGCTCGGGTCGTTGTGGGTAATGGTTATTTCCCGACGCAGAAGCTGGAGAAAATCCGTCCCAGCAGGTCATCGTTGGTGAACTCACCGGTGATTTCTCCCAGGTGTCCGTGGGCATGCCTGAGATCCTCGGCGACGAGTTCGCCAGCCTGGTGCCGGAGCTGTTCACGGGCGTGATGGAGTTCACCGCGTGCCCGCTTCAGGGCATCCAGATGCCGCGTCCGGGCGATGAATCCGCCCTCTTCGGTGGCCTGGAACCCCATGCAGTCCTTGAGGTGGTTCCGTAACAGGTCTATGCCGTCCGCATTCAATGCCGACAGGAGTACCTGTGGAGGCTGTTGTGCGCTCTGTTGCCGAAAGCCGGGCGGAAGGCCGGCCAGATCCCCTTTGTTCAATACCAGCGTCAGGCGTGGCGGCAGAGTGGCGGGAAGTCGAAGCAGGTCGAGGTAACGGCGGAGAGTGTCCGGCGAGGCGTCGACCATTTCCGGTTCTTCGTGGACGTCCACCACCAGCAGCAGTCGATCCGCTTCCTCCATGGCCCGACGGGCGCGACGGATGCCTTCCTGTTCGATTCGATCCTCGCTGTCGCGCAGTCCCGCGGTATCGGTGATATGCAGGGGCATGCCGTCGATGTGAATGTTCTCCCGCAGAATATCCCGGGTGGTGCCCGCGATGTCGGTGACGATGGCGGTGTCCCGACCGGCGAGCGCATTGAGCAGGCTGGATTTTCCGGCATTGGGACGACCGGCGATGACCACCGACATGCCCTCTTTCAGGATGCTGCCCTGCCGTGCCTGTTCAAGCACCTGTTCCAGCCGGGCGACAATGTCGTCCAGGCGAGAGGCCACCCCGCCGTCCGACAGGAAGTCGATTTCCTCGTCGGAGAAATCGATGGAGGCTTCCACGTAGACACGCAGCTCGGTGATGGCTTCGGTCAGCTCATGGATCAGTCGCGAGAACTCGCCCTGCAGGGTGCGGACGGCGCTGCGTGCGGCCTGTTCGGAGCTGGCATCGATCAGGTCGGCAATGGCTTCGGCCTGGGTCAGGTCCAGTCGGTCATTCAGGAAGGCACGCTCGGAAAACTCACCAGGGCGTGCCAGACGTACGCCGAGCGCCGCGAGTTCTTCCAGCAGCCGATTGAGCAGGTACAGTCCGCCGTGGCCCTGAAGCTCCAGCACGTCCTCGCCGGTAAAGGAACGGGGACCGGGGAAAAACAGTGCGATGCCCTGATCGATGACCTGTCCCGACCGCTCCCGGAAATCGCACAGCCCCGCGTGTCGGGGTTGCGGGACATGACCCAGCAGGATTTCCGCCAGCTCGCGGCAACGCGGCCCGGATACACGGATGATGCCGACACCACTGCGTCCCGGCGGCGTGGCCATGGCGCAGATGGTGTCGGTGTCCGTGCGTGGTGTGTGCATGACGCTACACGCGGGCGGCATCCTTGCGGGCCTGTTCTTTTTCTATGCCCCGGGTGATGTACCACTGCTGGGCGATGCCCAGTACGCTGTTGGCCAGCCAGTAGAGGACCAGACCGGCGGGGAACCAGAGGAAGAAGACAGTCATGACCACAGGCATGAATTTCATGATCTTGGCCTGGGTCGGGTCCTGCGGCGTCGGGCTCAGCATGAACTGGGCATACATGGAGGCGCCCATCAGGATCGGCAGCACGAAGTACGGGTCCATGACCGACAGGTCGTCAATCCAGAGAATGAACGGCGCATGGCGCAACTCGACACTCTCCAGCAATACCCAGTACAGGGCAATGAAGACCGGCATCTGTACCAGAATCGGCAGACAACCACCGAACGGATTGATCTTTTCTTTCTTGTACAGCTCCATCGTCTCTTTCTGCAGCCGCATCTTGTCATCGCCGAACCGCTCCTTGAGCTGGTTCATTTTCGGCATCACACGGCGCATGTTG
>JBNJGU010000192.1:0-5472 GCA_051747985.1 Pseudomonadota bacterium | reverse complement strand
GTGACCTGCCGGTAGAGCGGGGCGAACTGACGGCACTCCGCGCCCATGCGGGCGAACTGGCTGCGGATCACGCTCATTTCCTCGGGTCCGGCTTCCATGTCGCTGTTGGCGGTGCTGTCCTGGGATACGGTCGGGTAGACGTAGAAACAGTCCACGACCGCCTCATTCTGCCGCCCGAACGCTTCCCGTGCCAGTCTGCCGTCCGCGTGGACAATGGTGCTGTCCATGTCGATGGCACAGGCGCGGGGATTGTCGGGCCGGCACAGCCAGTTGTCCGGTTCGCTGTAGTCGACGGTGGGCTGGGCGATGGCCGCTCCGGACCCGATGCCACCCAGGGCGAGTGCGCCCAGTGCGGTGAAGGTGCTCTGACGGAAGTTCATGTTGTTTTCTTCTCCTTGCCTGTCCTGGTGTGGATGGTATCGGACCAGCGTACGGTGCGGGCGGAGTGGGCGGCAACCGCCTTCATCGCAGAATTCGGTGCTTCGGACGAGGCGTCGGAGTCAGGATTGAAATGTGGCAGAAATATGAATTTCTTGTGACGAAATGTTTGATTTCTGCCCGATGATCAGGTAAAAAGCGGCCAAGCGACAGATATACGGACTGGACGGTATATATGTACCATCCGGCTGGTCTGTCGCTGACATCGAGGAAAGGCTATCACAGAGGGGAGTGAAAGATGAAGCAATCCAGATTGTCTCTCGCCATTGGCGGGTTGATGGGGCTCGGGGCGGCGATGTTGCCTGGCCAGACGCTGGCGCAGACCGGGCAGGCCGGGGAAACACTGGAGGAGGTGGTGGTCACCGGTTCCAGAATCCAGCGCGCCGACCTGTCCGGTGCCAATCCGGTCAGTGTGATCGATCGCATGGAATTGCAGAGCCAGAGCCAGGTCAGTATTGGTGATGTGCTGCAACAGATGCCATTTTCGGCCGGCAGCGCGGTCAACACCCAGGTCAACAACGGCGGTTCCGGTGCCGTCAATTTCTCGCTGCGTGGTCTGGGTTCGGCCCGCACGCTGGTGCTGATCAACGGCCGTCGGGCCGTGCCGTCGGGACTGGGCGCCAACGCCACCGTCGACCTGAACAATATTCCGACCAACATGATCGAGCGCGTCGAAGTACTGAAGGACGGCGCGTCGGCCGTCTACGGCTCCGACGCGGTGGCGGGCGTGGTCAACATCATCACGCGGCAGGATTACGAAGGGGTGGACCTGAGTGTCACCAGCGGCAGGACCACCAAGGATGATGGCGAGGAACTGACCACCGAGTTCAGTTTCGGTACCAGCAGTGATCGGGGCAACTTCGTGGTCAATGCCTATCACACCGAGCAGAAGCCGATCTGGGCCGGTGACCGGGACTTCTCGGACGTGGAAATCTGGTTCAATCCGTACTGGGACCCGGATGGGCAGGCCGAAGGGGGGTCCTCGGCGCCGCCATGGGGCTATTACGGAATGCCGGACGGAGCGGTCACAAGGGGCGAGGAATTCGGTGAATTCCGGCCCTATGACGGCAATGCCGACCCATATAATTACGCGCCGGCCAACTACCACCAGACGCCCAGTGAGCGTTGGGGCTTCAGCGCCTTCGGCAACTATGATCTTGGTGACTTCGGCCTGATCCGCAATGTCGAGGCCAATGGCGAGGTCATGTATACGCGCCGCGAGTCCAACCGGTTGATCGCGCCGGAGCCGCTGGCACCGCTGGCGTTTTTCGGTACGCCGGCGCCATACTCGCCCGACAACCACTACAACATCACCCAGGGCCCGAAGGATGCGGATGGCAATGCCGTACAGATCGACGACTGGCGCCGCCGTATGGTGGAGACCGGTGGACGAGATCAGATCCACACCACCGATACACACCAGATCACGGGTGGCCTGACCGGCGAATTCGGTGACTGGTTCTGGGACGCATCGGTGTTCTTCGGCGACAACAGTGCCAGTGTGGTGGACACCGGCTACTTCCAGCTGGAACGCGTGGCGGAAGCCGTGGGGCCGACCTACATGGATGAATCAGGCGAGCTGTTCTGTTCCAGCGACGGGACCGCGGGCGGCGTGATCGATGGTTGTGTGCCGTTGAACGTGTTCGGACAGCCCGGCACCGATACGGCCATCACCGACGAGATGCTACAGTACATCAGCGGCAACTACGTGAGCCTGACCCAGGGTGGCAACGAGCTCAAGGGGGTGCAGTTCAATACCTCCGGTCCCTTGATGCAGTTGCCGGCCGGCGAGCTGGGCATGGCGGTCGGTGTCGAGCGCCGGATTGCCAGCGGCTTCTCGCAGCCTGACTCCCTGCAACTGCTGGGTGTCTCCACGGCGGGCCGCTCCCAGCCCACGGCGGGGGGGTATGATGTGAACGAGGCCTTCGTCGAGTTTGCCGTACCGCTGCTGGCCGATCTGCGGGGCGTGGAGCTGCTGGAGCTGAGTCTGGCTTCCCGCTACTCCGACTACAACACCTTTGGCAGCACCACCAACTCCAAGGTCGGTCTGCGCTGGTCGGTCAATGACGAGCTGACCTTCCGCGGAACGGTATCCGAGGCTTTCCGCGCTCCATCCATACCGGAGCTTTTCGCCGGGCAGTATGACTCTTTCCCGCAGATCACCGACCCCTGCGCCGATGATGCCACGGCAGGTTGTGTTGCAGACGGTGTGCCGGAAGGCGGTTATGACAATAGTGGTATGACGCAGCTGCCTGAAATGCTGGGCGGCAACCCGGATCTGCAGCCGGAGGAGGCTGACATTGCCACGGTCGGCGCCGTTTACCAGCCTGGCTGGCTGGATGGTCTGTCGGTGACACTGGATTACTGGGAGACCGAGGTCGACAATGCGATTTCGACCATCGGTTCCCAGACCATCCTCAACAACTGCCACGCCAATGGTGAGAACTGCGATCTGATCGATCGCTTCGGCCCGGGAGAAGGAGGTACGGTCGGTGCCGTGCGCTTCATCCATAACCTGAACGCCAACGTCGGCGGTGTCGAGGCGGCGGGCGCCGATCTGTCCGCCCGTTACACGATGCCGGTGACGGACCTGGGGCAATTCCGGTTCAGCCTGGACGGCTCCTATCTGGACCAGTATGACAAGGAGATGGCGAATGGCGACATCATCAGTCACGCCGGCCGCTTCGAGGACAACCAGGACGGCAACTATCCGCGCTGGCGCTGGAACTTCGGCACGGACTGGAGTCTGGGTAACTGGGATGCCCGGTACACCATGCGCTACATCCATGATGTGGTCGAGCCGCTGTCGAGCTGGTATAACGTCGGTGGCACCGAGCGCACCATCCGCAGTCAGACGGTGCATGATATCCAGGCGTCCTACAATCTGGAGTCATTCAACACTCGTCTGACGCTGGGTATTGACAACCTGACCGACAAGCAGCCGCCGTTCGCGGACTCCGGTTTCAATGACAATACCGATGTGCGCACCTATGAGACCATCGGACGGTATGTCTACGGACGGGTCCAGCTCAGCTTCTGAGCACGACCCTGACGGAAGAAAAGCCCGCGCTCCGCCGCGGGCTTTTTTTTTGTCCGGACACAACGCATAATCAGGCGCCCGTGAACAGGAGGATCCCGTGAGCCGTTCAGAACAGAAACAGAAACGACTGGACCAGCTGATCAATGATCGCAAATTGACCGAGGCCCTGCGTCTGGCCCGCCAACTGCTCCGTGAACGGCCGGGTGCACAGCGCGTCTGGCTGTCGCGCAGCGAAGTGGAGCGACTGCTGGGGCAGTACGATGCCGCCACCACGTCCAGCCATCGTGCCCTGGAACTGGGAGAAACCGGTTTCGCGCTGGCCCAGTACGCCCGCTGCCTGCTGCCCGGTGCCGATTACCGGCTGATCGCGCCATTGCTGAAGCGCGGACTGTCCATGCCGCGGCACGAGACCGTGTGGGTCACCGAGACCCTGGCGGCCTGCGCCGTCGGGCTGGAAGCCTGGCCGGAGGCCCATGCCTACTATGAGCGCCTGACAAAGGAGCACGGCACGCAGCCCCGTTATCGGCACATGCTGGGTGTTGCGCTCAACGTACTGGGCGATCAGCGCCGCGCCAGCCGTCAGTTGAAACGGGTCATCAATCAACAGCCCGCCTTCGGCGCCGCCTATTGGTCATTGATGGATGTCGATCCGGAGCAGCTGACCCCGGATCTGGAGCAGCAGGTGGCCAGTCATGCCGCCAATTCCCGGCTGGATCCTCGACAACGCGCGTATTTCTGTCATGTCCAGGCATCGCTCTGTCACCGTCGGGGCCAGTACGACGAGGCTTTCGACTGGTACGGTCGGGCCAACGGTCTGCGCCGGAGTCAGTTCAGTCATGATGCCGAGGTGGATCGCAGGCTGTTTTCCTCATTGCAGGACACATTCAGCACACCGGCGGTCGCCGGATCCGGCGAGGATACCGACGGCCCGGTGTTCGTGGTGGGACTGCCGCGTTCGGGCACGACGCTGGTGGAGCAGTTGTTGGTCAATTCCGGCCGATTCGTGGCGCCCGGTGAGCTCCGGGATCTGGAGGCCGCGCTCGCGGCGGCCGGTGGCGCCGCCATGCCCGGACGCCTCGATGAGGAAAGTGTATCGCGACTGGAACCCAAAGCCCTGGCCGCGGCGGGTCGTGAGTATCTGGACCGGGTGGCGGCCCGGGTGCCGCGGGACAGGCGCGCGCTCGACAAGAATCCCTTCAATTTCCGCTTCATCGGGCCGATTCTCCAGGCGGTACCGGGAGCCCGTGTCGTGCACGTCCGCAAATCCCCGCTGGAAGCGGTGTTCAGCGTCTACCGTCATCTGTTTGCCTCGGTGGCGCCGTGGTCGTATACCCTGGACGAGGTGTTGGCCTACTACCGGTTGTATGCCGGAATGATGGCGCACTGGGAAGCGTTGTACCCCGATCGCGTGCTGACCGTGGACCACGAACAGCTGGTCCGGGACGTGGACGCCGAGGGTCGGCGCCTGTACGCGCACTGCGGGCTCACATGGCAGGCCGACTACGGTCGGTTGGCGGATCCGGGCCGGGAAATCCACAGTGCCAGCGCCAGCCAGGTGCGTCAGGGTATCCGGGAAGACTGGCTGGGTGTTACCGACCATTACGCCGGGTCACTGGCCGGCGCTCGCCGGCAGCTGGAGAAGTGGGGGTTGCTGTGAGTGGTGCCGGATTCGCCATCGAATTGGCGGTGCGGGACTATGAGTGTGACCTGCAGGGCGTGGTCAATCATGCCCGTTATCTGCACTACCTGGAGCATGCCCGGCACGAGTTCCTGGTGAGCAGCGGACTGGATTTCGCGACCCTGACGGCGGAAGGTGTCATCGTGGTGGTGGTGCGTGCCGAAGTGGACTACCGCCTGTCTCTGCGCAGCGGTGATCGCATGCGGATATCGGTTGCGCCCCGGCGACGCTCCCGGATCCGCCTTGATTTCCACCAGACCATCACGCGGCTGGCGGATGAAAAGGTGGCCGTCGACGCGCTGATCACCACGACCGC
>JBNJGU010000191.1:0-5560 GCA_051747985.1 Pseudomonadota bacterium | reverse complement strand
CGGGAGTTGCTGTCCGGTCAGAACCCGACCACAGTTCTTTGAGAAGCCAGTTCTGGTAGTTGGTCCTTTGTGGTCAGCGGTTTAGCACTGACAGAGATCCTTGCGGGCGATATCTCCGATCAGGAGCGTCGGGCGCCATGGATGGCGCACGCCGAGCCCTACAGGGACGTATTCACGGGCGTCTCCTGAGCGGAGGTATCGCCCGCAAGGATCGGGCTACGGAGTGATAGCCCCCGCAGCCCGAGGTCTGGATCAGACCGAGATGGCGCGTTTCATGGCGGTCATGTACGACCGAAGACGCTGACCCACCACCTCGATCGGGTGATTACGGATCGACTGATTGGCATCGATCAGTTCGGCATTGTCCACACCCTGGTCGGACAGCTTCAGGCCCTCGCCGATCACATCGGTGTCGATTTTCTGCATGAAATCTTTCAGCAGTGGTACGCACTCATTGGCGAACAGATAGCAGCCATACTCGGCCGTGTCGGAGATCACCTTGTTCATCTCGTACAGCTTCTTGCGGCCGATCAGGTTGGCGATCAGCGGCACTTCGTGCAGGGACTCGTAGTAGGCCGACTCCTCGATGATGCCGGATTCGGTCATGGTCTCGAAGGCCAGCTCAACGCCTGCCTTGAGCATTGCCACCATGAGAATGCCGTGGTCATAGTATTCCTGCTCGGACAGGGTCATGTCGCCGGCCGCCGTTTTCTCGAAAGCGGTCTGGCCGGTCTCTTCCCGCCAGGTCAGCAGCTTGTGATCATCGTTGGCCCAGTCTTCCATCATGTCGCGCGAGAACTCGCCACTCAGTACGTCATCCATGTGCTTACGGTACAGAGGACGCATGATGTCCTTGAGCTCGACCGCGAGAGAATTGGCCTGCAGCTTGGCCGGATTGGACAGGCGATCCATCATGTTGGTGATGCCGCCGTGCTTCAGCCCCTCGGAGATCACTTCCCAGCCATGCTGGATCAGCTTGGCGGCGTAGGCGGAATCCACTCCCTTCTCCACCATGCGTTCGAAACACAGGATGGATCCGGTCTGCAGCATGCCGCAGAGGATGGTCTGCTCGCCCATCAGATCCGATTTCACTTCGGCGATGAAGGAAGATTCGAGTACGCCGGCACGGTCACCGCCGGTCGCGGCCGCGTACGCCTTGGCGATTTCCAGGCCTTCACCCCTGGGATCGTTCTCCGGGTGAACGGCGATCAGGGTCGGTACCCCGAAACCGCGCTTGTATTCTTCCCGGACCTCGGAGCCCGGGCATTTCGGGGCCACCATGACGACCGTCAGATCGGGGCGGATCTGCTTGCCTTCCTCGACAATGTTGAAGCCGTGAGAATAAGCCAGGCAGGCGCCTTCCTTCATCAGCGGCATGATCTGGTCGATGACGGCGCTGTGCTGTTTGTCCGGTGTCAGGTTCAGTACCAGGTCGGCTTCCGGGATCAGGTCCTCGTAGCGGCTGACAGTGAAGCCATTCTCGGTGGCGTTCTTCCAGGACTGGCGTTTTTCGTCAATGGCGCCCTGTCGCAGTGCATAGCTGATGTCCAGACCGCTGTCGCGCATATTCAGGCCCTGGTTGAGGCCCTGGGCGCCGCAGCCCACGATGACGACCTTTTTGCCCAGCAATTTGTTGACGCCGTCGGCGAATTCATTGCGTTCCATGAAGCGGCATTTGCCGAGTTGCTGCAGCTGCAGGCGCAGTGGCAGGGAATTGAAGTAATTCATTGATAGTCTCCGTACCGGGGCTGGCCAGCGTAGGCCGCACCGCTCAGTCTTGTTGATTCAGGAATACATGATGATAACGGGCGGAATCATAGGCTATTGTGAAGGTTGCGTAAACTGCACTGTTTGCAATAATGTATTGCATATATCGCAACAAAGGATCTCCCGGCTTGAATCCCCGCAACCTGCGTCTGTTTCTCCATCTCTGTCGGACCCTGCACTTCGGCAGGGCAGCCCGGGATGCCCATGTCAGTGCTTCCAGCCTCAGCCGGGTCATCAGCAGGCTGGAGCAGGAATGTGGCGCGACTCTGTTCGAGCGGGACAACCGCACAGTGAGGGTCACGCCGGCCGGAATGCAATACAGGGAGTTTGCGGAGGACGTGCTGGGGCGCTGGTCGACGCTGCAGGAATCCCTGCATCAGCAGTCCGTCCATCTGCAGGGGCGGCTCAGTCTGTTCTGCTCGGTCACCGCCAGTTACAGCGTGCTGCCACAACTGCTGGATGCATTCCGGGGCGCCCACCCGGCGATCGAGCTGCGTCTGCATACCGGCGACTCGGAATTGGCCTTGCAGCGTGTACTGGATGAGTCCGATGATCTGGCGGTGGCCGCCATGCCGGATCGTCTGCCCGACACCCTGTCGTTTCTGCCGGTGGCCGAGTCCGATCTGGTACTGATCGCGCCACGGATCGACTGTCCCGTCCGGCGGCAACTGGATGAGGCGGCCGCACGGAAAAGGGAGCCAGACTGGAGCGCGATGCCGTTCGTCAGCTCGGAATCCGGATTGATGAGGTCGCGCACGGAAGTCTGGTTCCGCCAGTGGGGAAGTCAGCCCAATGTGTATGCTCGTGTCAGTGGCAACGAGGCGATCGTCAGCATGGTGGGGCTCGGGTTTGGAATAGGCATGGTGCCGAGGCTGGTGGTGGAGAACAGTCCGATGGTCCGCAGTGTCGAGGTCATTGACGTGCAGCCGGAGGCCGAGCCGTTTGCCATCGGCCTGTGTTGTCTGCGTCGCAGGCGCAGCAATCCGCTGGTACGGGCTCTCTGGGAGTTGGCCGAGAAGCCGGTTCCGCGCACGATCACACAAGGGTGACAGATGTGTATAATCGGACGTTGATCCCTATGGATGACAGTCTGGAGAGACATGGACAATACCGAACCGGATGAGCAGGAAGGCGAAGCGCCCGACAGCCTTTTCCCTATCGACGAACATGAAGAGATCGTGTCCCAGGATGGCCGCAAGGTACGGCGCAAGGGGATCTATCTGCTGCCCAACCTGCTGACCCTGGGAGCCCTGTTCGCCGGCTTCTACGCCATCATTGCCGGCATGAACGGTAATTTCAACGCGGCGGGCTGGGCCATTCTGATAGCCGCGGTGCTGGACGGGCTGGATGGGCGAGTGGCCCGGCTCACCAATACCCAGAGTGCCTTCGGAGCCCAGTTCGACAGTCTGGCGGACATGGTTTCGTTCGGGGTGGCACCGGCCCTGATTGTTTTCAGCTGGGCGCTGTCCTCGCTGGGCAATCCGGGTTGGGCAGCAAGCTTCATTTTCATCTCCTGTGCGGCGTTGCGTCTTGCTCGCTTCAATGTGCAGCTGGGCACAGTGGACAAGCGGTTCTTCGTCGGCCTGCAAAGCCCGGTGGCGGCGGGACTGGTGACGTTCATGGTGTGGGTGGGCCACAGGTACGAAGTGGATCCGGCTGGCTGGATTGCGGTGTCCGCCGCAGTGCTGACCGCGTTCACAGGCCTTCTCATGATCAGCAACTACCGGTATTACAGTTTCAAGGAAGTGCATTTCAAGGGCACTGTTCCGTACGTGGTGTTCCTGCTGGCGGTTGTGCTGCTGGTCGTGATCGCCCAGAATCCCCATGAAGTGCTGCTTGGTATGTGCGTGCTTTACGTGATCTCGGGACCGGCTATTTCGTTGTACCGACTGTCACGACGTCGCGGTGGGCCTTCGCCAGAAGGCCCGGAAAGTGAATCCGGCGAAGACGGTCGTGCGTAACATGCGTGTACGCCGGTCCGATGATCATGAAGGACCCGTCATGACCCGACAGGAGATCTGAACCATGTTGATCAAGAAACCGTCCGACATCAGACCGTCAGAAATCACTCCGGAGAGTGTCTATCGCAACAGGCGTGAATTCATGCGGGATGCCGCGCATCTTGGTCTTTTGGCCGGCGTCGGCATGAGCGCGCCGGGAATGCTGTCGGCCGCCGAGGGTGATGCGCTGCGTGCAAGGGCGCCACAGAATATGGCCCGATCGGCTCCGGCGGAATGGTGGGAAGGCAAGTTCGACAGTATCGAGGCGGCGGAGCGTGGCGGTCGTTTCTCCACTGACGAGGATCTGACGCCCTACAATGACGTGGTCACCTATAACAATTTCTACGAGTTCGGCACCAACAAGGAAGACCCGCACCAGCGTTCGGGTGCGTTCGAGGTGGATCCCTGGTCTGTCGAGATCGCTGGAGAATGCAATCGCCCGGGCACCTATCACCTGGAGGACATCGTCAATCCCCATACGTTGGAGGAGAGGATCTACCGGTTGCGCTGTGTGGAGCGCTGGTCCATGGTCATACCCTGGGTCGGATTTCCGTTGGCTGACCTGATTAAGCGGTTCGAGCCGACTTCGAAAGCGAGATACGTCGCCTTCGAGACGTTGGTGGATCCGGAGCAGATGCCGGCTCAGCGTTCGCGGTTCAGCATCATCGACTGGCCCTACCGTGAAGGGCTGCGTATGGATGAGGCGATGAATCCGCTGACCCTGCTGGCGGTTGGTCTGTACGGGGACTACATGCCCCCCCAGAATGGTGCGCCGATCCGCCTGGTGGTGCCGTGGAAGTACGGTTTCAAGAGCATCAAATCGATTGTCAGGATCCGTTTCACCGAGGAAGAGCCGCCAACCAGCTGGAACATGATGCAGCCCAACGAGTACGGCTTCTACGCCAACGTCAATCCGAACGTGCATCATCCGCGCTGGCGGCAGGACATGGAGACCCGCCTGCCCCGCTCACTGTTCAGTTCCTCGCGGATCGAGACCCGTATGTTCAATGGGTATGAGGAACAGGTGGCGCATCTGTATGAGGGCATGGATCTGTCCCGCAATTACTGAGGCCGCGTACTGAATGTCCTGGCTATGGAGTGGCCTGCGCCACGTGGTGTTCTGGCTGGCGCTGGTGCCTTTTGTCTTGCTGGTGTACGGCGCCGGCACCAATACCCTCGGCGCCGATCCGGCCGATGTGCTGTCACTGGAAACCGGCCGCTGGGCGCTGCGTTTCCTGCTGATGTCGCTGGCCATCACGCCATTGCGTCAGATCACCGGGCAGGGGCGGCTCCTGCCATTGAGGCGGACACTGGGTCTGTATGCGCTGTTCTACGCCGCATGGCATGTGCTGGTCTATCTGATGTTCCTGTTGGAGTGGCGCTGGTCCGAAATCGGCAGCGACATTCTCGAGCGTCCCTATATTACGGTCGGGTTTGTGGCCTTCCTCATTCTGATCGCACTGGGAGCCACATCCAACAGACGCATGATGCGACGACTGGGCCGCAACTGGAAGCGGTTGCACCGATGGGTGTACCTGGCCGCGATACTGGGATTCCTCCACCTGTTATGGATACTGCGCGGCGACGTGACCGATGCGGTGATCTATGGCGCCATTACCGCGTTTCTGCTTGGCTACAGGGTCTACAGGGCGGCGTGGTTCCGGCGTCTGATCGCACTTCGATGATGGTTTTGTAAAAAAATGACAAAGAGGTCTTGTCAGCGTCATTTTTTATGGCATAATGCGCGCCCCTGACACGCAAAGCCGGAAAGAAAGCGGCGGTGTCAGAGGCCG
>JBNJGU010000190.1:0-5592 GCA_051747985.1 Pseudomonadota bacterium | reverse complement strand
CGGCACCACTTCGGCGGTATCCAGGATGTCGGTCGCCGACACCGCGCGAAACCGGGCGATATCATGCGGAAAATCCTCGGGATCGACCAGCACCAGCCGCTTCAGACCCAGGTTCTTCATGGCCCTAGCCACTGCGCCGATGTTGCCCGGGTGCGAGGTGTTGACGAGCACGATGCTGATGTTGTCTAGCACTGTCAGTCGGGACAAACGTTCCTCTCCCCGGCCTTGCTGGCCCTCTTGTCAGAAAGAGGACGGATTATAACTCAATAGACCTGACATGCACCTCTTGCCATCCATACCGATGCAGGTACACTTTCCGCACATCCGGAGAGTGCAGTGGCGAACAGACCTTGATGACCCATCCCTCGTCAACGGCTGCCATTGCATAGCATGACAAGGACATGAGAGTAATGAAATGACAGTACCGATGGTCAGCGTGGTAATGCCGGTTTACCGGCGCGCAAGGCAGGTCGGACCGGCAATTCAATCCATACTGCAGCAATCCTTTGATGATTTTGAGTTCATCATCGTCGATGATGGATCCACTGACGACACTCCCGAAGTACTGAAGGAAGCTGCCTCGCGCGACCCCCGCATCCGAATATTGACCATGCCCGTCAACGTCGGGGCGGGCATGGCGCGCGCGACTGGCCATGAAGCCGCAACCGGACGTTATGTTGCAGCCATGGATTCCGACGACATCGCCCTGCCCGACCGCCTCTCGCGTCAGGTCGGGTTTATGGAGAGCAACCCGGATATCACTCTGTCAGGCGCGGATGCCATCAAAGTCATGGGGGAGAATCGGAACAGAATGCAGATGCCAACGCACGATTGCGAAATCAAAGCACTGTTGTTGCTGACCGATTTTGCACTCGTTCACCCCACGGTTATCATGCGGCGCGAGTTTCTTCTGAGGCATAATCTCAATTACGGTTCGGAACGGCGCGGTGACGAAGACTATGAGTTTTATAGCCGCATGGTGAGGGCCGGCGCCACGCTGGCCAACCAGTCTGTGACAGTACTCGAGTTTCACAGGCATCCGGGCGCCGTCACCTTTAACAACCCTGGCCTGGAGCGGAACAAGTGGCCGCTGCGCCAGTTTCTGCTGCAACTGTATTACCCAGACCTCAGCAGTCGGGAAACCCACGCATTGGCCCGGATCATGCAAATGGATGCAAGCCCTGATCTGCACACTGCCCATGCCGGTATGCTGGCCGCCAGAAAGGCGACCGCTTGCGACCGCAGCTATTACGGTGAGAGCAAGCGGACCGCCAACCGCATAATCGCGGGCAGCCACAAGCGCCTGCAAAAGACTCTTGGGAAACGCCGTAAGGCTTGATTCGTGAGCCTGAGATGTTTGCGGTCCCGCAGGATAACGGTACACTCTTGCCTGAATTTCGAATCAGACCACAGATGATGCCTTCAGACAACACAGCAGGGTTTGAAACTGGAAGCCAACCACGACCGCCACGGATACTATGGGCCTGCCCCTGCTGTCTGCTGGATTCCACCAGCGGTGCTTCGATGGCAATACGGGAAATGTTGCACAGGCTGGCCACCGCCGGCTACTCCATAGGAATTCTTGGAGCCGGTATTTTCGATGCTCCGGTCGGCACTATAGGCCTTGAAGACAGGTCACAGCTACAAGGAGAGCCGGGCAGCATCATCTCCATCAAGGATGGCCCACTTGAGCACATTACGATACGTACAGCGGATACGGACCGCGAATCGATGACCGCGCTCGAGCAGGAAGCCTGGTTCCGGGCATACCAAAAACAGCTGGATCGATTCCGACCCGATCTGGTGTACTTTTATGGCGGCCATGTACTGGAAATGATGCTGAGCGCGGAAGCAAGGCGTCGCGGTATTCCTACTGTCGCATATCTGGCCAACGGCAATTATCACAATCCCCGATGGTGCCATGATGTCAACCTGGTCCTGACAGACAGTCGTGCCACATCAGAACACTACAGAAGCACTCTGGACATACCGGTGACGCCGGTCGGCGCCTTCATCAGTCCCGAACGCGTGATCGCTGAGCGGCGGGATCCCAGACACGTGCTTATCGTGAACCCTTCGCTGGCCAAGGGCGCAGCGGTGGCCGCACTGGTGGCCCTTCAGTTGGAGAGCCGACGCCCGGATATCACCTTTGAAGTGGTAGAGTCCCGAGGCAACTGGCAGAGAGTCGTTCAGGAAGTCACCACCCAGGCCGGTCACCCACGTGATGCACTCGAAAATGTCATCGTCACTCCCAATACCAACGATATGCGGCCAATCTATGGTCGGGCACGTCTACTACTCGCGCTGAGCCTCTGGTGGGAAAGCTATGCCCGGGTGGTGATTGAAGCACTGTACAATGGCATCCCTCCTGTCATCAGCGATCATGGAGGACCGCCCGAGGCGGCAGGCAGAGCAGCAATCAAGGTTCAACTGCCAGAGGCCTGCCATCGTCCTCCTTATACTGTCGTACCCAGCGCTAACGGATTGGAACCTCTGTTGGCCAGAATCGAGCGTTGCCAGGATGATGAAGATCACTATGCGACGTTGGCACAGTATGCGTACGAGGAAGGGAAGAGGCACCGGCCGGAGGCCAGTGAGCGGTTACTGCGAATGGCCATCGACCCATTTCTTGCTCAGCGGGCCGGAGACCGTCCGGAGTCTGGATCATGAGCTGCCCATTGATCAGCATTGTGATGCCGGTTGCCGAGAGCGACAGTGGCACTGAAGCTGCGATCGAGTCAATCCTGTCGCAGTCCGTGACACACTTCGAGTTTATCATCGTCGTCGCCGGCTACAGCAATGACATGCCGCAGCGGCTCGACCGATTTATCACTCACGACAGTCGGTTCAGGCTGATCAACCTGCCGATGAACGTCGGCAGGGGATTGGCCAGGGCCATCGGCGGTGAGGCGGCCACCGGCCAGTACCTCGTGGTGATGGATCCCGACGTTATTGCACTCCCGCACCGGCTGTCTCAGCAAGTGGATTTCATGGAATCCAACCCTGATATCACGCTGGCAGGCGCAGACGCCGTGAGGATTGATGGGGACGAGAGAGTAAAGGTGCACATGCCTGGTAATGATGCAGAGTTGAAGGCACGACTACTGCTTGTCGACCATGCTTTTGTACATCCAACGGTCATCATGCGCAGGGATTTTCTGCTTGCTCACAATCTCAACTACAGTTCGGAATGGCGGATCAATGAGGACTATGAACTCTACAGCCGCATGGTGCGATCAGGAGCTGTGCTGGCCAACCAGTCAGCCACAGTGCTCGAGTACCATCTGGAACGGAATTCTATTGACCCCGGTGTGCAGAAAAACAGGCTATCATTACGACGATTCCTGTTGCATCTCTATTATCCCGATCTGACGGGTACCGAAGCCGATGCGCTCGCCAGGAGCATGCAGGACGACGGGCGCCTGGATCTTTTAACCGCCCACGCGGGATTGCTTGCCGCCGAGAAGGCCACGGCCTGTTCGCGGAGCCATCATGGCGAAGACAAGGCATCCGCCAATCGCATACTCGGCAATTTTCAGAAGCGGCTGGAGCAGGCCTTGTCAATAGCATCGCAAACAGGAGACCGACATGCGTGACTACCGCATCGTCTGGAGCGGACCGGACAGTATCCTGGACAAGTCGGCACCGGTATCGGCGGCTGCCATGGCACTGCTGTCACATCTGGCCGCTTCCGGACATGAAGTCACGGTGGTAGGTGCCACCGTCTCATCCCGGGATACGCCCTCAGTCACCCTCAAACAGATTCTGGAGAAAATCAGTGAAGTCGAAGGAAATGCCGTTTCGTTGCGTGCCGGGGACATTCAGCACCAACTGGTGAGGACTCACAGCACCCTTCGCAAGGCTATGACCAATAGAGAGCAGACACTCTGGTTTGCCAACTACACCAAAGTTCTCAGCAAGGTCCGCCCAGACCTTGTCATGCTGCACGGGGACCGGGTCCCGGAAAGACTCGCCGTACGAGAGGCCGGACTGCGCGGGATTCCCACTGCGGCGCTGCTTGACGTAGGCACCGAGACGACACTACCGGTCAACGCCGCCCTCCACATTCCAGCCGAATCCCTGGAGCAGATCCTGGGAATACTGGAACCCCTTCTGTCCATGAGATCGGGAGACCAGGATCAACAGAGAACATTGCGGGATAGCCACCTTCTGCTGGGTCACGCCAACTAAAACCTTCCGGATCTTTTACTGAATACCAACGCACCGGGCGCCCTGGCCTTGTATCTGCTATCATGCGGGCCTCAATTCGACCGGATACCAATCACTGCCATGCATCCTGTTATCAACATCGCGTTACGCGCCGCCCGGGACGCGGCGGAAATGGTCTACCATGCGGTGGACCGCCTGGACCGGATCCAGGTACTGGATGACGATCCCGTCAATCCGGCCACCAGTATGAGCCAGGACGTGGAACGCACGCTGCTCTACCATCTGCAGAAGGCCTATCCGGACCACAATTTTCTGTCACGTCTGTCAGGGCACATCAAAGGGCGTGATGAGGACAATACCTGGCTGATCGACCCGCTCCATGGCAGCGGCAATTTCGTGCGCGGCCTGGGACATTGCTGCATTTCGCTGGCACTGAAAAGCGGCAACCGGATCAGTCACGCCGTTCTGATCAACCCTCTGTTGAAGGAGGAGTTTACCGCCAGTCGTGGCAGTGGCGCACAGCTCAATGCCAGCCGGCTTCGGGTCAGCCGCAAGGAACGCCTGCAGCAGGCCTGGGTGGGCCTCGCGCCCACACGTACCGGCACCGAGCATGGCAACCGGTTTCTGGCCTTGCAGGACCGCCTGCTGGAAGGCGACAATCAGTTGCGTATCAATGGCTGTCCTCCGCTGGACCTGGCGTACGTGGCCAGCGGCAAGCTGGATGCCGGCTGGACCGATGAGACGGACGAGATCAGCCTGGCCGCGGCCCGATTGATCCTGCAGGAATCCGGCGCCCTGTTCAGCGATGAAAACGGAAATCCGGCCATGCAGGGCAGCGAATCGCTGTATGGCACGCCACGCTGCTACCGGCAGTTGCTGCAGCTGCGCCAGGCACTGGGGAAAACACCCGCCTGACAGGCAACTCGATCCGGCCTCTACCAATAACAACAGAAGCACATTATGGCCAACAGCCGCCCCGCCTCACAATATGATCTGACCCGGGGCCCGATCGGTGCCACGCTGAAACGCATGACGGCGCCCATGATCCTGGGCATGGCGATGATGTTCACCTTCAACCTGGTGGATACTTTCTTCATCAGCCTGCTGGGCACTGAGCCGTTGTCGGCCATCAGCTTCACATTCCCCGTGACGTTCACCATCATGAGCCTGGCCGTGGGGCTGAGTATCGGGACCTCGGCCGTCGTGGCCAAATACCTGGGCCGGCAGGAACAGCAGCGGGCCAGGGAAGCTTCCACCGTGACCACCTACCTGGCCATCGCGATTTCGGCGGTGCTGGCGGCGCTGGGCATGATTTTCATGAATCCGATCTTCGCCGTCATGGGCGCCAGTGACGAGCTGATGCCATTGATCCATGATTATATGGACATCTGGCTGCCAACGAGCGTGCTACTGGTGGCCATC
>JBNJGU010000189.1:0-5592 GCA_051747985.1 Pseudomonadota bacterium | reverse complement strand
TGCACGGTGATAAAGGCGGCTCTCATGGCCACTTCGGTTTTACCGAAACCGACATCGCCGCACACCAGCCGGTCCATGCTGCGCGGTGAGCGCAGATCTGCCAGTACGGCATCGATGGCCTCCTGCTGGTCCGCGGTTTCCTCGAAGGGGAAACCGGAGGCGAATGCCGGGTAATCGATGCCTTCGGTGCGGAATGCGAAGCCCTTGCGGGCCTGCCGCCGGGCATAGATATCCAGCAATTCAGCGGCGGTATCGCGTATTTTCTCGGCTGCCTTGCGTCGTGCCTTCTGCCACTGGTCGCTGCCCAGTGTGTCGAGCGGGGCCATCTCCGGATCGGTGCCGCCGTATCGGCTGATCAGGTGCAGTGAGGCGACGGGAACGTACAGCTTCGCGTTCCTGGCGTATTCCAGCACCAGAAATTCGGCCGCCTGTCCATCAACATCCAGGGTCTGCAGCCCCTGGTATCGGCCCACGCCGTGGTCTTCGTGTACCACGGCGCTGCCCGGGCGCAGTTCCGTCAGGTTCCGGACGATCATGTCCGTGTTGTCCTGCTGCCTTCGTCGCCGCCGGCGCTGGGCGACGCGTTGACCCAACAGTTGTGCCTCGGTGATGACGATCAGGTCCCGATGGTCCAGCAATACTCCGTGGTCCAGGGGGGCCACCGTGATGGCCGCCGATTCCCCGCCATCGACGAAATCCTGCCAGCCGTCCACATGAGCCGGGCGCAGGGCAAGCGGGGCCAGCAGTTCGAGCAGCGCTTCGCGACGCCCGGCCGACTCGGCACAGAACAGCAGTCGTTGCTCCCGGTGCTCGTGGATGAATCGCTCCACCTGTTGCAGGGGCGACTCGGACTGGGAGCGGACGCCGAGATCGGGGAACCGGCTCGCCACATCACTGGAGTCCCTCAGGCTGATCTGCCGCCGGCCGGACAATCCGTCAAAGATGTCCTGTGGGCTCAGAAAGAGCCGATGTGGCTCAAGCAATGGGCGTTCGACATTGTGACGACGGGATTCGTACCGTGAATTGACGTCGCGCCAGAACTGCTGCGCCGGGTCATCCAGCCGGGATGGTCTCACGATGAGGGCACTTTCCGGCAGATAGTCGAAGGCCGTGGCCAGTTGCTCGAAGAACAATGGCAGATAGTATTCGATGCCCGGTGAACTGATGCCCTCGCTGACGTCCTGGTAGAGGCTGCATTTCGTGGGGCTGACATCGAACTCTTCCCTAAACCGGGAGCGGAAACGGCGGATGCCGTTCTCGTCCAGCGGGAATTCGCGACCGGGCAACAGGCGGATATGCTCCACCCGGGTCAGTGAGCGCTGTGACTCGGGGTCGAATGTCCGCAGGCTTTCAATCTCGTCGTCAAACAGTTCGATCCGGTAGGGCGCTGTGCTGCCCATCGGAAACAGATCCAGTATGGCGCCGCGGACAGCGAATTCGCCATGCTCGTAGACGTTGTCGACGGCCTGATAGCCGGCATTGGCCAGGGTCTGTCGCATGCCATCCAGATCCAGGGCCTGTCCCGTGTGCATCACCAGGCTGCCACCGAGCACGTAGTCGGCTGGTGGCAGCCGGTGCATGAGGCTGTTGATGGGCATGATCAGGATACCGGTCCGCATACCGGGCAGGTGATACAGCGTGTCCAGCCGGTCCGAGATGATGTCCTGATGCGGAGAGAAATTGTCATACGGCAACGTCTCCCAGTCCGGGAACAGGTATACCGGAAGATCGCTTCCCGCCAGGAAGAAGCGCAGTTCCCGTCGGAGCTGTTCGGCCGCCGCGGTGTTTGTGGTGATGACCAGAAGAGGGCGACCGGCATCTCTGGCCGTGCTGGCCACGGCGAGGGAGAACTCGCTGTCCGGCAATGGCGGCCACTGCTCTGGATTGCGCTCATTCCGGGGTAATGGGGGGTGAAACGGGTCGAACGCTGACATGGGCGGGTGGCGGATCCTCGGTTTCAGTCCTGCGTAGCTGATGCGGTATGGAGCGCGGCGCATTCTCTCACAGCCGCCGCTGATTGTCTCGCCGGCCGCGGTGACGGCGCCCGGTCTGCTTGCACCGGAGAGTCAATAAAAAGATAATGTCGCCCCCAACAGGAAAACCCTGGTTTCACCCAGCCATTCACACAGCAGAACAGGTGATTTTGTGAGCAGCAGACCGAGCCCGGACGATTTTTTCAGCGACTGGAAAGAGCGCGAAGCGTTGGCCCAGGAAATGATTCCTGTGGTCGGGCGGCTTTACAGCCAGAGGAACGTGGCCATCGAGATCTACGGGAGGGCTCTGCACAACCGCTCCGTCACCAACATCATGAAATCCCACCGGTACGTCCGTCAGGTGGGGCGTAACGAGATGTCGGAATTCGAGAGCTATCCTGTGTTGATGGCACTGGCCGGCCTGGATCTGCGGCATTGCCAGATCGACCTTGGCAAGCTTACCGTCAAGTTCATGGAGGAGCAGGAAGAGCGGGGCGACAAGGCCGATGTGGAGGCCTTCGTGCAGCGCGAGCTGCAGCCGTTGGTCGGCGTCAAGGACAAGCCGGTGGACAAGTCGCAGGATATCGTCCTGTACGGGTTCGGCCGGATCGGCCGGCTTATCGCGCGCCTGCTGATCGAACGCACGAGTACCGGTGAGGTCATGCGCCTGAAAGCCGTGGTGGTGAGACCGGGGCAGGAAGGTGACCTGATCAAGCGGGCCAGTCTGTTCACGTCCGATTCCGTCCATGGCGCCTTCCAGGGGACCGTGCGTATCGATGAGGAGAACAACTGCCTGATCGCCAACGGCAACAAAATCCATATCATCTATGCCAATGCACCGGACGAGATCGATTACACACAGTACGGAATTGATGATGCGCTGGTCATCGACAATACCGGCAAGTGGCGCGATGAGGCTGGTCTCGGGCAGCACCTGAAGGCCAGGGGGGCCAGCAAGGTCATGCTGACCGCTCCCGGCAAGGGAAACCTGAAGAACATTGTATACGGCATCAATGATGACCAGATTACGCCGGATGACACCATCATCACGGCCGCTTCCTGTACCACCAATGCCATCGCGCCGGTATTGAAGGTGCTCAATGACAAGTACGGGATCGTCAGTGGTCATGTCGAAACCGTGCATGCCTATACCAATGATCAGAACCTGATCGACAATTACCACAAGGGAAATCGCCGGGGGCGCAGTGCGGCGTTGAACATGGTATTGACCGAGACCGGGGCCGCCAAGGCCGTCGTGAAAGCCGTCCCCGAGCTGAAGGGGAAACTCACGGGTAATGCCGTCCGGGTACCGATTCCCAATGTGTCCATGGCCATACTGATGCTGAATCTGGATCAGCAGACCAGCAAGGAAGACATCAACGAATTCCTGCGGCAGTTGGCCCTGCACTCTCCTCTGCAGCACCAGATCAATTACACCCAGGATCCGGATGCGGTATCCAGCGACTTCGTCGGCTCGAGAGAGGCGGCCATCGTGGATTCCAATGCCACCATCGTGGAAGGCAACCGCTGCGTCCTGTATCTGTGGTATGACAACGAGTTCGGTTACTGCAACCAGGTGGTCCGGATGGTCTACCGGATGGCTGGTGTGAACTTCAGGGCGTACCCGCAGGGTGCCTGACAGAATATTGTCAATATAGGGCTGTATCGGCCTCCGACCGTCGGTACAGCTCCCTCCGATTCAGCCAAAATCGAAGGCAAACGCTGGTAAATCAGTGGGCTTGTCTCTATAATTGGGCGCGGTTTGTAAGCGCGGTTCGAGGCATGGATAAACTGCCTGAGCCGGAATCCGGGTTGTCTTCGAGATCATGCCCGGGTTTGCTGGCGGCAGACTCCGTCACTCTCAACGTACAGCAGCCTGGTGAGGCCTATGGCCTGGTGCAGTATACGGCTGCCCTTGCTGATACCTCCACCGATTGGCCGGTGTATCGATTATCCAGAAAAAATCAGGCGTGGTGAATGATCAAGATTAAGCGCGGTTTGGACATACCCATCACGGGTGCGCCGGAACAGCGTATCGAGGATGCACGGCCTGTGCGCTCGGTAGCCGTTCTGGGACGGGATTATGTGGGCATGAAGCCCACCATGCAGGTCAGCGAGGGAGATCGGGTCCGCCTGGGCCAGACGCTGTTCACCGACAAGAAAACCGAGGGCGTCGTCTATACATCGCCGGGCACCGGTACGGTGCGAGCGGTCAATCGTGGCAAGCGTCGCGTGTTCCTGTCGCTGGTGATCGATCTGGATGAGGATCAGGCGGATCAGGAAACGTTTCAGTCCTATGACGATCATGCACTCGCAGCCCTGGATCGTGATGCCATCATTGACAATATGGTGTCCTCCGGGCTCTGGACGGCACTGAGGACCCGGCCATACAGCCGGGTTCCTGCTCCCGACAGCCGTCCGGCGGCCATTTTTGTCAATCTCATGGACAGCAATCCGTTGGCCGCGGATCAGGAAGTGATCATCCGCGAGCACCTGGATGATTTTCTGCGTGGTCTCAGATTGCTATCACGTCTGACGGACGGCAGAGTGCATGTCTGTCGCCGCGCTGGTAGCTTCAGTGGGCTGGAGGATGAACATACGGCCGACAATATTGCGGTCGCGGATTTCGATGGACCACACCCTTCGGGTCTTACCGGTACCCATATCCACTTTCTGGAGCCGGTAAGCCTGAACAAGTGGGTGTGGAGCATCAATGCCCAGGACGTGGTGGCAATCGGCAAGCTGTTCAGCACCGGCAGAATCTGGACCGAGCGGGTTGTTGCGCTGGGCGGGCCGCAGGTGGAAACTCCGCGCCTGCTTCGCACCCGTATTGGAGCGGATCTGACCGAACTGACCGCCGGCGAGCTGAAGGATGGCGACAACCGTATCATTTCAGGCTCTGTCCTTTCCGGACGCAACGCCCGCGATCCAGAACATTATCTGGGGCGTTACCATCAGCAGATTTCCGTGTTGCGTGAAGGGAGTGAACGGGAGTTCATGTCGTATCTTTCTCCCGGAATCAATCGTCACTCGAACCTGAGCATCTATCTCTCTTCCCTGTTCCGGGGCAAGCGTTTCGATTTCACCACGACAACCAATGGTAGCGAGAGGGCAATGGTTCCGATTGGTACCTATGAGACCATCATGCCGCTGGATATCCTGCCAACCCAGTTGCTGCGTGCGCTCATTGTCACGGATATCGAATCCGCCATGGATCTGGGTGCCCTTGAACTGGATGAGGAAGATCTGGCGCTGTGCACCTATGTCTGCCCCGGCAAGTACGAATATGGTCCGATCCTGCGCAACAATCTGAAGCGGATCGAAAAAGAGACTTAATGGAAATCTGACATCATGGGTTTGCGTACATTTCTTGACAGAATCGAGCCTCATTTTGACGAGGGCGGGCGCTTCCAGAAGCTCTACCCGTTGTACGAGGCGGTCGATACCATTTTCTACAGTCCTGCTTCCGTAACGCGGTCGGGCTCGCATGTGCGCGACGGTATCGATCTGAAGCGCATCATGATCACCGTGTGGCTGGCGGCATTCCCTGCCATGTTCTATGGCATGTATAACGTCGGTTATCAGGCCAACATGGCGATCATGGACATGGGGCTGAGTG
>JBNJGU010000188.1:0-5664 GCA_051747985.1 Pseudomonadota bacterium | reverse complement strand
CTGCGTCTGCTGCGCCGGGATATCGAGTACCATAACGCCCGCTATCATCAGGACGATGCACCGGTCATTCCCGATGCCGACTATGACCGGTTGTTCGACAGGCTGTTGGCCATCGAGGCACACTGGCCCGATCTGGTGACAGAGGACTCGCCGTCCCGGCGGGTCGGGGCCGCCCCCGTCGACACCTTCCGTCAGGTCACCCATGAACAGGCCATGATGTCGTTGGCCAAGGTGGTGGCCGGGGAGGAACTGCAGGCCTTCGAGCATCGTATCCGTGAGCAGCTGGACCATCAGGGGGCCCTGGCCTACAGTTGCGAGCCCAAGATCGACGGTGTCGCCGTCAGTCTGCTGTACGAGCACGGAAAGCTGATCCGGGGCGCCACTCGCGGCGACGGGGTCGTCGGTGAAGACATCACTCACAATGTGCGCACCATCAATGACATTCCGTTGCGACTGACCGGTACCCGCCCGCCACGGCGACTCGAGGTCCGTGGCGAGATCTACATGCCGCGATCGGGGTTCGAGCACATGAACCGGCAGGCCGGGGAGAGCGGGGATCATGTGTTCGTCAATCCACGCAATGCCGCATCCGGTGCGCTTCGTCAGCTGGACCCGAGAATCACCGCGCAGCGTCCGTTGTCTTTCTTTGTCTATGGTACCGGTCTGGTGGAAGAGGCCGGCGACTGGCCGCGAACCCTGAGTGACACCCTGGACAGGCTGGGTGAGTGGGGCTTTCCGGTGAACCCGCGGCGCTCGGTGGTGGAGGGTTGGCGTCAGTGTCTGGAGTATGCGCAACAATTGCTGGAACTGCGCGATACGCTGGATTACGAGATTGACGGCGCCGTGTTCAAACTGGATGACTACCGCCTGCAGCAGCATCTTGGCGCGACGGCGCGCACGCCACGCTGGGCGGTGGCGTGGAAGTTTCCGGCCGAGGAAGCCGCCACCTGGCTCCGGGATGTCGAGTTCCAGGTCGGCCGCACTGGCGCGATCACTCCGGTGGCCCGACTGCAGCCGGTGTTTGTCGGCGGCGTCACGGTCAGCAATGCCACGCTGCACAACATGGCGGAGGTGGAGCGCCTCAATGTACAGATCGGGGACCGGGTGGTGATCCGCCGCGCCGGGGATGTGATCCCGCAGATCGTCCAGGTGGTTCAGGAGGAAGACATTCCAGAGCCCCTTCGCGATGAGGCCCCGGTGAAGCGTCGGGTGATCACCATGCCGGCGCATTGTCCCGCCTGTGGCAGCGCGGTGGAGCCTGATGGTGACGTGTTATACCGTTGTTCCGGTGGTCTGGTCTGCCCGGCTCAGCGCAAGGAATCCCTGAAACATTTCTGTTCCCGCGGGGCGCTGGATATCGAGGGCCTGGGTGACCGTCTGATCGAGCAGCTGGTGGAGGCGGAACTGGTGCACGATCCGGCCGATATTTTCTGTCTGCAGCGTGAGTCGTTGCTGGATCTGGAGCGCATGGGCGAGAAATCCGTGGACAATCTGCTGGCGGCCATCGATCGGAGTCGTCAGACCACGCTGCCCAGGGCGCTCTACGCGCTGGGTATCCGTGAAGTGGGCGAGGCCACGGCGGCGGCATTGGCCGCGCATTTCGGTAGTCTGGAAGCCCTGATGGAAGCCGACGAGGAGGCTCTGCGACAGGTCGATGATGTCGGCCCGATCGTGGCCCGTCATATTGTCGTGTTCTTCGGCAATGACGATAACCGTGATGTGATCCGACGTCTGCGCGAGGCGGGCGTGCAATGGCGGGAACAGGCGCGACGGGAAGTCTCCGATGCCCTGGCCGGTCAGACATGGGTGCTGACCGGTACCCTCGAGGCCATGACCCGTGACGAGGCCAAAGCGCGCCTGCAGGCGCTGGGTGCCAGGGTGTCCGGCAGTGTCTCGAAGAAGACCCACTGCGTGGTGGCCGGCCCCGGTGCTGGCTCCAAACTGACGAAAGCCGAGGAACTGGGTGTGGATGTGACGGATGAACAGGGCCTGCTGGCATTGCTGGCGGAGCACGAGGCATGATGCCGCGCGATCGCCACACATCGGCGGTACCGCGTGTACTGCTTGTGGGCGCACTGGCGCTGTGGCTTGGCGGTTGCCTGGGCACCCGCCCCGAGAATCCGGATAACGTCTGCTCCATGTTCGAGGAGCGCCGCTCCTGGTACCGTGCCGCCGAGAGCGCCGAGCAGGACTGGGGTATTCCCGTTCCCGTCACGATGGCCTTCATTTACCAGGAGTCCGCCTTTAATGCCCGAGCCCGGCCCGAGCGCCGGCGCCTGCTCGGCTTCATTCCCTGGTTCCGCCCCTCGAGCGCCCGCGGCTACGCCCAGGCCATCGACGCCACCTGGGAAGCCTACCGGGATGACACCGGCAACCGCCTGGCCGTGCGCAGTCACTTCGGTGATGCCGTGGACTTCATCGGCTGGTACAACCGCAACAGCATCCAGCGCAATGGCATCTCGCCCCGTGATGCGCGCAATCTCTATCTGGCCTATCACGAGGGCAACGGTGGCTTTGCCCGGGGCACGTACCGGGACAAGCCGTGGTTGCTGAATGTCGCGGACCGGGTGCAGGCCAATGCGGATCGATACGCGGGGCAATACGCGCAGTGCCGGGAGGACCTGGCGCGGCCGTGGTGGCAACGCATCTTCTTCTGAGAGCGGGCTCTGATAGCCCCGCGCACAATGCGGCGTGCTCCGCCGCCCCGGGGTGAGCCCGCCACTGGATCGGCCACATCCGGACCCGAAAAATCGGACTCCCAAGCGCTCGCCGAGGGACCGGCTCGCGGAGTTGTCCGTGTCTACCGATTTTTCGGGCCCGGATAAGCGTGGCCTGATTGATCCAGTGGCGGGATCCCCCCGGGGCGGCGGAGCACGCCGCATTGTGCGCTTCGTGCCACGTTCAACTCCTCTGAATCTTTCGGGCCTCTTTTCGACTGTGGGCGGGTACCACTGGCTGCTCCTGGTGGTCTCGGGATCGGGGCCGTGGCGAGGGTGAGCCGGGGATCAATCAGGCCATGCTTTGCCCGGGCCGGAAAATCGGATAGACACGGACAACTCCGCGAGCCGGTCCCTCGGCGAGCGCTTGGGAGTCCGATTTTCCGGCCCGGGCAATGGCCGATCCCCGGCTCACCCTCGCCACGGCCCCGATCCCGAGACCACCAGGAGCGAACCATGGCACCAAAAAACAGACGAAAAAAAAGGCCCGACCGGGGATGGTCGGGCCAATCTGAAGAAAGATACTACTATCAAGGGAGAGATAAAATGAAACAAAACCCACAATTTTGTCTGCAATCTACCTTCACTTATTCAGACTGCTTCCGGGCCGTTTTGTTCCCCGGATTGGCAAAAAAATCTGAAAAAAATTCCCGCACCAGCGTATGCTGTTCTTAACATGTTGATCTTTCAGAGGTTTTCTGCCTTCAGTCCGGCTGGCACTTCGGCCTCTCGATGGCTGACCACGCCCACGCTGGCCTGTTCCGGCTTCAGGTAGCGCTGCGCGACGTCTCGCAACTGTTCCAGGTTCACGTTCAACACGCGCTTGCGGAAGGCCATGCGGTGATCGCGGTCGCGGCCGAACAGCTCGTTGAAGAAAGCCTGTCGGGCCGCGCCGGCCGGGGAGGTGGAGCGGTCCATGGAGCTGATCACACCCAGGATGGCCTCTTCGATCTGCTGCCACTCGTGGGGCTGTTCCAGCACCCAGTCCACTGCGCGATCGAAATCGTCCAGGGTTTCCTGCAGGCGCGGATCGCGATAGGAGAAGAAGCGGAAGGCGGCGGCATTGCCGTCCTGATCGGCGCCGGCGCCATAGGCGCCACCCTGTTCGCGCACGGCACGATGCAGGAAACTGTTGCGCAGCAACGAGGCCAGCACGCACAGCGGGGCATAGTCCGGATGCGAGGAGGTCACGGTGGGGAAGGCCCGGGCCACGAAGTTGACCTGGGTCTGGGTGGTCCACAATGCCTGTACCGGTTCGCGCACCGGCGGCAGCGACAGAGTGCTGGCTGCCTGGCCACAGGGCTCGCTCCAGAGGCGGGCCAGTAGGTCGTGCAGTGGCTGTTGCTGCTCTTCCTCGGCGATCAGCAGAAACTGGCGGGGTGCCGATGTGATGAGCTCGTGAATGGCGCGGAAACCGTCGGTGATGCGCTGCAGGGCCGCTTCGCGCCCGTCTCCGGCCAGTGACTGGCTCAGCGTCTTCATGGTGCGGATGCCCTGCAGACCGCCGAAGCGGTGGTTGAGGGCAGCGGTGGGGCTCATGCCGCTGCTGGCCAGGTTGACGGCCATGATATGACCACGGCCGGTGATGGCGTGCTGCTGACGCGCGGCCATCTGCTCGATCAGTTCACGGATGCGCTGGGTTTCATCGAACCGTACGTTGAAGAAGGTGTCGTGCAGCAGCTCGCTCATTGCCTCCTGTTGCGCATTGAGGGCCTTGCCGGACAGGGTCAGTATGGCGCGGTGTTGCTGTTCGTCATCGATGTGGCTCTGGAAGCGGGCGCTGCAGCTCAGGCCGCCACTGACGGCGGACTGCCAGGCCTGCACTTCGGCGTAGTCGCGTTCGCCCACGCCCAGCTCGGTCAGGCAGGCGGTGTACAGGGGCAACAGGTCAAGCAGGTCGCCATCCAGGGCCGGCAAATCCACGACCACGGTCTGGTAGCTCAGGCCGTTGGTGCCCTGGGCGTAGAAGCGCGCGGGCTGTGCGCCGATCCGCAGATCGGTGCCGCGCACGTCGGGAATCTCCGCCGGCACGTCGTCCAGGCCCACCTTGGGCAGGATGCTGTCGTCGTCCTCGGCTTCCTGGCGCTCCTTCAGGGCTCGGGCACGCTCGACGATGCGCTGCTTCTCCTCGTCGTCAAGCTGTGCCTGGATGCGCTGCAGGCGCTTCTGTTCGGCCTCGGTGGCGCGGGCGGCCATGTCCGGATCCGGCTTGAGGGTCAGTGTGACCCGGTGCGGGTTGTCCAGCAGCCACTCCCGGATCAGGCCGGGGATGAACTGTGGATCGCGGATGTCCTCGCGCAGTTGTTCCAGCACCGGGTCAATGTCCAGCAGGTCGAGCGGGTCGCCGCCGTGGATAGCGGCGCCCAGGCCGGTGGCCAGCAACTGCAGGCCATAGGGGTGACCGTCGCCGGCGATTTCGCGTTGACCCAGTTCCAGCTGGTGCAGCGCGGCCTCCACCTGGCCCTGGTCCACGCCCTGTTCGGCGATCTGCTTCAGAGTGTCCAGTATCAGGTTTTCCACCGCTTCGGTGGCATCGTCCGCGCAGCCTTCCAGGCCGCACAGGAAGCTCATCTCGCGATTGGCATCTTCCAGCCCGCACAGCGGAGACGGGGCGGTGCCCAGGTCGGTGGTCTCCAGCGCGTGCAGGAGCGGGCTGGCGCTGTGATCCAGCAGCACGGCGTTGAGGAGCTGGGCGCGGAACTGGGCCTGCATGTCCGTGCTGTTACCGAGCAGCCAGCCGACGGTGATGTGGCTGCGGTTTCCGGTGTCCGCCTCGTCCACCGGGTAGAAGTGGGACACCTGCAGTGGTGCCAGGTAGCGCTTCTCATCCGGGATGGTGATCGGCTCTACCGTGTCGGTGTCCTTGAACCGATGCAGGGCCAGTGCCTCGAATCGCGCCTGGTGCTCGGCCGCCGGAATGTCCCCGGAGGTCATGAAAATGGCATTG
>JBNJGU010000187.1:0-5696 GCA_051747985.1 Pseudomonadota bacterium | reverse complement strand
CCGGGTTTTTAATCAACCCCCCCCCACGCCACCCACCACCCGGGCCCCCAGCCTGGCCAGAATCTTGCACTGACCCCCGTCGGTACAGGAATCTCACGCCCCAACCCCGTGAGCACGTCAATAATTTGAACGCAGGAACCCACTGACACCCCCATGGCCATCGGAACGTCAATCAATCGCCAGAACGTGATGATCAATGCCCGCAATCTGACGCGCGGCAATCTGGGCATCCCGGTACTGTTGCTGGTCATCCTGGCGATGATGACGCTGCCGATTCCGCCGTTCCTGCTCGATGTCTTCTTCACCTTCAACATCACCATCGCCCTGGTCGTGCTCTGCGTGGCGGTCTATGCCATGCGGCCGCTGGACTTTGCCGTGTTCCCGACCATCCTGCTGGTGGCCACCCTGTTGCGCCTGGCGCTGAACGTGGCCTCGACCCGGGTGGTGCTGCTCAACGGTCACGAGGGCGGGGCGGCGGCCGGCAAGGTCATCGAGTCCTTTGGTGAGGTGGTGATCGGCGGCAACTATGCCGTGGGCCTGATCGTTTTCGTGATCCTGATCATCATCAACTTCGTGGTGGTGACCAAGGGCGCCGGACGGATCGCCGAGGTCAGTGCGCGTTTCACCCTGGATGCCATGCCAGGCAAGCAGATGGCGGTCGATGCCGATCTCAACGCGGGCATCATCGACCAGGAACAGGCCCGCGACCGGCGCCAGGAGATCACCCAGGAAGCCGACTTCTACGGCGCCATGGACGGGGCCAGCAAATTCGTCAAGGGCGATGCCGTGGCCGGCATACTGATTCTGGTCATCAACCTGCTGGGCGGGGTGGCCATCGGCATGATGCAGTACGCGCTCAGCTTCGGCGAGGCCACCGAGCGCTATGCGCTGCTGACCATCGGTGATGGCCTGGTCGCACAGATTCCGGCCCTGGTGCTGTCCACTTCCGCGGCCATCATGGTCACGCGCAACAACAACAACGAGATGATGGGCAGTCAGGTGGTCGGGCAGATGTTCGCCAATCCGCGATCACTGGGTATCGCCGGGTCGGTGCTGTTCATCATGGGCATCGTGCCCGGCATGCCGCACTTCGCCTTCCTGGCACTGGCGGCGGCCGCGTTCGCCGGGGCCGGCTTCATCTACTGGCGCCACCAGCAGGCCGGACAGGCGGAAGAGGCGGATCAGCCGGCTTCGACCGCGGAGCGGACACAACGTGCCGGTGGCAGGGATGGTGCCGCAAGGCCCGGTGCCGAACCGAAGGCGGAGACCGAACCGCCGGAACTGGGCTGGGACGATGTGGCGCCGGTGGATACCGTGGGGCTGGAGGTCGGTTACCGGCTCATCCCCATGGTGGACAAGGCGCAGGGCGGGGCATTGCTGGGCCGGATCCGTGGCATCCGCAAGAAGCTGTCGCAGGAGCTGGGCTTCCTGGTGCCTTCGGTGCACATCCGCGACAACCTTGACCTGCAGCCCAACGAATACCGCATCACCCTGATGGGCGTGAAGCTGGGTGGGGGCGAGATCCACCCGGATCGGGACATGGCCATCAATCCGGGTCAGGTGTTCGGCAAACCCAGGGGTATCGAGACCAAAGATCCCGCCTTCGGACTGGAGGCGGTCTGGATCGAACCGGCCCAGAAGGATCAGGTGCAGGGCATGGGCTACACGGTGGTGGACTCCAGCACCGTGGTGGCAACGCACATGAATTCCCTGCTGCAACAGCATGCCCACGAACTGCTGGGTCACGAGGAAGTGCACGAACTGCTGAACATGCTGGGCCGCACCTCAAAGCGGCTGGCGGAGGAGCTGCCCAAGCAGATCAGTACCAATGTCCTGCTCAAGGTGCTGCAGAACCTGTTGCGCGAGGGCGTGCCGGTTCGCGACATGCGCAGCATCGCCGAAGCGCTGGCGGTGACGGCCGCGCGGAGTCAAGATCCCGTCACTCTGACCGCCGCGGCGCGGGTGGCGCTGTCGCGGGTGATCGTGCAGGAACTGTTCGGAGACGCGTCAGAGCTGCCTGTGATGACATTGGACCCCGGCCTGGAACAGATATTGCTTAAGTCCATGAAGCAACAGAATCAACAGGGCGACAACGCGCTGGAGGATGACAGCATGGTCATCGAGCCGGGCATGGCCGAACGCCTGCAACGCTCGCTGGTACAGACCGCCCGTTCGCAGGAGGCGGCCGGCAATGTGCCGGTGCTGCTGGTGGCGGCACCCCTGCGGCCCATGCTGGCCCGCTTCGTGCGGTACACGGTCAGCGGACTGAGGGTGCTGTCCTATCAGGAAGTGCCGGAAAACAAACAGATCACCATTGTGGCTACCATCGGCCAGTGAAGAGGATCAGCAGGCCATGAAAGTGAAGCGAATCGTAGCGCGGGACATGAGGCACGGTCTCAAGGAAGTCACCCGGCAACTGGGCGAGGATGCCGTGGTGCTGTCCAGTCGCCAGCTGGAAGAGGGTGGAGTGGAACTGCTGGCCGGGGAGCCATCGGGTGAAGCGGAGTCATCGACGCCGGCCTTCAGTGACGTACTCAAGGACCAGCAGATCAGCATGGAGAGCAAGACCCTGCGCGAGCGCCTCGACACCCTGGCCGGTCAGGCGGCGCCGGCCCGGCAGCAGCAGGAGACCCCGCCAGCCGACAACGGCGAAATGCGTCAGATGCGCTCCGAACTGAACACCATCCGCAGTCTGTTGCAGCAGCGTCTGGCCGGGCTGGCCTGGGAGCAGTTCAGCCAGCGCACACCGGTGCAGGCCAGCATCTGGGAGAAGCTCGGCAACATGGGGGTTCCGGGATACCTCAGCCGTGACCTGATGGAGCGGCTGAAGCCCGAATACACCCCGTCCCAGGCCTGGCGCTTCACCCTGGCCTGGCTCAACCGCGCCGTCCCCGTCCGTGGTGAGGACCCGGTCGCCCGGGGCGGCGTGTTCGCGTTCCTGGGTCCGACCGGCGTGGGCAAGACCACCACCATCGGCAAGCTGGCCACCCGCTATGTGCTGGAACACGGCGCCGATGCCGTGGCCCTGGTCACCACCGACAGTTATCGTATCGCCGCCCACGAGCAGCTGCGTACCCTGGGCCGCATCCTCGGTGTCACCGTGCGCGTGGTGGACCAGCGCCACGATCTGGCCGGCACCCTGGAGGCACTGCGCCACAAGTCCCTGGTGCTGGTTGACACGGCCGGGCTCAATGGCGAGGATCAGGCCATGCAGGACCAGCTGCAGGCATTACAGGAGGTACCCCACGTACAGAAGTATCTGGTATTGTCCTGCACCAGCCAGGGCAGGGTGCTGGAACGGGCCTGGCGCGCGCATGCGCCGGCCAACCTCAATGGCTGCATTCTGACCAAGCTGGACGAGGCCGGCACGCTCGGTGAGGCCCTGGCGCTGGTCATCGACCGCTGTCTGCCGGTGTTGTACGAGACCCATGGTCAGGGCATTCCGGATGACCTCCGTGTGGCGCAGGCCCACCGCCTGGTCAGCCGCGCGGTCGCGCTGGGATCGCCGGAAGAGGATGAACAGAAACGCTCCGGGGAACAGGAGCGTCGCGCCGATGCGTTCGGTCAGGTCTGGGGTGGCGGTCTGGACAATAACGATATGGTGCCACTGACGTCCTGACGACGTCGCGCAGCGCAGTAACAATACAGGAGAGTACAGAAGGTGAGCGGGGAGAATCCCATCCAGGTGGTGGCTGTCACCGGCGGCAAGGGCGGTGTCGGCAAGACCAGCATGTCGGTCAATCTCGGGTTGGCATTGAACGCCATGGGCAAGCGCGTGGTTCTGCTGGATGCGGACATGGGGCTGGCCAACGTCGACGTGTTGCTCGGCATCCGCGCCGAACACACCATCGCCGATGTCATGGAAGGGCGCTGTGAACTGCGCGACATTCTCGTCACCACCGACCAGGGGCTGCATGTGATACCTGCCTCGTCCGGCATCCGGGCGGTCACCAACATGAGCCAACAACAGCATGGAGGGCTGATCAGTGCCTTCAGTGAGCTGGGCGACGACATGGACGTGCTGCTGATCGATACCGCCGCCGGCATCGCCGACAACGTGGTCAGTTTTGTCAGTGCCTCCCGCGAAGTCATCATCGTGGTCTGCGACGAGCCTTCCTCGATGACCGATGCCTATGCGCTGATCAAGGTGCTCAACCGCGATTGCGACAAACGCGACTTCCGCATCGTCGCCAACATGACGCGCAGCGCCACCGAGGGTGAGAGACTGTTCCGCAAGTTCGCAGCCGCCGCCACCCGTTTCCTGGATGTCAATCTGCAGTATGCCGGCGACGTGCCCTGGGATGACACCCTGCGCAAGGCCACACAGCGCCAGGTGCCACTGCTGGAGGGCTGGCCCGGATCCCCCGCAGCCCGGGCCTACCAGCGTCTGGCTCGCGAAGTGGCCGACTGGCCGTTGCGCAGCGGGCCCAGCGGGCACATGGAGTTTTTCGTCGAACGTCTGATCCGCGATACCGCCTGAGGCCGAATACCGATGAACGCAGCCAGTGGAGCCAATCTCTACACCGCAGCCCAGGCCCGTAGCATGGAAGAACTGGTGGCCGAACACACCCCGCTGGTCAAACGCATCGCCCATCACCTGCTGGCCCGCATGCCCTCCAGCGTCCAGCTCGATGACCTGATGCAGTCCGGCATGATCGGTCTGCTGGAGGCCGCGCAGAAGTACGATGTCAGCAAGGGCGCCAGCTTCGAGACCTACGCCGGCATCCGCATCCGCGGCGCCATGCTCGACGAGATCCGCAAGGGCGACTGGGCCCCGCGCTCGGTGCACCGCAAGTCCCGCGAAGTCGCCGAGGCCGTCCGCGCCGTCGAGGCCCGCACCGGCACCGACGCCCGCGACCAGGACGTGGCCGAGGAAATGGGCATCGACCTCGACACCTACTACACCATCCTCCAGGACGCCTCCGGCAGCCGCCTGTTCAGCTTCGAGGACCTGGGCGACGGCGAGGACTCCGGCCTCGACCGCATCGCCGGCACCACCCTCGGCCCGGGACAGGGCCACCAGGACGAGCAGTTCCGCAAGAACCTGGCTGCCGCCATCGAGGGGTTGCCGGAGCGGGAGAAGCTGGTGTTGGCGTTGTATTACGACGAGGAGCTGAACCTGAAGGAGATCGGGGAGGTGTTGGGGGTGACCGAGTCCCGCATCAGCCAGATCCACAGCCAGGCCGCCCTGCGCCTGCGCGCCCGCCTCCAGGACTGGCGTTAGACGGTTCATTGGGAATCACTTCGTAGCACGAGCCCTCCGGGCGGGGGCCGGCATCAGGATCGGCCATTGCCCGGCGCCAGAAATCGGACTCCCAAGCGCTCGGCGAGGGACCGCCTCGCGGAGTTGTCCGTGTCTATCCGATTTCTGGCGCCGGGCAAAGCATGGCCTGATTGATCCTGATGCCGGCCCCCGCCCGGAGGGCTCTCTTTCGAGGTCATTTCCACGCTGAAATGTTCAATCCCGCGCCAGTCCTGGAGGCGGACGCGCAGGCGCAGGGCGGCCTGGCAGTCAGTGCCCCCGAATACCCCCTGACAAGCCTGCTTTCGGAATGGAGAGCGCTGAGTCCGTTTGGCTCGTGGAGCGGACCGGGTGAGGGGTGATGATGCTTTGGCGGTGGGGATTACTCCGGACAGAGATCCGAGCGGGGCGGCAGGCGGGGCAGGATCAATCAGGCCATGTTTTGGCCGGCCCG
>JBNJGU010000186.1:0-5717 GCA_051747985.1 Pseudomonadota bacterium | reverse complement strand
GAGCCGCTGCGGCGCCTGGACCCGATCGTCCATGCGCGCAAGGAGCGGCGATGGGAGGGGCCGCTGGATGAAGTGGCGCTCTCCCGCTACGAGCGGGATGGTTTCCTCTGGTTCGAGGGTTTCTTTTCCTATGACCGGGTGGCTCCGTTCTTCGACGAACTCAAGGAGATGGCGGCGGACCCCGAGCTGATGCAGGATGAAAAGGTCATCGCCGACCCCAAAAGTGGGCGTATCCGCTCCGTGTTTGCCATGCATGAGCTCTCGACGCTCTTTGACCGTCTCACCCGGGATGCCCGGATACTGGGCATGGTGCGCCAGCTGCTCGGTAGCGAGGTGTACATCCACCAGTCGCGGATCAACGACAAGTTCGGTTTCGAGGGCAGCGGATTCCAGTGGCACTCGGATTTCGAGACCTGGCACGCCGAGGACGGCATGCCGCGCATGCGAGCGGTCAGCGCCTCGATCATGCTCACCGACAATAACGAGTTCAATGGACCATTGATGCTGGTTCCGGGTTCGCATCACTATTTCGTGCCCTGCGTCGGAGAGACCCCGGAGCGGAACTGGGAAAAGTCGTTACAGAATCAGCAGGTCGGTGTGCCGGACCAGGCAACCCTGGCAAAGCTGGCCAGGCGTGGCGGCATTGTCGCCCCCAAGGGGCCGGCCGGATCCCTGCTGTTGTTCGAGTGCAATGCGCTTCATGCCTCGAATGAGAACATGTCCCCCTGGCCACGCTCTAACCTGTTCTTCGTCTACAACAGCGTGGACAACCCGCTGGAGGAGCCGTTTGCCGCGCCATCGCGTCGTCCGGAGTTCCTGGGTAGCCGCGAGCGCACCGAAGCCCTTACCATGCATGATGACTTCCCGGAGCTGGCCGGGCAGGGCGTGGCCCCGCTGCGCTGACGGACACCACCTCGATAGGTGTGATGCAATCGATCACAACGAGGGGGATTCCCGCATGGGAAACAACACGATCCCGGGCACCATGTCCCGTCGTATTCGGAAGTCGTGATCACGCCGCCATCAGCATCCCCGCCCCCCGGTCCAGCATCAAGGCACCCATGATGATGACAAGCACGCCGGAGACGCGCACGATCTGATGGATCGAGGCCTGTGACAGATAGCTGGCAAAGAACCCGAAGCCCAGCAGCGGCGGCAACGTGCCCAGGCCGAAGAGGAACAGCATCAGCGCTCCCTCCGTCGCGCTTCCCGTGCCCGCCGCCAGGATGTACATCGCCTGCAGCGGACCGCAGCCCAGCAACAGTCCGTTCAGCCATCCGATCACGAAGGGGTGACGGGTGCGCTCCAGTGTGCCGGTGACCTTCTTCGTGACGGCCCGGGGGAAACGGGGGTTGAGCAGGCGCATGGCGGGGATGATGTTGAGCATTTTCAGTCCGAACAGCAGCAGGAACAGTCCCGCGAAAATGGCCGCGTAGCCCCGCAGAGCCGGCGTCACCGTGATCAGCGCGCCGGCCAGGCCGAACAGGGCGCCGAATGTCGTGTAGGAAAGCGTTTTCCCGCTTCCATAGGCGGCGTGCGAGAACACGGACTGTCTCAAGGAATGGGTGCGCGAGGCGTAGCTGACCACGAAGCTGCCGCACATGCCGATGCAGTGAAAACCGGTCAGGAAGCCGATCAGGAACAGCGTGGTATACCCGATACCGGCGTTGAGCTGCATCATGATGTCCGGCATCATGCTGCGGCCCCATTGTACGATGCCACCGATGACGACGAGCAATACAACGAAAAGGAAGAGGTTGCGAAGGCGGTGACCGTGGACCGGTTCCGGTGATGCGGGCGGGGAAGTGGCGATCGGCGCCTCGGACTGATAAGGCCCGGGGTCGGGGTCATGAGCGATGAAGCCCGCCTCGTTGATCGCGTCGGCAATCGTTTCCCGGTCAATGAGGTCCGGGTCAACAGTGATGGTGACGCGCTCCGCCACATGGTCGGCGTGCACCTGCTGGATACCTTCCCGTTTCCCCAGGGCACGCTCCACGGCGTCCTCGCAGCCACCACAGACCATGCCGGTCACCCGGATGGTGATCTTCTTCTGCCCTGCCATCGGGTGGTTCTCCACGAATGATGATGCCCTGAGCTTTCCGCTGTGCAGCCGGTTCAAGAATAGAGAGGAAGGTGCTACGCTGGCAATGCGTCACAACGCCGCAGCTGGAGTCAATGCGTCGCCGGGGCTGACAGGAAAAGTATCAGGACGGCTTTCTGCATGGATCATTCCGATAAAAGCAGCATGCCGGTGACCGCCTCATTGCTGCGTTGCAGGAACAGAAAAACATCGTCGCGGCCGTCCGCGTTCAGGTCGTTGACGGCGACGTCACCGCGCTGCTGTGCGAAGGGCAGGGGCAGAGCAGCGTCCGCGGTACGGTCCTGTACACGGTCCAGATCGCGATTGATGTCGATTTCGAAGTCATCGATCATGCGACGGATGTCGATTTCATAATCGTCCCGGCTGCGAGTGTAGTCCAGTGAAGCCAGGAAGCGGTCTTCGTCGGAAGCGGGCTCCTGTTCAAGCGCATTGCGGAAGATCCGTACCTGCTCGTTGAACAGCACCACCAGGTCCTGCAACTCGCCTTCGCCGAGGTCGGCCCGGGTCATGGGAATGACCGGGTCCACCGAGCGCGCCCGCTCCCGGATGTCGCGCACCGAACCGATCATGCGTACCGCGGAGGGAAAACGCAATGTGACCGTGATCCGGCGTCCAGGCCGGCGCGCGAATTGATCCCCCTCGTTGTGGTAGACAAAGGCTTCGATGTCGATGCTTCCCGACAACGCCAGCCAGAGGAAGAGGTCTCCGACCGAGACCTGTTCCACCCGCCACAGCCAGAGATCGGACCGTCCGTTGCCGTTCTCGTCGTGCAGGAAGGTGGTCAGCACATTGCCGCCGGATCGAAGAATCTGTTGGGGCGCGCTGAAATCGATGCCGGATTCGTTGCCCAGAAACAGTGCCACCCGGCCGCTTTCGCGTAGCAGGGCATCAGCGATGCCGTCCCCGTTGACGTCTTCGAGAATCTCTTCGTGAGTCAGCGCGAGGATCCCGGTGAGGTTGGCGAAGTCGAGTTGGTCGACGTCGAAACCGCCCAGCCGCTCACGGATTGCCGTGCGGTCCACGGCGTAACTCGCCGCATTGGGGAAATAGGCCTCTTCGCCCTGCGCGTTGGCCAGAAACACTTCCAGGCGCTCTTCCGTGTCAACGATCAGGTCCGGCAGGCCGTCCGCATTGACGTCGCGCAGTTCCAGCATCGGAATGCGTACTGACTGGTTCACACTGCGGTTGATCAGGTCACCGGTGTGCAGACGGCTGTCGATCTGCATGTCGGACAGGACCGGCCGGGGCGATTGATAGCTGCCGTCGGCATTACGCATGTAGAGGTTCAATGCCCCGGCACCGGGGATGATCAGGTCGTCGCGGCCGTCGTCGTTGAGGTCGCGGGAGAAGTGCAGGGCATACACGCCCCGCCCCGGAAACCCGTCAACCTCCGACAGCAGGGTATGTTCGTCGCCGAATTCGCCATTCTCCAGTTGCCAGAGACCGACCCGGTTGCCATCAATCAGTGCAACCACGCTCATCACCGCGGCATCACCAGCACCCCCGTCCCGAAGGGCCGGATAGGCATGACTGATGTCCCAGCCGGCCGAGCGTCCGGGCAGTTCCAGCACCGCATCCGGTGTGTTGAAGTCAAAACCCTCCTCGGCTGTCTGCCGGTAGAGTGAGAGGCGATGGCCGGCAATGGCCAGCAGATCGGAAAGACCGTTGTTGTCGGCGTCGACGATCAGCAGTTGTCCGGTGTCCGGCGGCAGGCGAAAGTCGATCTGCCGGTACCCGTCGAGATCGGCATGGGCGGGGGCACTGGTCCAGAGCAGGGACAGCAGAAGTGGGATCAGGCGATGTGACAGTCCTGTTTTCATGGTGCTGACATCAGTACGGTGGTTGCGTTGGAGTGATGCAGTAGCAGATCCGGACGGCCGTTGGCATTCAGGTCGAGCACATCAAAGCCGGTGATGGTGCGATTGGGCACATACTGCCAGAAAGAGTCGCTACTGATGGCCAGATTGTCATCCACGCGGCTGGCCGCCAGGATGCCGTCCGCCGTCAGATAGAGTGCATCCTTGCGGCCGTCCCCGTCGAGGTCGGCGGCCAGGTGGATGGGTTCGGACAGGCCGCGCACGGCATCGGCGGAAAAACGTTCCTCATGACGCGAGTCGGGCCGGGTATTGAACAGTCCCTGGTCGCCGTCGGCAGCCCCGTAGATCAGTTGCACGCGGTCGATGCCGGCGTTGCGCAGGGCTGCCGTGGCCGGAATCGTATAATAGGTCACGGCCAGTTCGGGCTGTCCGTTCCCACTGATGTCCAGTGCGTTCACCCGCAGGTCATAGCCACTGAAACGCATGATCTGATCGGGTTGCTCAAAGTCGAAACGCCCCTCGCGGTTGCGATAGAAATGCACATCCCAGTCATCCTCGTCGTCCTCGATCCGGATCAGGTCCATCCGGCCGTTGCCGGTGACATCCAGCAGGCGGTAGTCTCCGGAATCGTTGGCCGGCGCATGCCAGTGCTCGATGCGTGCCTGATCGCCGGCTTCCCGCACCGAGAGGGTGTTGATACGGGCCCGAAGGTCGTCCCCCACATTGGTAAAGAGGATGTCCCGACCCGCCCCGGAGTGGAGTGGGGCGCTGACCGCCCCGGCCATGCGGTGACGGAACTCAAGCAGGTTGTCCCGGTTCTGTTGCTGACCACGACGGTCTTGCAGAAAGTCTTCGAACAGGGAATTGGAGCGGGGTACGATACGGACCGACAGGCCGTCGCGCGCGTTGAGGGTGATTTCGGTATCGAAGCGCCCGGTGTTGAGCGGCAGGTCCTCGGGTTCCAGGTCCTCGTTTTCGGTACTGAATTGATGCAGGGCATCGAAACGGCCATCGTCCCTCAAGGTGAACAGGCCGTAGCGTTCGCGGCCGGGAAGCAGCAGGTCCAGTCGGCCATTGCCGGTGATGTCCCGTGCCGGCGGCAGGAACAGCGTGCGCTGGCGGTCCGGTACCGAAGCGATGAATGCCCAGTCGAACAGTCGTTCCAGGTTGTTGTCATAACCCGGCAGCATACTGCTGAGGCTGTAGACCGCGGAGTGGCTGATCAGGATCAACTCCTGGCCGGGCAGGGGCCGGACATCGGCCAGGCTGACGGCAATGATGTCCGGGCGGATGTCGACCGTGCGCGAGGCCTGCGCAGAAAAGCGCCCGTCGGCCTGTTGCAGGTAGATTTCCAATTGCCGGCCCCGCTCGGGGGACCATACCGGCAGAATCAGGTCCAGCCGGCCGTTGCCATTCATGTCCCCGGTCACCCACTCATCCGGCCATTCGGGCGCGGGCAGCTCCGATGCCGTGTAATTCTGCGCCAGCAGGGGTGTGCTGCCGAGAAGAGCAAAGCAGAACAGACATTGATGCAGCCAGGACGGGACCATCATTCCTCCAGCAATTCGCCATAACCACTGGCGGTGCGGAACAGGCCCAGAACACTGTACTCGCGTTCACCCGCCTCGCGTTCATAGGAAAACAGCGAAAACAGGAACAGATCCAGCACCGTGAAACGGGTACGGTCCGGGTCCAGGCTGGATTCATACACGAACAGTGGCCACAGGCTCAGACGGCTCAATCGTCGGCCCGGGTGCCACAGTTCAATATCCTGGTCCTGCACCTGATTGTCGCGGACA
>JBNJGU010000185.1:0-5777 GCA_051747985.1 Pseudomonadota bacterium | reverse complement strand
CGCACTGGTGGCTTCATCAAGCAACAGGATGCGCGGATCCTTCAGGATGGCCCGGGCAATGGCCAGTCGCTGTTTCTGACCACCGGACAGGCGCACGCCGGCTTCCCCCATGTGGCTGTCAAAGCCATCGGGCAGCTTTTCAATGAATTCACTGGCGTAGGCCGCATCGGCGGCGGCGCGGATCGCCGCCTCATCGGCATCAGGTCGCCCATAACGAATATTGTCCGCCACGGTGCCAGTGAACATGGCCGGATTCTGGCTGACCAGGGCGAACTGTTCACGCAGCAGGAGCGGGTCGAGCTCGCGGATGTCGATGCCATCGAGCAGAATCCGGCCCGCCTGCGGGTCATGAAAACGCAGCAACAGATCAAACAGCGTCGATTTTCCCGCCCCGGATGGCCCCACCAGGGCCAGGCTGCTCCCCGCCGGCACGTCCAGGTCGAGGTCGTGCAATGCCGGGTGCTCCCGCTGGCTGGTGTACGCGAAGCACAGGTTTTCGATGCGCAGGTTGCCCCGCACGGGGTCTGGCAGCACAGCAGGTTGCGCCGGAGCCACGATCAGGCTCTCGGCATCAAGCAGCTCCATCAGGCGCTCCGTAGCACCGGCGGCCCGCTGCAGATCACCGATCACCTGACTGATGGCGCCCACGGCCGAGGCCACAATCACCGCGTAGATGGCAAAGGCTGTCAATTCTCCGGCCGACATGCGTCCATTGATGACATCCTGACCACCCACCCAGATCATGGCCGCCAACGCCGAGAACACCAGTATCAATACCAGGGCGATGAGCAGGGAGCGGGCCCGGATCTGACGCTTCGCCATGGCAAAGGCTTCTTCCACATGGCCGGCAAACTGCCGTTCATCCTCTGCCTGGTGATTGTAGGCCTGGACTGTACGGATCTGCTGCAGACTCTCTCCGACATAGGCACCGACATGGGCAATACGATCCTGGGTACGCCGCGAGAAGGCACGTACGCGGCGTCCGAAATACAGAACAGGAAGAATGACCAGGGGTATGCAGGACAGCACGATGGCGCTGAGTCGCGGATTGGTGATGATCAGGAAAATCACCCCTCCCAGCAGCAACAGCGTATTGCGCAGCGCAATCGAGGCGGAGGAACCGATGACCGTCTGCAATAACGTGGTGTCCGTGGTGATCCGCGACTGGATCTCGCCACTGAGGTTTTCCTCGAACCAGGCCGGATGCAGGTAAAGCAGATGCGCGTATACGGCCTTGCGGATGTCCGCTGTCACACGCTCGCCGAGCCAGGAGACCCAGTAAAAGCGTGCAAAGGTGCCCAGGGCTTGCAGGACCGCCACCGCAATGAAACCTCCCACCGCGCCGCTGAGTGCCTGTGGGGAACCACTGGCGAACCCGGAATCAATGATGATGCGGACGTACTGCACCAGCATGAGGGTTACGGCCGCCGTGAACAGCAAGGCAACGAGCGCCGCGGCCAGGGGCCAGCGATACGGGCGGACAAACCGGGCAGCCTGCAGCAGGCTGTCCAGACGCGCGGGGGAAGCCATCTCTACCGCCCGGAAACACACCGCTCCGGATTGACCGCCGTCGGCAACTCCAGCGGATCCGCCTCTACCCTGCCCTCACTGGCCAGTTGATCAAACGCCGCCTGCTGCAGCATCGCCACTTCATTGCGGGCCATGCCCAGCTCGTAGCCCGAGCATTCGTTTTCACCGAGCGAACGCGGATCGCGCCCGGTGAGGTTGCCGAACACCACCAGGGCTTCCAGGTAGTAGCCGTAATTGCTGGCATGGTAGTGGTCCCAGGACCACAGGTTGACCTTGCCCGGCTCGATGCCGTCATAGGGATTCGGGTCGGCGATGCCCAGCTCCATGGCGCGGTTCCAGGCTTCGCCAACCGGGTTGACGGCGGCCACGCCCTCCGCTTCCGAGGCCAGGTCGTAACCGGCGCGGACATCCAGCGCCATCTGTTCGATGGGTTCGCCACTCCAGGGGCGGTCGGTCTGATACGTCTGATCGGCGCGGGACCAGGTCGCGGTCAGATAGACATCGACTTCGGGGTTCTTGCTACGCAGGAACTCGCTCATTTCCGCCGTGCTGGCCACCAGCTTGTGGGGATTGCCCGGGTCGTCGGCATCCAGGGTGCTGTAGCCGTGCATCACCACCTGGTCCCACGGCCGGCGGCCAATGACGCCGAGCTTGTTCTCCAGGTGGAAATCGATATTGCTGCCACCGCGGGTTTCCAGGTAGACATCGTAGTCCAGGCCCGCCTGGTCGGCGAAGGACTTGAACAGGGCCGGTACCCCGCCGATACCTTCGTTGTTCAGGTCGGTCACGGTATCCGCCCGGTAGAAGCGGGCGGCGGAACCGTACCCGTAGGTAAAACTGTTGCCGATGAACAGGACGCTGGTGTCCGCCAGGGCGTTGAGGGGGCCAAGCAGCAGGGCCAGCATGGCGATCTTGGGGAGTGTGCGAATCATCGTTACTTGCCTCATTATTGTTATCCAAAGCCTGTCGATGTGGAAAAGTGCCAGAATAAATGGAATTTGAGTAGAGGGCACCTAGAAATACACTGCTGGATTTTTTACTCTGTGACAAGGTCCGCCCGCCATGGCAGCATTGCCGTTTCACGATCAGGAGTTCCGATAATGAGAATCCGCCACAGTCAAAGCCCGGGCCAGGTGCTGTGTACATTGCTCGCCCTGGCCTGGCTTTCCGGCTGCAACAGCAGCGGCACCGGGGCCCCTGACACCACCGAGCCGCCGCCCTTCGAGTACGCCGAGGGTATCGAGTTCCGCACGGAGATGCACCGGCTCGCCTTCGCGCTGCAGGAACTTGACCTGGAGCTACGCATGCGGGAGACGGAGGACGATCCTTTTACTCAAGAGGAGGTCATCCGGAACCTGGGTGAGATCGAGCGCATCGCCAGTGAACTGCGCGAGGATGAAATGAGCACCAGTCATACCTCCCTTCGCGGCGAGATGGCCAGCTTCCTCGATACTGTTGCTCGGGCTCGCACGGCGGCGGAGCGCAATCCTCCCGAGTACTATATGGCAGGCCGGGTGACGGGTGGCTGCATCACCTGCCATCAGGTCCGGTGAACGGCACAACCCTGATAGATCCAGGCCGCGATCCGCGGAGCGCGGGGCAGATAGTCCGCTTCCAGTTCTGTTATATCGAATCCGCCCTCCCGGATCATTCGATCAATCGGCCGATCCAGGTGGCATCCGCCTGCCAGGGGCTTCCAGACCGGGGTGATACGCTGTTGCCAGCGGCTTATCCGCGGCTCTGGTGAACGCCCGTGTTCCACGAAAAGCAACTGTCCGCCGGGCTTCAATACCCGCTGCATCTGCTGCAGCGCCCGGCGCCAGTCCGGGATGGTGCACAATGTGAACGTGAGCAGCACGGTGTCCACGGAATCATCGTCCAGCGGCACCTCTTCTCCGGGCAGATCCAGCCACTCCACCGCAACCGGAGATCGCTCCAGCGCCGGCTGTGCCTTGCGGCGCATGCCGGCTGACGGTTCCAGTCCGTACACAAGCTCCACACGGTTCGGATCATAGAGGGGCAGATTGATACCCGACCCCATGCCGACCTCCAGTACACGGCCCCGGGCGCGGGGTACGATCTGGCTGCGGCGCTTCATCACCTGCCCCAGGCTGCAGGCCCGGTCGATCAGGTGCGGAAGGATCCGTTCGCTATACAGGCTCATCTGTGACTCCTGGCAAGAATGTGGGTATCAGCTGCATAACCGGTCCCGTCCGCCCGTCTTCGCCCGGTACAGCAACCGGTCCGCCTCCCGGATCAGATCCTCGGGGCTGCCATGCGCGGCGGAGTAACCTGCCAGTCCGGCACTGACCGTCATGATTCCCGCCTCCGATTCGGGGAAAGGGATCCGCAGGTGGCGGATCTCCGCCAGGATTCTTTCAGCCGCGGCAACGGCCTCGCGCTCATCAGGCTGACTCAGCAGGACCGCCAGTTCTTCCCCCCCGTAACGATATACACGGTCCGTATCGCGGATGCTGTCCTGAATGCACCCGGCGAGACGGATCAGTGCCTCATCGCCCCGCAGGTGACCGTAGGTATCATTGAACCGTTTGAACCAGTCCACGTCGATCAACAGCAACTGGAAATGACCCCGTCCGGCGCAGGCCTCGCGGAAAACGGCATCAAGATCCCGGTCGAAGGCCCTGCGGTTATGGATACCGAGCAGGCCATCCAGCAGACTCAGCGAACGCAGACGCGCGTTGGCCTCCTCCAGTTGCCCGGTGCGCTCCTGGACCAGTGATTCCAACCGGCCCCGCGCCTTGTCGATGCTGTGCGCCATGGTCCGGAATGTGCGGGCCAACAGCCCCACCTCGTTGTCGAGCTGCTCGGGCAGAGGCAGACGGCCGGAGGCCACCTCGGCATGCCGCTCATCCTGGATGGCGATCGCGGCTTCCCGCAATTGCGCCATGGGCTTTTCCGCGTCGCGCTGCAGCACACGGGCGATCAGGTAGGTGAGAAGGACCAGCAGGGCCACCCCGGAGAAGAGCACGAATGCCGCGGCGGTGCCCGCCGCCTCCCGGATCGGGCGCTCGGGGTAGACGGTGACAAGCCACCAGTCGGGGCCGGTCAGCCGACTTACCGCCAGATAGGCATCGCCGACTTCGTCATGGATGATGTCACCCCCTCCCGGCTGCCCGTCGGTCTGCTCGCGGATCAACCGGTACGCCCGGGCGATCGCCGGGTTGTCGATCTCCTCCAGCGACAGTTGTCCAAGCAACTCCTGCTCGGCGCCCGGCGGAGAGGGATGCGCCACCAGGTAGCCGTCGTCGCGGATGATGAAATTGTGTCCACCCTCCGGCACCTCCTCGACCAGGCGTTCCATCATGCCGGTCAGCGGCACATCATGGCTGGGATTGATCAGGTGCCTGCCGTCCAGGTCCACGGGGCGCTGGTAGGTGATCATCCATTCCCCGGCGGTGGCATCATAGTACAGGCCGGTCCAGACCGGCTCCCGTTCGGGGTTCTCCGACTGCAGCGTCGAGCGCACGACGCCCAGTTCGTTCATGCGCAGGCCGGCATCGGCCTGCCGCCCCCACGGGGTGCCCGGCCAGTAGATGACGATGGCGTTCTCTGGAAATGTGGCATGGACGTTGGCAAAGCGGCTGATCCAGCCGGCGCCTCCTTCCGCCAGCAACTCCGCCGCCAGCACCAGCCGGCGTTGCAGATCCGGATCGGTCACCGGCTGGTTGTTGCCGATAAAGCTGCTGACATGCTGGTAGTAATCGCCATCGGGGCTCCATGCGCCTTCGTACCAGGTGGTCCGCATTCGCACGGCACCATCAGCGTCCCGCTCGTACAGTGACCAGAACCGTTCCGGCGTCACCGCCGGGGCGGTGGTATAGCGGTGACGGTACGTGTCGGCAAACTGCTCCAGGTTCTCCTCGGCCAGTGCAAACAGGTCGTTTTCGAAGCGCGCCCGCTCGCGCACCCACTCGCTCAATGTGGAGAGGGTTCTTGCGCGTGTATCGGATTGCACGAACACGAATGTCAGGCCGCTCAGCGCAAGGACAGTAAGGCTGGCGACCAGCAGAATGCGCCGTTGGAGGCTGCGCGCCAGTGAGGGTCCGCGAGTATTCATCGATGTCAGTCCAGCCGTTGCAGTACGGTCTCTACAGGCAGGGACGGGTACCGGTCTCCGTTGATTCCCGTGATGTCACTGGCCTTGAACAGGGCGTTGTAGATCGCCTCTTCAGTCGCCTCCACCACGGCCTGAAACAGCGGGGTCATTTCCCCATTCGGCCAGTCCT
>JBNJGU010000184.1:0-5822 GCA_051747985.1 Pseudomonadota bacterium | reverse complement strand
CGAGACCCGCGAGCCTATCGTGTTGGCAAGTATACTGGTGCCACAGGAATACCTTGGAAACATCATCAATCTCTGCGTCAGCAAACGTGGTGTGCAGCGCGATATGCAATTCATCGGAAACCAGGTGTCACTGACCTACGAGCTGCCGATGAACGAGGTGGTACTGGATTTCTTTGACCGGGTGAAATCGGCCAGTCGTGGCTTCGCGTCGCTCGATTATCATTTTCTGCGTTTCCAGACGGCGAAGCTGGTGCGCATGGATGTATTGATCAATGGCGACAGGGTGGATGCGCTGGCGTTGATTGTGCACAGGGACGAGGCGCACGCCAGGGGACGGGTCGTCGTGGAGAAGATGAAGGAACTGATTCCCCGTCAGATGTTCGACGTCGCCATTCAGGCGGCGATTGGCGGTCAGGTGATCGCGCGCCAGACAGTCAAGGCGCTGCGCAAGAACGTGACCGCGAAATGCTATGGCGGTGATGTCACGCGCAAGAAAAAGTTGCTGGAGAAGCAGAAAGCGGGCAAGAAACGGATGAAGCAGGTGGGGAATGTGGAAGTGCCGCAGGAGGCATTCCTCGCCGTATTGAAGGTGGACAGCTGATGGATATCGACTTTTCCGTGGTGCTGGTGGTCCTGGTTGGCATCAGTGGCCTGATCTGGTTGCTGGACGCCCTGTGGCTGGGACCGGCACGACGGAAGCTGGCGGAAGCGCGCGACGGTAAGGCGCGTGAACAGGCCCTTCGTGAACCCTGGCCGGTCGAATATGCGCGTTCTTTCTTTCCGGTGCTGGCCATCGTGCTGGTGCTGCGCTCCTTTGTCATCGAGCCCTTTCAGATTCCTTCCGGTTCCATGGAGCCGACGCTGGAAGTCGGTGATTTCATTCTGGTCAACAAGTACACGTACGGACTGCGATTGCCGGTCCTCGGCACCAAGCTGGTCAGCATCAATGAACCGCAGCGGGGTGAGGTGATGGTATTCTTCCCTCCGCATGACAGTCGCTACTTCATCAAGCGTGTGATCGGCCTGCCGGGAGATCGGATCGAGTACGAAGCCGGGCGCCTGACCATCAACGACCAGCCCGTCGAGACTACCCTGGTTGAGGAAATCGAGATCGATACTTCGGCGGGAGCCCAGCCGGGTCTGCTGTATGAAGAGCAACTGGGCGAGCATACACACCTGGCACAGGTGGTGGATCGTGAGCGGCGACGTCCCATGAGAACCGAGTGGGTTGTGCCGCCCGGGCATTACTTCATGATGGGCGACAATCGCGACAACAGTGCCGACAGTCGGGTATGGGGCGCTGTACCGGAGGAAAACATCGTCGGGAGGGCATTCGCGGTATGGCTGCACAAGGATCCGGGCTGGAACTTGCCCACTTTCTCGCGTAATGGCAGTATCGAGTGATGCTGGGCCGAAATGATACAAGAGTGCAGAGAGGCGGGATCCTGACCGGCTGGTTGCCGGGCCTCGTGCTCGTTGCCTGCGCAGGCGTGGGCCTGTTCCGGATTCTGCCGGTGTATGTGGACCACAACTACCTGGTCTCGTCGACGCGGTCGCTACTCGAAAGCCGCAATGCCACCACATTGTCGCAGACCGAGTTGCGTCGGGAGATCGGTGGAAGTCTGCGTCGTAACAATATCGAGGGCGTGGATGTCAATTCGCTGGTTTTACTGCGGTCGGGGACCACGCCCGCGGTACGTATAGAGTACGAACGTCGCGTCCCGTTTGTGTCCAATATCGAGTTTGCCATCCGATTCGACGAAACCGTGGATTGAGCCGATGTCCGATGACAAGGCATTGACGGCATTACAGCGCCGACTCGGGTATACGTTTTCCGATTCCTCTCTGCTGCAGCTTGCGCTGACACACAGAAGTGCCGGTGCCAACCACAATGAGCGGCTGGAATTCCTTGGTGATGCCGTGCTCGGCCTCTGCACGGCCGACATGCTGTATCGCAGTCTGCCCGGTGAAAGTGAAGGAACGCTGAGTCGTCAGCGAGCCGCGCTGGTCAATCGCGATACACTGTCCACTCTGGCCATCCGGCTCGGGCTTGGTGAGTTGTTGGTGTTGGGGGCCGGAGAGCGCAAAAGTGGTGGGCGGCAGCGTCCTTCCATTCTGTGCGATGCAATGGAAGCCGTACTGGGAGCGATTTTCATCGATGGAGGTCTGGAAGCCTGCCAGGCATCCGTTGAACGTCTGTTCGACCCGCTTGGTACGAGTCAGCAGAAGGATGCCAAGACTCGTCTTCAGGAGATCATGCAGAGTCGGGCGCTGCCACTGCCGCACTACGAAACGGTGGACGTGATCGGGGAAGAGCACTCGCAGGTTTTCATTGTCACCTGCCGGGTACCACCACTATCAGAGCCGACGAAGGGGCGTGGCCCCTCGCGTCGCGTTGCCGAGCAGGATGCGGCGGCACGGATCCTGCAAAAACTGGAGAAGCGGTAATGAGTCAGACAAAGACGCAGTGTGGTTTCATTGCCATTGTGGGTCGACCGAACGTGGGTAAATCCACGTTGTTGAACCATCTGCTGGGACAGAAAATCAGTATCACATCGCGCAAGCCACAGACGACGCGGCATCGGATTCACGGAATTCACACCGAAGGGGACCGGCAGTTCATCTATGTGGATACGCCCGGTCTGCATCGACACGAAAGCAAGGCGATGAACCGGGCCATGAATGCGACCGTCATCGACGTACTCAGGGAAGTGGACGTGGTGTTGTTCATGACCGAGCGTACCGTATTCAATGAAGAGGACGAGCTGGTACTGCAGCAGTTGAAGAAAATCAACAGGCCGGTGCTCTGGTTGATCAATAAAAGTGACCTGCTACCGCAACGCGATCGTCTTTTGCCACATATTTCCGCCATTTCCGAGCGCCACGGGTTTGCTGAGGTGATTCCGTTGTCAGTGCTGAAAGGCTACAACCTGGAGGCGGTGGAGGAATGTGTGGCACGTTATCTGCCCGAGGGACCCTTCCTGTTCCCCGAAGACCAGGTCACGGATCGCAGTTCACGTTTTCTGGCCGCGGAACTGGTGCGGGAGAAGATCACCCGTCAGGTGGGAGATGAACTGCCGTATGAAGCCATGGTGGAGATCGAGCAGTTCGTCCAGGAACCCGAACTGATCCACATACATGCACTCATACTGGTGGAAAAGAAAGGCCAGAAACAGATCATCATCGGCCGTGGTGGTGAGAGGCTGAAGCAGATCGGGCAGGCGGCCCGGCTGGACATGGAGCGTGCGTTCGGCTGCAAGGTGATGCTGGAATTATGGGTGAAGGTCAAATCCGGATGGTCCGATGACGAACGAGCATTGCAGAGTCTGAATTGAGTGCATCGATCCAGCTTCAGCCCGCCATGGTGCTGCACACCCGTCCCTTCCGTGACACCAGCCTCCTGGTGGATCTGATCTGTCCGGAGCAGGGTCGTCTCCGGGCAGTGGCCAGGGGAGCGCGACGGGCCGGGAGCCGCTATCGTGGGCTGCTGCAACTGTTTCAGCCGATCCTGGTCAGCCTTGCAGGGCGCGGTGAACTGCTGACCCTGACTGACGCTGAAAGTGCTGGCTCACCGCTGGTATTGCGAGGCAAAAGGTTATTCAGTGGATTGTATATGAATGAAGTCCTGATGCGTGTGCTCCCCATGCGTCAGGCCTGTCAGGTGCTATTTGCCCGTTATCACGAATCCCTTCTTGCACTGCATGGCACAGATCCCGTAGAGCCAGTGTTGCGGTATTTCGAGATCGACCTGCTGGAAGAATGTGGTTATCTGCCTGATTTCTGGCAGGACGTGCCTGACTGTGCGCCCATTCATCCCGAGCGACTGTATCTGTTCCATCCTGATCGCGGCTTTGAGCCCGTGCCGGGCGGCAGCGCCAACGGTTCCATACACAGTGGTCGATTGCTGATCGCGTTGCGTGAGCGGTCGCTGGAGTCCGATAGCGGGCTGGGCCTCGGTGCCAAGCGATTGCTGCGTCAGGCGCTGGCGCCTCATCTGGGCAATCGTCCTCTGCAGAGCCGTGAATATTTCGCCAGACTTTCTCAAGGCCGTCCGGACAGGTAAAATGCGCTCCCCTATAACTCCTGAAACCAGTAGTGAGCCATGATGTATCCGACCAATGAATCCCTGATCGGCAATACGCCACTGGTGCGCCTGCAGCGACTTCCCGGTCAGACCAGTAATACCGTGCTGGCCAAGCTTGAAGGCAATAATCCCGCGGGTTCGGTCAAGGACCGTCCGGCCTGGAACATGATCCACCAGGCGGAGCAGCGTGGCGAGATCCAGCCGGGCGATACGCTGATCGAGGCGACCAGCGGCAATACGGGAATCGCACTGGCCATGGTCAGTGCCGTGAAAGGTTATCGTATGGTCCTGGTGATGCCGGACAACATGTCAGAGGAACGAAAGGCCTCCATGAGTGCCTACGGTGCCGAGCTGGTGCTGGTAAGCGAAGAGGATGGCATGGAAGGGGCTCGGGACCTTGCGGCCCGCATGGGACGGGAAGGTCGTGGGCGGGTGCTGGATCAGTTCGCCAATCCGGACAACGCGGAAGCCCATTACCTGACCACGGGCCCCGAAATCTGGCGCGATACCAATGGCAGCGTGACCCATTTCGTCAGCTCCATGGGAACGACCGGCACCATCATGGGCGTATCCCGCTATCTGAAGGAGCAGAACCCATCCATCAGCATCATCGGTCTGCAGCCGGATGACGGGTCACGCATTCCCGGTATCCGGCGCTGGCCGCCTGAATACCTTCCAGCCATCTATGATGAGCGTCGCGTGGACCGGGTGCTGGATATCACACAGCAGGACGCTGAAGAGACCATGCGGATGCTGGCCCGGGAAGAGGGTATTTTCTGCGGCGTATCCGCGGGCGGTTCCGTGCATGCCGCACTGAAGCTGTCCCGGGAGCTGGAGAATGCCGTCATTGTGGCCATCATCTGTGATCGCGGCGATCGCTATCTTTCCACCGGTGTTTTCAACACCTGACCCTGTATCAACGGAAACCCATGAGCCGAAGACGACGAAGGCAGGCACTGCCCGTTGAACCCGTTACACTGACCATTGACGGTCTCAGTCATGAAGGCCGGGGCGTGGCAAGACTGGACGGCAAGGTGGCGTTCGTTGACGGGGCATTACCCGGAGAAACCGTCAATGCCACTTTCACCGGGCGACGGCGCCAGTTTGATGAGTTGAAAACGGTCGAGGTGCTGGATTCCGCGCCGGACCGCGTGACGCCACCCTGTGAGTGGTTCGGAGTCTGCGGGGGGTGTGCCATGCAGCACCAGGACCCGGTCGCGCAACGATACCACAAACAGTCGGTGCTGCTGGAACATCTACGGCATCAGGCCGGACTGGATCAGCAGGCATTTGAAGTGCTTCCGCCAATGGCGGGCGATACCGATACCGGTTATCGTCGCAAGGCCCGTCTCGCGGTGCGGCACGTACGAAAAAAGGGTGGCACGCTGGTCGGTTTCCGCGAAAAGGGCAGCAGCTTCATCACCGATATGACGGACTGCCGGGTCCTTGTACCCTCTCTGGCCGCTCTGATCACTCCGTTACGGCAACTGCTGACGGGGTTGTCGGCCGGAGCGGCGATACCGCAGATCGAAGTGGCCGCCGGGGAGCGGGGCGACAGCCTGGAAGCCTCGGACGTGGCACTGGTGCTGCGCCATATGGCCCCACTGCCCACTGCTGATCTGCAGGCGCTCACACAGTTTGCGGAGCAACACGACCTGCGATGGTACCTGCAGTCCGGTGGTCCGGGTACTGTCAGGCCACCTGCATAATTCAGCAAACTGCTTATCAGTGCCCACAG
>JBNJGU010000183.1:0-5902 GCA_051747985.1 Pseudomonadota bacterium | reverse complement strand
GGCGGAGCCCTGTCTGTTGCACTCTCTCGGACGCCTGTATGTCGCCGCCGCCAGAAAGCACAAGCGTGGCATGACATTGGGTCTGTTCGTCCATCATGGAATGATTGACCTGGTGGCGATCGAGGATGGATCGGTGGTCGGATATCGTCGCCTGACCGGCATGATCAACGGCCAGTTCCGCGAGGATCGCGTCCCCTATATGGTGGATCAGGTCAATGCACTGCAGAAGCAGTTGCGCTCACCGATCGAACAGATGGTGGTCTACCATTTTCTGATGCCGGAGGAGGGTCCGCTGACGGAATGGCCCGAGCAGGTGAGTGAATATCTCAATCTGCCGCTGGTCAACATCGACGGTGAGCAATATACACTGACCGACGTCGACGGCGACGAACGGACGGTCATCAGCCACATCCTGCCATTGATACGGCGGATGTCGTTCCACAATTCCAGCGCGCCGCGCAAGAATCGCTGGCTGGCGGGTACCGTGGCAATGATGCCGGTCGTCGCCTTTGTGCTGTTCCTGGCCAATGCTGGAGCATTCGCAACGTATGCGTTGACCACAATCGACAACAGGGACCTGGAAGCCGAGATCGTTGATCTGCAGAGTCAGATAGAAGATTATTCACAACGTCAGGCGGCGGAATTGCCGGCATATGGCACGTACCTGCAGAGTGTCGCAGACATCGCGCGTACCAGAGAGTTGCCCGACTACGCGACTGTCCTGTCCGAAGTCTCAGGAATTTTCGACGAGGATCTGGAAGTCACCCTGGATGCAGTTCGACTGACCTACCCCGGGGATGATCGGTATCGTCGTGCCGTGGCCACACGCAATGGTGTTGCGTCACCCAGCGGAGAAGGTGTCATGATCGACCTGGCCGGGCAGATCAGTGGTGACTATGATTCAGTCATGGACGCGGTGGATCGCATCAGTCGCCAACTGGGTGGTTCCGGCTACCTGCTCATTGATTCCACCATTGACAGTAATGGCGAAGCATCTGATTTCGTCATGAAGCTGGAGCGGGGTGCAGATGAAGACTAAGTATCTCGGCGTCACCGCGGTGATCATCGCCGTGGTGTCCATACTGATTGCAGGGCTGATATTCGCGCTGGTCAGCTACGATCCGCTGGCCACTCGCGATGGCTCCAGCGATCGTGATCGTACCCTGAGCCCGCAGGAAACCCGACGGCTACAGCAGATTCAGTATTATGCGGGCGTCATGGAGGAAGTGTTCGCTGACAGGCCGGCCGCTGAGGCCACCGTTGCGCGTCTGTTCCCGGACCGAGTCCCGGACGTCACGCCGATCGTACAAAGGACGGCACTGGAACTCACCATGGTATATCGTACCGGCGAGGGAGCGGTGGCCCTGATCAACGAGGCGCTCTATCGCGTTGGCGATACACTTCCCGGGGGTGCGAGGCTGGTCAGCATCGATTCAGACAGCGTCTGGATTCAGCAGGGCGGTGAGCGACGGCGGTTGCCGCTGGATCGAAGCGGCCCGGACGCGACCGGTTCAATTGTGCTGAACGCCAATGTGTCGCAATGAATGCCGACATCGCACTACGGGCCTTAGGTCTCCTGCCCTGACATCGCCGCGCCGGCAGTCAGGGGTAACCCTGATAGAACTGGCGTTGGCAATTCTGATCATCACACTGATCGCGGGACTGGGCACGCTGGTCGGTAGCGGCGCCCTGTCGCGTTCCGAAGTGTCCCAGAACGTACAGCAGATGACGCTACTGCAGAATAACCTGAGACGATTCATCATCGCGCAGAACCGTCTGCCCTGTCCCGACGTGGACGGTGATGGTCAGGAGGACTGTGTGACCCCTGCCCATAATATCGGTGGCGTGCCACATGACACTCTTGGTATCAGTGATCAGCTGACCGATTCGAACGGTCAGCCGCTGTTGTATGGCGCCAATCCAGTCATCCAGCAGCCGGCTTCCGTGGCCAGCGCCCCCTGGGATTTCCCCGGCAGTTCAAGAGACCGATTCTGCGCGGCGTTGCGAGACCGTATCGGTCTGGGATTCGACGACGAGGAGTTGACGGTGGCGGGGCAAAGCTCCAACGCATGTACGGCAGGCGGGGGCGCATTCAATCCCGCGTTCGCGGCAGTCAGCAGTGGCGTGGACGATGCCGACGGTGATGGCGACTTTTTTGACGGTCTGAATCTGGACGCTGCCCGCAACGGTGCCATATGCGTCGACAACCCCGGGCGCCAGGTGGACGATGATTACGATGACCAGGTCCGAAGCATCGGACTGTCCGAATTGCACGGCGATCTTTGCATGGGCAGCCGGGACGACTTTGATGCCGCTCTCTGGGGAGGTCCGTGATGGGAATTCCCGGCAGGCATCGCAGTGCGGGCTTCACACTGGTTGAACTCAGTATCGGTCTGCTGATCATGGGGATCATCATCGGTGTCGCGGTGACGGCTGTCACGCGTATTGTGGCGACACCGGATAATGGCGGGTTTGTCGGTGGCTTTGACAAGGCGCGCATTGATTCGGCGATCACCGGCTTCATGAGGGCCAATCACCGCCTTCCATGTCCGGATATTGACGATGATGGTGTCGAGAACTGCACCGATGGTGGCAATCCGGTGCATGTCGGGACCCTGCCATTGGCTACGTTGCAGGTGGCATTGCCGCCCGAGCAATCCTGGCGTCTGCCCGTCGCTTACGGCATTTACCGGGGCGCGGATCCGCTGTCCGACCTCGGTCAGGCCTCTTCGGTGCGATATTCAACCATCCCGGCGGAGCATCCCTCCTACTGCTCCGTGAATGACTGTACGTTTGACCGCGGCAGCCTCGGCAGCTTTGATGACGACGTCGGTGACCTGCCGGGGGACCCGGACGTCGATACCGGTGACCTGGACAATCCACCGGACCTGCCGGACCTGTCAGGACTGGGCATCCCGGATCTGTCCGCGCTGGACAGTGTGACCGTCCTGCGTTCCGTCGACACGGATACCCTCAATGTGCTGGATGGCTGCGTGGCATTGCGCGTGGCCGGAGCAGAGGCGTTCAGTGCGGATCGTCTGCATGCCGGTCGCGACGCGACCGCGGCGGATCGTGTCAATGCCGCCTATGCAATGGCCTGGTCCACCACGCCGGAGTTGCTGGGGGGCAATGACCTGCTTGAGAGCCGGCAGTCCCTGACCAATGAAACTCGCTTCCATCCGCCAGGAAGGATGCCCGAGGGCAGTGATGACCTGACGGCGGTGGTGTCCTTCGATGAGCTGGCGCAGGCATTGGGGTGCACCGAGCGCCTGGGTGAGGCGGCGTTGACGCTGCAGTCGACCTCGTCGCTGATGACCAACGAATTCCTCAACCGTGTACGGCTGGCGCACATATACATTTTTGCCCAGGATGCCCAGGACAGCGTCAGTTCGGCCGTGCGCGACGTAACGTTTGCGTCCATCGACATCATACTGGCGACGGCGAACCTGCTGATCTCGATCTCCGAGAGTACCCAGGGGAATCCGGTGGCGATCGCCAATGTGGTGGTCAGCTCGCTGGAGCTGGCCAATTCCATCGCCGCGCTGGGTCTGGCCATTGACGCGCTGGTTTCCGCACAGCAGTTCCTGGACTCCGTGATCGACGGGCCGTTGACCGATGCTCACACACGCCTGCAGGCTGCGGGGTTGCTGATGGAGGAAGCCCGTGATGTGGCGAACACGATCCAGCAGAGAGGTCAACTATGAAACGCTGGATGAACGGATTCACTCTCGTCGAACTGGCGGTGGCGATTGCCATCACCGGCGCATTGAGCGCCGGCGTGCTGGGCGTCGTGAGTCTGTCCACCCAGCGTGCGAATCACGCCGAAGCTGAGCGCACCATCCATGAAGTGGAGGACGCGCTGATCACGTATGCGCGTGCCAATGGCCGCCTGCCGTGTCCGGACACCACGGGAACCGAGACGGCCATCGGGGACGGGCTCCAGAACTGTGCCAGTCCGGAAACCTCAGGGCAGTTGCCCTACCGCACCATCGGCCTGCCCAACCCCCCACTCGATCCATGGGAGCGCCCCCTGGTTTACGCGGTGGATACGCGCCTGATGTTGAACCCGGGGCATGAGTATCGTTATGACTTCTGTCAGTCATTGCGGGCCAATGCCGAGGCCGGTGTCAGCGAATCGCATCTGCATTCGTTCCAGTCGGGCACGGCGCGCGAAAATCTGGCGTATGTCCTGCTCAGCGGTGGGTACCGCGACACCAGTGATAACGAAAGCCGCATTGATCAGTTGCAGACATTTTTGACCACCCGTCGGCTCAATGTGGATGATTACGGTGACCAGGGCGTAAGCGATGACCAGTATGCTTTCGCGAGTCTGTATGGGTTCTCCAGTACCCTGCGATGCCCGGGCGAACTGGTGTCCACCAATTCCATCGAGAACGAGGTCATCGCCGCCCGCCTTACCCTGGCCAATCTTCAACTGAGCGTGGATACGGCACAGGGCAATATCGACGGGGTGGCCCGTCAGATCACCATGGCTGGTGTGCAGATACTGATCGGTTCGGTCAACGTGGCGGCTGCCGCGGCATCACTGATCAATGCCATCGGCATGGACCTGTCCGGTGGTGGCGGCAGTCTGTCGGCCGCCGCGGCAGCGGCCGTGGCGGGTGCCGCGGGCGGCGTCGCCGCCATAACCGCGGCGGCCATTGATATCGAGAATGCCGTGGCGATGCAGCAACAGATGGAAGATCGGCTGGATGTACTGGAAACCTTCCAGCAGGACGCCTGGAATCTGTGCGAAGGGGCTCGCCTGGAGGTCGTCTCCATCAAGGGTGACAGTGAATCCTGTGGAGCGGAGCCATGAGGAAGCTGTTCGCCAGAGGGTACGCGGCGCTGCCGATTCTGTTGGCCACGGCTGTTGTGGTCACCAGTGGCGCCATCGCCGCCTCGCTGATCACCGGCTCTGACCAGCTGACTTTGCAGGAGCGGCAGGAGGATGCCTCGGCCCGCGTTCAGCAGGCACTGATGGGGTTTGTGCTGGCCAATCACCGGCTGCCCTGTCCCGACACCGACAATGACGGACTCGAGAATTGCCCGGCGGCTGGTTCCCCGGACCAGCGGTCCGGTCAGGTGCCATACCGCACGTTGGGTATCAGTGGTCGTCAGGTGCTCAGTCTGAGCTATGTGCCGATGATGGGCGACAATCCGGAGTACAACCTGACGGATTCCACCGATCCCGAGGGTGACGTGGTGCGGATCGTTCTGCCCGATGAAATCCCGGAACTGAACCTCACCTTCGAGGACCCTGATATTCCGGATATCCCGGAAGCTCCGGACGACCCGGAAGATCAGCGTGCCATGCTGCAGGCGCTACAGGAATACGATGAGTTCTGGTCCGATCTGCTGGTCGACCAGGCCACGACCAGTCCCGCATACACGCCCGTCTTGTCGGTGGACACGCGATGGGGTGGTAGCTGGATCGGGTATTACGAGAATCGGCTGGCGCAATCCATACCCATCAGTGACGGAGATGAGCACGGGCTGGCCTTTCCCCGAAATACGACCGGTAATGATTCCCTGTTCGAACGGACCCAGGAGTTTCTTGCCTGGTTGCGGCTGCGGCGTATCATCACGACCGCCAAGGGGGCCACGTTCGACGATGTCATAGAGATCCAGATTCTGCAGTCGGACATTGTGAACGTCATCTCCGACACCAGTCTGGATGATGCGCAGAAGGTGGACGCCATAGGCGACATTCGATCGGAATGGCAGACATTGGTTTCCAATCATAATAGCGCGGTCAACACCTACAACGCTTCCAATGAAATCACATTCGGTTCGGGCGTATCCGTCTCCACCGATGATCTGACGGTGGTGGGGTACGATGGCAGTCTCGATATCAACAGCAATGATCTGCCCACGCTGATTGAAGCGATGAATGAAGCGC
>JBNJGU010000182.1:0-5928 GCA_051747985.1 Pseudomonadota bacterium | reverse complement strand
GGCTCGGTGAAACGCCTTTTCATAATCAGTTTCATCATAATCTTGATTTAATTTATAAACCCTTTTCTGATACCACTGAAATGAGTTAATTTTATTAAAAGAAACACATGGTTGTAAGGGCCTGGGATCGATACCCGACCTGGGCCGCGGTGTCCGTCACCGCATCGCCCGACTGCAGCATCTGCCAGGCCAGCTGCATGCGCCACCAAGCCAGATACTGTGCCGGGGTCCAGCCACTGAGCTGCTTGAAGGTGGTGGCGAAACTGGTCCGGGACTGAGCCGCACGCGCGGCCAGTGCTTCCAGTGTCCACTCCCGGTCCGGCGCTTCATGCAATGCCTTCAGAGCCCGGGAAATCCGCGGATGACCATACAGGGACAGCAGGCCGGCCTGTTGCGGCTGCTGATTCAGATAGTGGCTCAAGGCGAACGAGAACAACAGCTCGCAGAGCCGATCCACCAGTGAATCGCTGACCGGCCCTTCCTCCACGCTCTGGCGGATGATCAGAGAGGTCAACGGTTGCAACCAGTCGGTTTCATACTGGCGTATCAGCAGCATTTCCGGCAACGCTTCAAGCAGGTGGGCCGAGGCCCGGTGACGGAACAGCACTTCCGCGCACAGCAGTCCGGTGCCCGGCAGATCGCCGGCGTCGCCATACGGAACATGCCGGTGCTCACCCTGTTGATGTCCGCTCGACAGCAACTGATGGGGGATTTCCGCCGGGAACAACAACAGATCACCGGTCTCCAGTGTCATGTCGGGTTGCTCCGGCAATCTCAATCGGCAACGCCCGTCGGTCACGAGATGAAAGCACGTCTGGCCCTCGGCATGCTCGTCCAACGCCCAGTTACCGCAGACTTTCGCATTGTGGTAGATGCTCACCTGGAATCGGATCAGTTGTAGCAGATCAGTGGTCGGGCGCATGGTTTCAGTGTACCGGGTTGGCTGACTGTTGAATCCATATCGTACGCCAAAGCATGAAAAATGCACAGAGCAGCATTCACCGTGTGTGCCGGAAGGCTACCATGAATATCGAATTCAAGGCTTTCAGGAGGCTTCATGAAAACCGACTTTGATCGTCAAACCCCGGCATCGGCTGGCGGCGAACGTCTGGGGCTGGTGGCAATGACAGAGGAGTAGTGGGACGATGACCGAGTCGATTCCACTGCAGGCCCTGCAACAGGGGGATGAAGAGGCCTTCACCAGGCTGGTGGGAACCTACCACAAACGCCTGGTGAACCTGTGCCGAGGCATGGTCGGGGACGGCGCGGCCGAGGAAGTGGTGCAGGAAGCCTGGATATCGATTTACCGGGCTCTGCCGGACTTTGCCGGCCGCTCCACCCTCAAGACCTGGATCTATACCATCGCCCGCAATTCGGCCCTGTCCTGGCTCCGGCGTCAGGGGCGCGAAGTCTCTCTCGACAGTCTGCTGGAGCGGGCCGGAACCAATGATCCGGCATTCCTGTCCAGTGACCGCTTCAATGAATCCGGCCGATGGCAACAGACCCCCGGGGCCTGGGGCAGCGAAAGTGTCACGGACCTGCTGGAGCGGGACGAACTGCGGGACTGCATCAGCAGCGCCATCGAGGCTCTGGAACCCATACGACAGACCGTGCTGATGATGCGGGACCTCGATCAGCTGCCTTATGACGACATCTGTAACACTCTGGGCGTCAGCCACTCCAATGTGCGTGTATTGTTGCACCGGGCCAGACTCGAGGTGCATCGCAAGATCGACAGATTTATGGAGACGGGTGAATGTTGAATTGCCGCGAGGTTTCAGAGCAGATGAGCGAATATATAGACGGAGAAGTCAGCGCGGCACGTCGTGCCCGACTGGCTTTTCATCTGCTGATGTGCGGCCATTGTCGACGATTTTTTCACCAGATGCGCCTGGTGACGCAGACCGTGGGCAGGAATGAGGACAGCGCCCTGCGCCTGGATGATGAACAGGCCAGCCGCATCGCCGGACAGATCCGCCGTAGTGCTGAACAGAGAACCGATAACAATAACCGAAAAGGAGAATCCGACAATGAATGAGACAAGACTCAGCGAAACTGAAAGACTGCAATGGTCATTGTTCCTGCTGCGGGCCGGCGTGTTCATCGTGATGTTCATGTGGACGCTGGACAAATTCGTCAATCCCGGACATGCGGCGGCGATTTTCGAGAGCTTCTACATGATCAGCGGAATGGGAGGCATCATCCTCTACACCATTGCCGCGGTGGAGATGGTGCTCATCCTGGCCTTCCTTGCCGGTCTCTGGAAGACCTGGACCTACGGTGCCGTGATGGTACTCCATGGCATCTCGACACTTTCCTCCTGGAATCAGTACCTGAACGCCTTCGACAACCTGCTGTTCTTTGCGGCCTGGCCCATGCTCGCCGCCTGTATCGCGCTGTTCCTGCTGCGTGACAGTGATACCCGGTGGACGTTGGGAAAACAGGACTGATTCATGTCGCGCATCGTTTTACTGGCGGTGGCATCGGACGTCGCCGTCACGGCGGAAGAGGTGGGAGGGGAATTTTTGCAGATGCTCTTGTAAATGAGAATGGTTTGCACTAATATTCCGGGCCATCAATCCACATGACGGTCCGGAGCACCCTCAATGAAACAGACCCTGATTGCAGCCGCGATCTCTGCAACCACTCTCAACGCTACAGTCCAGGCACAATCCACCGATTCCGCCACCAGCGCCCTGCAGGTGATTCGAATCATCGGTTCAGCGCAGGAAGTCCAGCAACTGGCCGGTTCGGGAGCTGTCATCGATCCACGACAGCTCGAGATCGAGGCCAACACCGACATCAACCAGCTGCTGAAGACCGTCCCGGGACTCTATGTCCGCGAGGAGGATGGCGAGGGCCTGCGTCCCAATATCGGTGTGCGCGCCGCGGCCGGCGGCCGCACCAGCAAGGTGACCCTGTTGGAGGATGGGGTCATGATCGCACCGGCACCGTACTCCAACCCGGCGGCGTATTACTTTCCCGAAGCCTACCGGATGAACAGTATCGAGATTCTCAAGGGGGCACCGTTGCTGCGTTACGGCCCCCAGACCACCGGTGGCGTCATCAACCTCGTCACGCCGTCCATACCCGCGGACAATGGCGGGCGTGTGACGGTCAAGGCCGGGGAACACAACGCCCAGGATATTCACGCCTGGTATGGTGGCACCTCGGGCGACTTCGGTTGGCTGGTGGATACCGTCCAGCGTAGCAGTGACGGTTTCAAGCACATCGATCGAAGCAACCGTGACGCCGGTTACGAAATCCAGGACTATATGGTCAAGCTGGGCTGGACCGGTGAGCGACAGCAGCTGCTGGCCAAACTCCAGTATTCCGAGCAGGTGTCCAACGAGACCTATGCCGGGCTGACTGATGAGGATTTCGCGGCCGACCCCAATCGCCGCTATGGTCTGTCAGAGATCGACCAGATGGACAATCACCATGCCGGGCTGTCACTGACCTATTCCGCAGACCTGACGGATCGCGTGTCGCTGACCGTGCTGGGTTACGAGAACTCCTTTGCCCGGGACTGGTTCAAGACGTCACTGGGATCGCTGATCAATGCCGCCAACAGTGGCGATGTGGACGCCCAGGCGGTGCTGGACGGCGAACGCGACATCGAGGGCATGGAGTACAAGCACAACAATCGTGCCTACACCTCGCGCGGTGTGGAGATCAATACCCGGATCGACCTGGATGCCCATCAACTTGAAGTGGGTGTGCGCGATCACAGCGACGAGATGGACCGCTTCCAGCCGGTGGAAGTGTACGACCAGATCAATGGCAGCCTGGTATTCCGTGACGTGATCCAGCCCACCGGCGGCAACAACCGCCTGGAAGGGGCCGATGCACGCTCGCTCTGGCTGACTGATGAATGGCAGGCCACGGAGGCGTTGCGGGTGAATCTGGCCCTGCGCTACGAGGATGTCGACACGTTCCGCGAACAGTTCTCCGTGACCGATCGCGGTCAACCCGGCAGCTTCCGCAGCAGTGAGTCACGGGAATGGCTGCCGGGTGCCTCTTTCACCTATGACCTGAATCCGGAATGGCAGGTACTGGCGGGTGTGCATCGCGGCTTTGCTCCCCTGGGCGGTGGTGCCACCGACAATCAGGAGCCGGAAACCAGTATCAATTACGAGGCCGGCGTCCGCATGAATCGGGAACAGCTGTTCGTCGAGGCTGTCGCCTTCCGCAGTGACTTCGACAACCAGTCCGAGAACTGCTCCGTGGCCAGTCCATGCAGCAATGGCGCCACTTCGGGCAGCTTCGTGACCAGCGAGGCCGTGGTGAATGGCCTGGAATTGCAGGCCCGTAATACCTGGCAGTTCGACAATGGCTGGCGCCTGCCCGCGCAGTTGTCCTATACCTACACGGACGCCGCAATCAGCAAGGATAACCAGGCAACCGGCGTCATGGATGGCGACGTACTGGCCGACATTCCCGAGAACCTGTTCAGCCTGCGTCTGGGGCTCGAATCCGGTATGGGTTGGGACAATCATCTGGTGGCCAAATACATGGACACCACCTGTGTCAGCACCGGCTGCAACCGCGACGATGACCGTTTCGGCGAGACCGAGTCGCTGTTCGTCACCGACCTGATCAGTCGCTATTCGCTGAACGAGCAGGCCACTGTGTTCCTGCGGGTCGAGAACCTGTTCGATGAACAGGTGATCATCGGCCGGGCTCCGCATGGGGGCCGGCCCAACAAGCCGCGCACGGCGTCGATCGGCTTCCAGTACGACCTGTGATCACAGGTCCCGGTAGGAGAGGGCTGTTCCACCCCGGTGGAGCAGCGCCTCGAGATCACCGGACAGCCGCAATTGCAGGTCATACGGATGAATACCCAGCCGGATCGGCAATCGTTCCCCGGCCCAGGCCAGGTTCAGTGCGTTCCAGCCACGTACACTCAGCGCCCGGGCCAGGGTGTCGGTTTCATACCCGACCATCGGCAATTTCCTGAAGACCTGTCGATCCCGACTGTAGACCCCGGACAGGGTTTCCAGATAGCGCCAGGGCAGGGACTGCATTTCGCTCAAAGGAAGAGCGCCGAGGGCCCATGCCGGCGGTACGTACAGCGATGGCTCGGGCAGCCTGGCATCACCGAACCAGTCATGGCAGTCCCGCATCAGTTTCCTGACACCGGCACGGTCCAGAGACAGATGCTCGGCGGCGTTTCTGGAAATCAGGGTACTGTGCAGTCTGTGTTTCCAGCCCCGGATTTCCCGCACCCGATGTGTCCAGCCGTGACCGGCCAGTTCGGCACCCCGTTGCTCCAGCTCCCGCAGCTCCCGCAGTGATGTGTCCGACCATCCGCTACCCGGCACGACCAGCAATGTGACCGGGAGCAGCCCGGACGTTTCCAGCCGATCCATCAGTTCGCGAACCCTGGAAAGGGTGTCGGGTGTCACATCATGTATGGAAACCAGATATTGACGGTTCATGAATATGCCTCCAGTACCGTACCCAGCACCCGCTCCCAGTGTTCCAGACTGTCACTGTTCAACTGCAGGGCGGCCCGGGCTCCGTCCCTGGCCCGTTGCCGGCGCTCCTCGGCGGGCAGAGCGGCAATCTGCTGGATGGCGGCCGTCACCGACTGCTTTGGTGCAAGACAGAACAGGTGTGGTGCCAGGGTCGGCCAGTCGAGTATACCGCAACCACCGGAAACCAGCGCCAGGCGTTGCCGCGCCATGGCTTCCAGTGCCACATTGCCGAACGACTCCAGCTCCGATGGCAACACCAGCAGATCAGCGGCATCGATATGCCCGATCAGATCATCGCGGGTCACCCAGCCGGTACAGTCAAGATTCGGCAGGGAATCCGCTTCCTGTCGCAGTTCGTCGTACAGGGGACCATCACCGGCGATGGTGAAACGGATCCACGGCAGGGCGCGGGCCGCTTCGATCAACGTATGGACGTTCTTCTCCGGTG
>JBNJGU010000181.1:0-5995 GCA_051747985.1 Pseudomonadota bacterium | reverse complement strand
TGCCACCCCCACCACCACCGGCAACAGCAAGGCCGTGACGCCCACATTGTTCATGAACGCGGACAGCGAGCCGGCCAACAGCATGAAGGCGGCAATCAGTCGCATTTCTCCTTCTCCCGCCACGGCCAGTACCCGCCGCCCCATCGCATCCGCCAGTCCGGCCCGGGCCAGCCCTTCGCTGAGAATGAACATGGCCCATACGGTGACCACGGCCGGGTGACTGAAACCGGCGATGGCCTGCTCCGAGTCAACCAGTCCCACGATGACCAGCGCACACAGGACCAGCAACGCCACCAGATCCATCCGTACCAGCCCGGTGGCGAACAACAGGACAGCCACCCCCAGGATGGAGAGCACGGTGATCATTTCCATGGTCATGGTCCGGACAGCCTCCCGTTCGGAATTCCATACGCTTCGGGTCTCATCATATAGCGCCATGCAGGCCAGTTGAAACGGGCAATCAGGATCCGTCGGCCTCCGGAGCGCCATAGTGACGACGGTAGACCGCCTCCCCCATGTGGCGGATCTGCTGATCCACCATCCAGTCCATGACCCCGAGCAGGGGCCGATAGCGACCCGGCGCGCGCTCGACGGTCTCCAATGCCAGCACCACCGCCTCCAGCGTGGACAGAAAACCCGGGGCGGGTTCGCGGCGGATCCGGTACCGCGAAGGGGCATCCGGTTCCAGATGATAGCGCGGCAACTCCGCCAGCGCCTGCTGCTCGTGGAGAACACGTCGGCTTTTGCGCCAGCTGGCATCAATGAACAACAGGCGTCCCGGCACGGACCCAGCTCGATCCGCGAGTGGCCTGGACGTGGCGTCCGGGTAAATCAGGATATCGTCCGGTCGTGGTCCGACAGGCCCGTCCAACACCCGCAGATCACAATCCGACAGTCCCAGATGTGCGATTCTGGCTGTACCCAGCGCGTGCCCGCTTTCCCGCGGATGCTGGAATATACACACCGGCCAGCGGTTGGTGATGGCTTGCAGCTGACCGCAATAACAGGCCACCAGTGGTCGCAGACAACTCGGACACTGCCGGCGTGACTCATCGCGTGCGGTGGACATGGCCGGGCTTGTCCCTGTACATACGCCTGTCGGCGGCCGTGATCAGTTCTTCCACCGACTCCCCGTCAACCCCCCACAACGCGACTCCGGCGCTTATGGTCACGTCGAAACGATGCCCGCCCGACAGCTCGACCGCTCCCTGTACCGAACGGGCCAGACGCCGCCGGATCATTTCCCCCTCGCCGACATCAGCCACATCCCGGGCAATGATGATGAATTCGTCGCCACCCATCCGCCCCGCGAAATCCGCGTCACGCACGAAGTCCTTCAGGCGTCCGGCGATGGTTTTCAGCAGCTCATCACCAGCGGCGTGACCGAAGCGGTCATTGGCCGACTTGAACGCATCCACATCCATCATGATCACCGCGAATCCCCGCCCGCTCCGTTCCGCCTCTTTCCGCGCCCGGCCCAGCTCTTCATCGATGCGGCGCCGGTTGGGCAACCCGGTCAGGGCATCCTCGCGCGCCAGCTGCATCACGTACTGATTGGATCGATAATAGCAGGCGATCGCCACACCATAGGTCCAGCCGATGCTGAAAAGGATCAATGCCAGATACAGGGCCAGGCTGACCGGCATATCCAGGGCGACGGCGGCGGCATCCTCGGCGCTGGCCGCGACCATCCAGCGGACGGCGAAAGCGGCGGCCAGCATGAAGGCCGAGCTGGCGGCCAACAGGTAGGCGCGTAACTCCACTGAAGTGCGGGTCCGCCAGATCATGACCACTCCGGCGGCCCCCAGACCCAGTGTGGCCACCGCATCATGCAACAGGTAACGCGACTGCGCGTCATCCCGCAGCAACCAGGCCATGATGATCATGACGGGAATGAGCACCAGAGCAGCAAGGCCGCGCACGGCAGAGGGAGGATGCCCCCGGAAGCGCAGACACCCCTCCAGCACCAGCAGCACCGCCGGCATACTGAGTGCATTGCTGATGAAGGCATCCAGTGCGCCCGAATGACCCGCCATGCCGACCAGGAATATGGTCAGGAAAGCCAATCCGATGAAAAGACTGCCCAGCATCCACTGAAACACACCCGCCAGATGGCGATCGATCCGCCACAGGATGGACAGGGCCAGCGCGGACAGAATCGCGGCAAAGGTGAGCGTGATGCTCAGCGTGAGCAGATCAAGAGACATGGCACATCTGAATGGCAAAGGGAAAAGGGATGATAGTGCAGCGCAACCACCATGACAATCGGGATCCGGGTCAGGTGCCTTCCAGCCCCTCAATTTGCGGATATCGGCCACCCCCTGTCACACTGGAACCCGGCGGCTTGCCCATGGTGCGCGAACTGTGTTTATATCAGCGGCCGGACATTCGGGGGAACAGAACAACAATGAAACTGCTGACGCTGTGCCTGCTTGCCGCCGTGACGCTGACCGCCTGCTCGGATCAGCTGGCGGCGGACCGACCCTACATCCTGACAACGGCCACCACCGGCGGCGCCTATTACCCGATCGGCGTCGCCATGGCCACCATCACCAAATCCCAGCTGGAGCCGGATACCGGTATTTCCCTGTCCGCCATCAGCTCCGCCGGCTCCCAGGAAAACATCAAGCTCTTGCGCGACAACCAGGCCCAGTTCGCCATGCTGCAGGGTGCGTTCGCCGCCTGGGCGTGGGCCGGCGAGGGCCCGGTCGGCCGTCCACAGGAGCACCTGCGCTCGGTCAGTGCCATGTGGGTCAACGTGGAGCATTTCGTATTGCTTTCCGAGCTGGTTCGCGATGGCACCATCCGCGACCTCGACAACCTGGATGGAGAACGTTTCGTGCTGGGCGCACGCAACTCGGGGGCGGAGCAGACCGGTCGCTATATCCTCCAGTCACTGGGCGTGGACTACGAGAACAGCCTTTCTCTGGCCTGGATGGGGTATGGCGGCGCCGCCAATGCGATCCAGGATAACAATATCGTGGGCATGAATGTCCCGGCCGGCGCCCCGGTCAGCGCCATCACCCAGGCTTTCGCGCAACGCGGTGAAGACCTGACCATTCTGGACTTCAGCGAAGAAGAACTGGCCACCATCAACGAACGCTATGACCTGTGGGACTGGTACGAACTGCCCGCTGGCACCTACCCGAACCAGCAGAACGACGTACGCTCGGTGGCCTCCCCCAATGTGCTGGCGGCCCGCGCCGACGTGCCGGAGGATGTGGTCTACCATGTCACCCGCACCATCTGGGAAAACCTGCCGGTGCTGCAGGATATCCACGGCGCCACCCGGGACATGGCGCTGGAGCGGGCCCTGCGTGGACTGGGCGCCCCGCTGCATCCGGGTGCGATACGCTTTTTCCGGGAGGAAGGACTGGACATTCCGGACAACCTGATCCTGCCCGGCGAGGATCGCCCGGCCGGGCTGGACGTTGATAACGGTACGGACACCAACAACTGACAACAACCGAGTTGCCGCCATGCATTCACCCTATCTGAAATGGGCCGCCTTCCTGTTCGCCCTGTTCCACGTCTACACCAACGTGTTCGCCACCATGTCGGAACTGTGGTTCTCCGCGATCCACTTCGGCGGATTTGTCGCGCTGTGCGCGCTGGCTTCCAATGAGCACCACGGCGAGTACGGTACGAAGCTGCCGACATGGCAATACGCGCTGAACGTGGTGCTGGCTGTCATCGCCGTATTGGTGCCCGTCTACCTGATGCTGTTCGAGAACGCGCTGTATGACCGGGAGGCCGAGTTCATCTTCTCGGATTACGTGGTCACCGGCATTGCCGTGTTGTTGGCAATCGAATTCACCCGCCGCACCACGGGCTGGTTCATGCCCATCCTGATCCTGATCTCGCTGAGCTACATCACCTTCCTGGGGCGTTACGTGCCGGGCGTGTTCAGCTTCCCGGGGCTGACCCTGGAGACCGTGCTGTACCGCAGCTTCTACAGCGAAGAAGGCATGTTCGGGATGACCGCCAACATCTCGGCCACCTACGTGTTCATGTTCATCCTGTTCGGCGCCTTCCTGCTCCGATCGGGCGCCGGCGACTTCATCGTCAATCTGGCCCGCTGCCTGGCCGGCCGTTTCACGGGAGGCGCCGGCCTGGTGGCGGTGGTCGGCTCCGGCCTGATGGGCTCGGTATCCGGCTCGGCCGTCGCCAACACGGTCTCCACCGGCGTGATCACCATCCCGATGATGAAGCGCTCCGGGTTTCCCGGTCAGTTCTCGGCCGGGGTGGTCGCCGCCTCGTCCACTGGCGGCGCGCTGATGCCACCGATCATGGGTGCCGGCGCCTTCGTGATGGCCAGCTACACCCAGATCCCCTACCTGACCATCATCGCGGTATCCGCACTACCGGCGCTGCTGTACTTCCTGACCGTGACCTACTTTGTCAGCATCGAGGCCAAGCGGCTCGGCCTGAGGCCGGATCAGGTGGGCGAGCACACGCCGGTGATGGACGTACTGAAGCAGGGTTGGCATTTCATCATCCCGCTGGCTGTGCTGGTCGGACTGCTGGTGGCCGGATACACCCCGATCCGTGCTTCCGCGATTGCCATCCTGGCCGTGATCGTCTCTTCCTGGCTGTCGCCCACCCCGATGAAGCCGACGGACTGCTTTGAAGCGACCGTGGATGGCGTCAGGACCATGATGTCAACCGCACTGCTGCTGGTGGCCGTGGGTCTGATCATCAACGTGGTGACCACCACCGGCGTGGGCAACGCGTTCTCGCTGATGATCGTGGAATGGGCCCAGGGCAACCTGCTGATCAGCCTGCTGTTGATCGCCATCGCCTCGCTGATTCTGGGCATGGGCCTGCCGGTCACGGCTTCCTATATCGTGCTGGCAACGCTGGCCGCGCCGATCCTCTACGACCTGATCAGTCATGATGCGCTGCTGGAAGCCCTGCGCAACGGCAACATTCCCACCAGCGTCCAGGCGTCGCTGAACCTGTTCGATGGAGGCCCGGCCGCGGCGCTGCGCGAAATGCCACTGGAAATGAAGCAGATCATCCGCGAAGAGATGCTGAGCCCGGAGCTGCTCACCGGCATGCTGCTCAGTGCGCACCTGATCATTTTCTGGCTCTCCCAGGACAGCAACGTGACGCCTCCGGTCTGCCTGGCCGCATTCGCTGCAGCCGGTATCGCCGGGACGAAGCCGATGCCCACCGGCATCACCTCCTGGAAGATCGCCAAGGGGCTGTATCTGGTTCCGGTACTGTTTGCCTACTCTCCCATCATTTCCGGTACCTGGCCGGAGCGTCTGACGATATTCTTCTGGTCCGCGTTGGGGCTGTACGCCATGGCCGGCCTGCTGCAATGGCGCATCGACCGACCGCTCAATGCGCTCACCGCCGCCATGCTGGCACTGAGCGCGGCGTTGCTGCTGTGGCCACCGCTGAGCACGTATTACCACATCGCCGGTGCTGTGCTATTGTTCGGGGTGGTATTCTGGCAGAAGCACCAGATCCGCCAGGCGGCAACAGGTTGAAGATCAGGAACATGAGACAGGAACCATGTTTTCCGAAAAAGCACTCAGGCTCGAGGAGAACGAATTGCGAGAGCAGATCCGGACATTGCCCGAAACGGCCCGACGCCGGTATCTGGAGCTGGAAAGCGGAGCGCTGAAAAGCGCGGGCCGCTATCGGATGATGAATCTGCTGTTTTTCACCGGCCTGAATCATTTCTACCTGCGACGCTGGATGCGCGGGACCCTGAACCTGGGTGCCTTCGCCGGCGGACTGCTGCTGATGACCCACGACGCCTCGCGGCTGTACGGTATGCTGGTGCTGGTGACACTGTTGATCGTCGAGATACCCCAGATGCTCAATGCCCGACTGCTCGTCCACAGCCGCAACAACCGCATCATGCAGGAGTGCCTGATCCGCGCCAGGGCTGATACCGGCCAATGATCGGGAACAGGATCCTCAGACGCCTGCAACGCCGGCTGCAGAGGTATGCACCGCTTTTCCCGTTGTCCACCACCGG
>JBNJGU010000180.1:0-6011 GCA_051747985.1 Pseudomonadota bacterium | reverse complement strand
GCCCGAGGCCGCCCCCGGCGATTCTCTGGTCAGTCCTTGTCGGGAGTCCTCATTGTGACGAACTCTTCCGCGGCCGTCGGATGGATACCGATGGTCGCATCAAACTGTGCCTTGGTCGCCCCGGCCTGCAAGGCGACCGCGAACCCCTGGATGATCTCGGGCGCATCCGGACCCAGCATGTGGATACCCAGCACCCGGTCCGAGTCAGCATCGACGACCAGCTTCATGAACACCTTTTCCTCCCGTCCACTCAGCGTGTGACGCATGTGCGTGAAGCGTGTGCGATACACCTGTATACGTCCGTGCTGCTCCCTGGCCTGTTCTTCCGTCAGGCCGGCCGTCGCCATCGGAGGCTGACTGAATACGGCCGCCGGCACCAGCGGATAATCCGGAATCCGGCCACCCTGGCCGAAAAGCTCACGGACCAGGGCTTCGCCTTCGGCCAGAGCCACCGGCGTCAAGGCCTTGCGATCAATGACATCCCCCACCGCGTGGATCGACCCGGCGCTGGTCTGGAAGTGTTCATCCACGATGATCGCACCACCCTCGGTGGTCCACACGCCGGCCTGCTCCAGGCCCAGATCCGCGGTATTGGGCCTGCGCCCGGTGGCGAACAGCACCTTTTCCGCCTCCAGCACTTCTCCTCCCTTCAGTTGCACACGCAGATGACCCGGGGCGGATTCGACAATTTTGGTGATCTCGTCCTCCAGCCGCACCGAGGCGTAGCGCCCCACTGCCGTCTCGATCTCCGAGCGCAGGTCCTGATCGAAGCCCGGCAACAGGTGGTCGCGCCTCTGCACCAGCGTGACCCGACTGCCCAGCAGAGCGAGAATCCCGCTCAACTCGACCCCGATGTAGCCGCCACCCGCAATCACGATGGACTCCGGCACACGCTCCATGTGGAAGAACTCATTGGAGGTGATGGCCTTGTCGGCACCGGGAATATCCGGAATAAAGGGCCAGCCGCCCGTCGCGACAAGGATGTGTCTTGCAGTGACACGCTGTCCACCGACCAGGATGTCATGCCCTCCCTCCAGCCGAGCCCGGTCGCGTAATATGGTCACTCCTGGATCATTCAGCAATTTCTCATACATGCTGTTCAGACGACTGATTTCACGATCTTTGTTGGCGATCAGTGCATGCCAGTCGAAGCCGGGCTGCTGCCCGAGCCGCCAGCCGTATCCGGCGCTGTCTTCAAAATCGTGGCGGTAGTGGGCTGCATAGCTGAGCAGCTTTTTGGGAACGCAGCCCACATTGACGCAGGTGCCACCCATATAGCGCTCTTCCGCGACAGCCACTCGCGCTCCCAGTGCGGCCGCGGTCCTGGCGGCGCGGACGCCGGCCGAACCGGCACCGATGACAAACAGGTCGTGATCAAACTCGCTCAATTCCGACTCCTTTTTTCTCCATTACGGCCTCATGCTACGATGGCCACCCATGTCCAGACGGTACTGACGCCGCCCATGCCTGCACTGTTACCGATTGCCTGTCCACTGTCCAGTCCGGGACGCTCATGCTGAGCGCCGATGTCGTCATCGTGGGTGGCGGTGTGGTCGGACTGGCCATTGCCAGTGCGCTGTCCCGTCAGTGCCCTGACCACACCGGTATCGTCCTGCTGGAACAAAGGAACGACTTCGGGCAGGAAACCAGCAGCCGCAACAGTGAAGTGATCCATGCCGGCCTCTACTATCCCCCGGACAGCCAGAAGGCTCGCCATTGTCTTCGTGGCCGGGAAATACTCTATGCCTACTGTCAGCGGCATCGGATCCCGTTCCGCCGTACCGGCAAACTGGTTGTCGCGGGTCGGGACGAAAGGAAGCGCCTGGAGTCACTTCAGGTCAATGCCCTGGCCAGCGGTGTGGCGGAAAACGAGCTGCGCTGGCTGGAAGGTGATGAACTTGCCGATCTGGAGCCACGGTTGTCGGCGGACTACGCTCTGCTCTCCACCGCCAGCGGCATCGTCGACAGTCATGCTCTGATGCAGTCGTTGCTGGATGAGGCCTGTAGCCGCGATGTGACCTGGGCGCCGCTCACGCGGGTGGAGCGGGTGCGGTCGGGCGTCGACAACGGTTTTGTTGTGCATGCATGCAGTGGCAGTGAAAAGAGTCCAGTCCGCCTGGCCTGCCGGGTGCTGATCAACGCAGCGGGACTCGGTGCGATCGACCTGGCCTCCCGGATCGAAGGCCTGGATTCGGACATGATTCCGCAATGGCGGCTGGTGAAAGGCCAGTATTTTTCCTGGAGCGGGCCCGCTCCGTTCCAGCACCTGATCTATCCCCTGCCGCCCCTGAACGGAGACGGGCTGGGCATTCATGCGACACTGGATCTGTCCGGCCGGCTACGGTTCGGCCCGGACGCGGTGCCGGTCGAGGCACCGGAATACGGCGTCGACGATACCCGGCAGCACGCATTTGCGCAGGCGATCAGTGAATATTTTCCGGACGTCGAGACACATCGGCTGTCGCCGGACTACGCCGGCGTGCGCCCCAAGGCCTTCTGGCCCGGATCAACCGGACCGGAGGACTTCATCATCAGCGAGGCGTCCGGACAGGGACTGGAGGGTCTGATACAGCTGTTCGGCATCGAGTCACCGGGCCTGACCGCGGCCCTGTCCATTGCCGAAGAGGTCAGTTCGTATACTGTTGACCGGCTTCGGCGATATGGGTGTACACCTCGGTAGAGCCATCTTCCGCCACCAGCAGGACATCATAGGGCGTGAAACGATCACCCATCTCCATGCCGGGGCTGCCGATGGGCATGCCGGGCACGGCGAGGCCGATGGCGCCTTCCGGCGGCGATTGCAGGAAGTCATGGATGACATTGGCCGGGATATGTCCCTCGAACACATACCCTTCCTCGGACACAGCCGTATGGCAGGACTGGAGTCGAGGCCCGATACCGTGGTCCGCCTTCACCTGATTGAGCTCGCCCTGTTCCAGGTAGTTACGGACCGGATCGAATCCCTCGGCCTGGCTGTGTTCCACCCAGCCTCCGCAACAGCCGCAGGTACGGGTGAGGTAGACTTCCAGTCCCGGCGCCGCTTCGCCATTGCTGGCGCTGGCCGATGCCCCCCCGGTTCCCGACGATTCACCGGAGCAGGCCACCAGCAGCAGGGATAACAACAGGGCCACCGGCATGCGCAATACCTTTCCGCCCTGCTCCATCAAACGATATGCCGCACCCGGCACCAGTCCATGATTGGTCATGTTTCTGCTCTCCATTATTTCCCGGTTTGATCCGCTTGCTGTCACAGCGTGTGTGTCGGACGATCCTGGCTGAAACCGGCCAGCAGTTTCTCGATCCGCTCGCGGGCCACGCCATCCGTGTCACTGAATTGTACACCGATTCCGGCCGCCCGGTTACTCTGCGCCCGGGCCGGCGTGATCCATACAACCCGACCGGCCACCGGCAGTTTTTCTTCATCATCCAGCAGTCGCAGCAACATGAACACTTCACTACCCAGTTCATAATGACGGCTGGTGGGAATGAACAGGCCACCATTGCGGATGAACGGCATGTAGGCCGCATGCAATACGGCTTTCTCCCGGATGCTCAGAGACAGTATGCCCTGCCCCTGCTGTCGATCACTGTTCGTCTCCGGAGACCGGTTCTTTTCAATCAGTGACATTGCGATACCACCCGTTTCCAATGCAGGAATGCGCTTTCCAGTGACAACTGTCGATTCGGGTTTGCTGTCCCCGCCAACTGTCGATCGATCTCCAGCAACTGCCGATAGCCCGTGAACAGGGGAGACGCCGCATGAATGGAACCGGTAGCCGGCTCACTGGCCTTTACCCGCTCAAGAACCCGCCGGTGCAGATCGTGCAGCAACCAGGCCAGTACCTGACGGGCCTCATTATCCTGACATCCGTGGAGCAATTCCGCCAGTGCCAGATCGCCCCGCAGGGCAGCCGGTGCGTTGTCCTCCAGAAAGCGGAACAGCGCCGGGATACGCTGCTCGATGAGCTGCAACCCCTTCAAGGGCCTACCGGGTGCCAGTCGCAGGGCCGTGGCCACCTGTTGTTCATCGTCGACGCGCTCCAGCAGCCATTGGCGCGACAGCTCCGGATCCGGCTCCGGCATGGGCAGGGGCTGACAACGACTGCGGATGGTGGGCAGGACAGCACCCGGCACATGGCTGATCAACAGGAACAGCGAATCGCCGGGCGGCTCCTCCAGATTCTTCAGCAGTGCATTGGCCGCGCCCTGCCCCAACCCCTCGGCCGGAGCCAGGATCACCACGCGGGCACTGCCCGGATAGCTGGCCGTCTGACTGACAAACTCACCCATTTCCCGGACCTGATCCACCTTCAGGGCGTTTTTACCCTCTTCCGGCCTGATCCGCAGCAGATCCGGATGATTGCCGGAGCGGATCAGTGCACAGGCCTTGCAGTCGCCACAGGGCCGTGCGGACACATCCCGGTGTCCGCACAGACGAGCAGCGGCCAGTGCTTCCGCGAAACCCTGTTTTCCGGTGCCCTCTGGGCCCTGCAACAGCCAGGCATGATGCAGACGGTGTTGTCCGTGTTGCTGCATCAGGTGTCCCAGCAGGGTCACCTGCCAGGGCAGGGGCGCCGGCATGGTCCGATCCATGGTTCCGTCAGCCATCGTACCCGCTCCGTTCAACATGTTGGGACAGCAGTACGGCGATGTTTTCCTGCACCGCCGTCAGCGGCAGCGCGGCGTCCACAATACACTTGCGGTCGTCACCGGCGGCACGCTGCAGATAGTTATCACGCACCTTGCGGAAAAACGCCAGTGTTTCCTGTTCAAAACGATCGACTTCTCCGCGCTCACGCACCCTGGCCAGACCGATCTCCGGTTCCAGATCGAGGATCAGCGTCAGGTCCGGGCGCAACTCCTGCTGCACCAGCTGTTCCAGGCAGGCGATATCGGCACTGTCCATCCCGCGCGCGGCGCCCTGGTAGGCATAGGTGGCATCGGTAAACCGATCGCACAGAACCCAGCTTCCGGATGCCAGCGCCGGTCGGATCACCTGCTCGAGATGCTGCGCACGGGCAGCGAACACCAGCAACAGTTCGGCAAGATCGCACATGCGTTCTTCATGTTGTTGTAACAACAGCGCACGGATGGCTTCGGCAATGACTGTGCCACCCGGCTCCCGTGTCACCACCAGGGGAATCCCACGCTCGCGAAGCCACTGCGCCATGAAGGCCAGATTGGTCGACTTGCCGACCCCTTCGCTGCCCTCCAGGGTCAGAAACTGTCCTCTTCTGTCTGCTCTGTCTGAACCGGCCTGCTCCATCACTGTGCACTATCACCGTCAATCGTATTCCCGGTCTCGCCGAAAATGAAACGGCGCACGGCCGCATTGTGCTGCTCCAGTGTTTCGGAAAACTGATGGCGGCCATCGCCACGGGACACAAAGTAAAGGAAGGATTCGTCAGCTGGTTGCAGGCTGGCCCTGATCGCGTCACGGCCCGCCATGGCGATCGGTGTCGGCGGCAGTCCGTCGATGCGATAGGTGTTGTAGGGGGTGGTCTCGCGCAGATCATCGCGGCGGATGTCTCCGTCATAGGCATCCCCCATGCCATAGATCACGGTCGGGTCGGACTGCAGGCGCATGCCCTGTTGCATGCGGCGCACGAACACACCGGCAATGCTGGGCATCTCCGGCCGGTGAGCTGATTCCTTTTCGATGATCGATGCCATGATCAGGGCATCATACGGCGTTTCATAGGGCAGCGCGACCGCGCGTTGTTGCCACTCTTCCCGCAGCACCTGCCGCAGTCGGCGCGCCGCCCGCCGCAACAGCTCCGCGTCGGTGGTTCCCCGGGTGACGTGGTAGGTATCGGGAAAAAATGCACCTTCCGGATCCGGCCACGGCAGCTCCAGGGTAGTGGCAATGGCCTGTCGATCCATGTCGAGCAGGGTGTTTTCGATGACTTCATTGCGCCACAGATCGACCAGCACCTCGCCAAAGGTCGTGCCTTCGACCAGAACGACCGGATGCTGCACCGTGCGACCACTGGTCACCAGGGTCAGGACAT
>JBNJGU010000179.1:0-6107 GCA_051747985.1 Pseudomonadota bacterium | reverse complement strand
GGACGGTGGTGGATGGATTCCGGCTGACTGATGCGATACCGGAACAGCTTGTGGTGTCCGGCGGCGGCGTTTACAACGACGCCCTGCTGCAGAGGATACGCGCTCTGGCGCCGCGGACCGAGGTGATCATCAGTGCCGATCTGGGCGTACCGCCCGACTGGGTGGAAGCCATGACCTTTGCATGGCTGGCATGGCGGCGCGTGTCCGGTACGCCGGTGGACTGCACCAGACTCACCGGAGCGCGGCACCCCGCGCTGCTGGGCGGCCTGTATGAGCCGCCTCCCGGCCGATCAGACGGAGAAGGATGAACCGCAGCCGCAGGTGGTCGTGGCCATCGGATTATCCACCACGAAACGGGCGCCTTCCAGATTTTCCACGTAATCGACCCGCGAGCCGACCAGATACTGATAGCTGAGCGGATCCACCAGCAGAGAGGTCCCCTGACACTCGACCAGTGTATCGTCCTCCGCTGCCTCTTCCTCGAAACTGAAGCCGTACTGGAACCCGGAGCAACCACCACCCGTCACATAGACTCGCAGCTTCAATGACGGATTTCCCTGCTCTTCCGTCAGAGTACGGACCCTGGCGACGGCATTGTCGGTCATGCTGATGATGACCGGTTCATGTGACTGTACTGCTGACATGACGCCTCTGCTCACTGTGATGGGTTTACTGATTATAACAGCACCGGCACCTGGTTCAGTCCGGTGCGCTCGTCCAGCCCGAACATGATGTTCATATTCTGCACGGCCTGACCGGACGCCCCTTTCACCAGGTTGTCGATGACCGACAATACCACGATGACCCCGCTATCGGGCAACCACTGCACGGCCATTTGGCACAGATTCGAAGTCTTGACGTTCCTGGTGGCCGGCACCTGACCAGTCGGCAACACATCGACAAAAGGCTCGTCGGCGTAGCGCGTTTCGAACAACGACTGCAGATCCACCGCATCCACGTCTTCCAGCGGCCGCGAATACAGCGTCGCATGGATACCACGGATCATCGGCGTCAGATGCGGCATGAAGGTCAGATTCACGGACCGGTCTCCATTGGCATCGCGCAATCCCTGCTCGATTTCCGGCAGGTGCCGGTGGCCGGCCACACCATAGGCGCTCATGGACTCCGAAGCCTCGCAAAGCAGGGCACGCGTGGCCGCCTTGCGCCCGGCTCCGCTGACACCGGACTTGGCATCCGCAATCAGAGACCCGGCATCCACCAGACCGCTTTCAAGCAATGGCAGGAAACCGAGCTGGACGGCCGTCGGGTAGCAACCCGGCACAGCCACCAGCTTGGCGTCCCGGATCCGGTCCCGGTTGACTTCGGGCAACCCGTATACCGCTTCGCTGACCAGTTCCGGGCTTTCGTGACGCACCTTGTACCACTGCTCCCAGCTCTCCACGTCCCGCAGACGATAGTCGGCGGACAGATCGATGACCCGGACACCACGGGCAAGCAGCTCGGCTGCCGTTTTCATGGCCACCCCATGTGGCGTGGCATAGAACACCACATCGCAGGCGGCCAGCCGCTCGACATCGGGCTCGGAAAAAGCGATATCCAGATGTCCTCGCAGATTCGGAAACTCCTCGCAGACCGGGACACCGCTGAGCTCTCGCGAAGTGATGATCTCGATACTGACATCGCTGCGCGGCGCCAGCAGCCGCAACAACTCCACCCCCGTGTATCCGGTCCCACCGACGATTCCTGCCTTGATCACAATGCTCCCCCGCTATCGTAAAGCGTGTCCTGTAAAGCCGTCATTTTACCAGTTATACTGAACCATTACCTTATCCGATCAATGTAATCCGGAGTAACCGCATGGCCTGGATAGAAGCCTTCCACATCATTTCGGTCATCTGCTGGTTTGCCGCACTGTTCTATCTGCCCCGACTTTACGTCTACCACGCCATGACCGAGGATACGGTCGGACAGGAGCGTTTCAAGATCATGGAAAGGAAGCTGTACCGGGGCATAATGACACCCTCGGCCATCGCCACCGTGTTCTTCGGTGCCTGGTTGATTTTCTCGGCCCCGGACTTTTATCTGCGCATGGGCTGGCTGCACGCCAAGCTGGCACTGGTCGTTCTGCTGCTGATCTATCACGGCTTCTGTTGGTGGTACCTGAAGGCGTTCCGCGAGGACCGCAATACACGCAGCCACAAATTCTACCGAATTTTCAATGAATTACCGGTAATATTGCTGATCGCCATTGTCATTCTGGTGGTGGTCAAGCCATTCTAGACATTGATCCGACGAGAGACTCTCATGCCTGTGACAGACAACAGACGCCCGGTGGTCCTGTGCTTCTCGGGCCTTGACCCCAGTGGAGGCGCCGGCATCCAGGCCGACATCGAAGCCCTGTTCAGTGTCGGCTGTCATTGCGCACCGGTGATCACCTGTACCACCGTGCAGGACACCCGCAATGTCATCGACGTGGAGCCCGGCGATCCGGCCCGGATCGTGGCCCAGGCCCGCGCCGTGCTGGAAGACATGCCCGTGGCGGCCATCAAGACCGGTCTGACCGGCAGCATACCGGTGATCGAGGTGATCCATACCCTGCTCCAGGACTATCCCGACATTCCCGTGGTGGTCGATCCGGTGCTGAAGGCAGCCGGCGGGTACGATTTCGGCGCTGATACACTCGTGGACGCCTATCGATCGCTGCTCCTGCCACTGGCCACCATCATCACGCCCAACAGTCCGGAACTGGAGCAGCTATCACACAGTGCCGACAGTCTCGACGCAGCAGCCTCGGAGTTGCTGGACCTGGGCTGTCACCATGTGCTGCTGACGGGCACACACCTGCCCGACGAGCTCGTCAGCAACCGCCTGTATACAGAGCACCAGCCCGTGCGTACCTACGAATGGCCTCGCCTGCCGCACGAATACCACGGCTCGGGCTGCACCATGGCGTCGGCACTGGCCGGTTTTCTGGCGCATGGCTGCTCACTGGACGATGCCTGTCTGCAGGCCCAGAAGTACACATGGCACACCCTGGAAGCGGCATGGCGACCGGGCTGCGGCCAGCACGTGCCGGAACGCGGCTACTGGGGGCGCGGCAGCGAATCGGGCCGATGACCGTGCTGGGCGGCGTCTACGCCATCACCGATCCGGTGCTGCTTCCGGATGACCCTGCGCTGCTTGAGGCCGTGACTCAGGCCCTGGCTGGCGGAGCCCGCATGGTCCAGTATCGAAACAAAGACGCATCACCCGCCGATCGGTATCGCCAGGCCACCGCATTGCAGAAGCTGTGCGCCAATGCCGATGTGCCATTGCTGATCAATGACGATGTGGCACTGTGCCAGCGCATCGGTGCCGCCGGAGTCCACCTTGGACAGTCCGATCTCGGGCTGGCGGAAGCCCGGCAACGGCTTGGCGCGGACGCCATCATCGGCATCAGCTGCCACGCATCGGCGCAACTGGCCCTGGAGGCACAGCGGAATGGAGCCAGTTACGTCGCGGTGGGGCGTTTCTTTCCGTCCCGTACCAAACCACAGGCACCGGCAGCCACACTGGATGATCTGCGAGAGATCCGCCATACAGTGGAATTGCCGCTGGTTGCAATCGGTGGCGTCAATGCAGAAAATGGCGCTGCATTGATAGGCGCCGGCGCCGATATGCTGGCCGTCATCCATCACCTGTTTTCGACTTCCCGTGTCGAGCAATACACGCGGGAACTCACGTTGCTATTCCAGAGGTCACCATGAGCGAAACCCGGACGACCACCAGGTCTGCTGCCCTGTACGAACAATCCCTGAAACACATCCCCGGCGGTGTGAATTCCCCCGTACGCGCCTTTGGCAGCGTGGGTGGCACCCCGCGCTTCATGCACCACGCACAGGGCGCCTGGATGTATGACGAGGACGGCAACGGTTACATCGACTATGTCGGTTCCTGGGGACCGATGATCCTCGGTCACCGCCATCCCGATGTGATTCGGGCACTGCAGGAACAGCTGGAGCGCGGCATCGGCTTCGGCACCGCCACGGCAGCCGAAACCGAGATCGCCGACCTGCTCTGCGAGCGCGTCCCGTCCCTGGAAAGTGTCCGTCTGGTGACGTCGGGTACTGAAGCGACGATGAGCGCCATCCGACTGGCGCGAGGCTTCACCGGGCGCGATGCCATCCTCAAGTTCGAGGGCTGTTATCACGGCCATGTCGACAGCCTGCTGGTGAAGGCCGGCTCCGGCGCGCTGACCTTCGGCGAACCGGATTCGCCGGGCGTGCCCCGCAGCGTGACCGAACACACCCTCACACTGCCCTATAACGACATGGCCGAGCTGGATGAACTGTTCCGCGTCAAGGGCGATGAACTGGCCTGCGTGATCATCGAACCGGTGGCCGGCAATATGAACTGCGTGCCTCCCGTATCAGGATATCTGGAGAAACTCCGCGAGCTGTGCACGCACCATGGAGTCATCCTGATTTTCGACGAGGTCATGACCGGTTTCCGGGTGGCTTCTGGCGGAGCCCAATCCCTGTATGGCGTCACGCCAGACATGACCACACTGGGCAAGGTGATCGGCGGCGGCCTGTCCGTCGGCGCTTTCGGCGGACGTCGCGACATAATGGACCATATCTCACCGGTCGGACCGGTTTATCAGGCGGGCACACTGGCGGGCAATCCGATGGCGGTGGCAGCCGGCCTGGCCACACTGAAAGCGACGGCCGCGCACGACTTCTATACGCAGCTGAATCATCATACAGCGACATTGACCCGAGGGCTGCAGGAGCGCGCCGATGCGGCGGGCATCCCGTTCACCACCAATCAGGTGGGAGGCATGTTCGGTTGCTTCTTCACCGAGGAATCACAGGTATCGACGTTTTCGCAGGTGACCAACTGTAATGTCGAGCGCTTCCGGCGCTACTTCCACCATATGCTGGATAACGGCATATATCTGGCTCCTTCCGCCTTCGAGGCCGGCTTCGTTTCCGCCGCCCACGGCGAAGAGGAGATCCGCACAACACTGGATGCCGCGGAAGCGGCATTCGCGGCACTGCAAAAGGACTGAATCGCTCCATGAACAGACACCATGACGTGTACGGCATCGGCAATGCGCTGGTGGACAAGGAATTCTCGGTGGATGATGCCTTCCTGGCCGAGTCCGGCCTGCAGAAGGGATACATGACCCTGATTGAAGAGGATCAGCTGGGCTCACTGCTCGACACCCTGCAAAGCCGCTTCGGGCTCCGCGCCCGGGCCGGCGGAGGCTCGGCCGCCAACACCCTGTACGCACTCAGCCAGTTCGGCGGCAACGCATTCTATTCCTGCAAGGTCGCCAACGACGAAACCGGTGACTTCTATGTCAAGGCGCTCGGTGACCACAACATCAGCACCAACCTCTCCGAGCAACGCGAGCACGGCGTCACCGGACGCTGCCTGGTGATGATCTCCGACGACGCCGAGCGCACCATGTTGACCCACCTGGGCATCTCACAGTCCGTCTCGGAGCAGGAGTTGAGGCCGGACGAAGTGGAACGCTCGCGCTATGTGTACATCGAGGGATACCTGGTGACATCGGATACCGCACGTGCAGCGGCCATCAGACTGAAGAAGATCGCGGAAGAGAAAGGCGTCCGCACCGCATTCACCTTCTCCGACCCGTCGATGGTCCAGTACTTTGCCGACGGCGTCAACGAGGTGCTGGGCGAGACTGGCGTGGACCTGTTGTTCTGTAACGAACAGGAATCGCTGCTGTGGTCGGGAGAAAGCGATCTGGATTCGGCGTGCGAGAAGCTGCGGGGCGTGGCACGCCAGTTCGTCATCACACGCGGTAGCCGGGGCGCACTGCTCTTTGATGGCGACGAGTACCTCACCGTACGGGCCCATGATATCAAAGCCGTGGACAGCAACGGGGCGGGCGACATGTTCTCCGGCGCCTTTCTGTATGGCATCAACCACGGGTACAGCTTTCACGCGGCGGGTGCGCTGGCCAGCCTGGCGGCTGCCACGGTGGTATCGCACTATGGCCCACGGCTGACACCGGAGCAGCACCAGGAAGTGCTGGAGCGATTTACCAGGAAGCATTCGCTGTAGTGGTCAGGAGCCAACTGCCCCGGCGCGGCATCCCGTCAGGGATCTCGCGGCCCGGCGGCGGAGCGCCTCCT
>JBNJGU010000178.1:0-6133 GCA_051747985.1 Pseudomonadota bacterium | reverse complement strand
GGTCTGGACATCGATGCCCTGCAGATCATCGCCGACGGCGTCAACGCGATGCGTGACGAGAAGCGCAGTTTTCTGGTGGTGACCCACTATCAGCGCCTGCTCGACTACATCGTGCCGGACAAGGTGCATGTGCTGGCCGGCGGACGGATCGTCAAGACCGGAGGCAAGGAACTGGCCCTGGAGCTGGAGAAGAAGGGCTACAGCTGGCTGGAAGACGAGGTAGCGTGAACATGAGCGATTTCCAGCAACAGGCACTGAAACTGGCCGCCCTGCAGCAGCGTGGCCATGATGCCGGCTGGCTGGCCGACCTGCGTGACAGTGGGGCACGGCAGTGGATGCGCTCCGCCTGGCCGGGCCGCAAGACCGAGCTGTGGAAATACACGCCGCTGAAGGCCCTGCAGAACCAGACTTTCGAGGACTGGGCGCAGCCGCAGTCCGGCTGGCAGGACGATATCGAACTGCTGCCGGTGAAGGGCATCCGCCTGGTGTTCGTCAATGGCATTTTTGATGAATCACAATCCGATGCCATGCCGGAGCCGGTGTCCCTGTTCAGTCGTGCCAGCGAGCAGGGGCAGCAGGTTCTGCGTGAGACACTGGGCACTGTACTGGATACCGAGCGCCACCTGTTCGCCGCCCTGAGCAATGCCTGGGCTGATGAAGGGGTACTGCTGCATGTGCCGGCCAACACCGTGCTGGAACAGCCGGTATATGTCGTGCATGTGTCCACACCGCAGGCGCATCCCTCGGTCGCCAACACACGGGTGCTGGCGGTGCTGGGGCAGGGCGCGAGCGCCGAACTGATCGAGCACTATGTGTCGGCCGGCGAACAGCAGAACGGCTTCGTCAACTCGCTGACCGAAGTGTCGGTGGGCGCCAATGCTTCGTTCCGCCATACACGGATCAACCTGGAAGACGAGAGCCTGCTGCATATCGGTGGCGTCCACGTCGCCCTGTATCGTGACGCCCGGTTCGAGGGGTTCACGATCGCCGAGGGCAGTGAGCTGAAGCGTATCGACTACCAGGTGACCCATCGCGAGCCCGGCGCGCATCTGGGGCTCGACGGAGTCTATCTGGCGCATGGGAAACAACTGCTGGACTACCACACCAATATCGAACACGCGGCCCCGCATGGCACCACGGACGAGGTGTTCCGTGGCATCATCGGCGACCGCGCCCGGGCCGTGTTCAATGGACGGATCCATATCCATCCGCATGCCCAGAAAACACTGGCCGAGCTCAGCAATCGCAACCTGCTGACCTCGAGAACGGCCGAGATCGACACCAAGCCGGAGCTGGAGATCTACGCCGATGACGTGCGCTGCGCACACGGCGCCACGGTCAGCCAGCTGGACGGCACGGCGCTGTATTACCTGCAGAGCCGGGGCATCACCGCCGAACAGGCCCGCGTGATGCTCAGCTTCGGTTTCATCAATGAGCTGCTGCAACAGATACCGCGTGAGGAGATCCGCGAATATCTGCAGCGACACCTGCAGGTGCTGTTCGAGAGCAGCGACAGCCTGATCGGTGACGCGGGCCCGCTGGAGCTTCACGACGACGCGGCCCCGGCCGATGCCGGAGGGAAGCACTGATGGTGGAAGCCGTGACCCCCATGAACCGGACGCGCCCGCCCTTTGATGCGGAACGCGTGCGCTGTGACTTCCCGATCCTGCGGCAGCAGGTCAACGGCAGGCCGCTGGTGTATCTGGACAATGCGGCCACCACGCAGAAGCCGGAGGCCGTGATCGATGCGATCAGTGACTACTACCGGCATGACAACAGCAATGTGCACCGCGCCGCCCATGCCCTGAGTGATCGGGCCACGGCACAATTCGAGCAGGCTCGCGGCGATGTGGCCACGTTCATCAACGCGGCGCAACGGCATGAGATCATCTGGACCCGCGGCACCACGGAAGCCATCAACCTGGTGGCCAACAGCTGGGGCCGCACGAACCTGGAGGCCGGCGACCGCATTCTGCTGTCCGCGATGGAGCACCACTCCAACATCGTACCCTGGCAGATGGTGGCGCAGCAGACCGGTGCCGAGGTCGTGGTCATTCCGGTGGATGAAACCGGTACCCTGGACATGGATGCATTCCGTGGCCTGTTGGACGAGCGCGTGAAGATGGTGGCTATTGGACATGTCTCCAACGCGCTGGGCACGGTCAATCCGGTGGCGGAGATCACCCGACTGGCCCATGAGGCCGGGGCCCGGGTGTTGATCGATGGTGCCCAGGCCGTGGGTCACTTTCCGGTGGACGTACAGGCGCTGGGCTGTGATTTCTACGCGTTTTCCGCGCACAAGATGTTCGGGCCCACCGGTATCGGTGTGCTGTATGGTCGTACCGATCTGCTGGAAGCCATGCCGCCGTACCAGGGTGGCGGCGAGATGATCGAGACGGTGAGCTTTGATGGCACCACCTATGGCGGGTTACCGTACCGCTTCGAGGCGGGTACCCCTGATATTGGCGGAGTCATCGGCCTGGGAGCTGCGGTAGCGTATCTGCGGGACCTGGATCGCAGCGGGGCGGCGGCACATGAGCAGGCCCTGCTGCGGGCCACGGAGGAGGCGGCCGCGGAACGCGGCGGCCTGCGGCTGGTGGGGACCGCCGATGGCAAGGCCAGCGTGTTCGGTTTTCTGCTGGAGGGAACGCATCCCTCGGATGTCGGCATGCTGCTGGACCAGCAGGGCGTGGCGGTGCGCACCGGACATCACTGCGCGCAGCCGATCATGGCACAATACGGGATTCCCGGCACCATCCGGGCCAGTTTCAGTTTCTATAATACATTCGACGACGTGGAGCGACTGTTCGCGGCCCTGGACAAGGCCCGGACGATGTTGCTCTGAACGCCGTGTTACAGAGGTGACAGGCATGAGTGTTGAATCGTTCGATCCGACACAGGTTGAACTGAGTGTCAGTGATGAGGCAGCGGCGCATTTCCGGCGCCAGCTGCAGAGCAGTCCGGATGCCCGGGCCGTGCGTCTGAGCGTCAAGGAAAGTGGCTGTACCGGATACATGTACGTGGTGGATCTGGTGCGGGACGATGACGCCGGGCGGGATCTGCACGTGCAGGTGGATGATGATATTGATCTGCGGGTGGACCGCGACAGCCTCGCCATCATCAATGGCACCCGGATCGATCTGGTCACGGAAGGAGTGAACCGTCAGCTGCGATTCCTCAATCCCAATGCGCAGGATCAATGCGGCTGTGGTGAAAGCTTCAACGTGGCAAAGGACTGATCCATGCAACAGCAGATGGTGGTGGTCCAGTCGGACTGCCGGGCGCGGCGTGTGCCGGACGGCACACCGGTCACCATTCCCAGGGACACATTCATACGCATCACCCAGAGTCTGGGTGGCAACTACACCGTGGTCGCCGACGGGCAGATGCTGCGTGTCGACGGCACCGATGCGGCCGCACTGGGCATGGAGCCGGAAACCCTGAGCTTTCCGGAACCGGCGGATGATCGCATCAGCGAAGAGCAGGTATGGGAAGCGCTGTCGACCGTCTATGATCCGGAGATCCCCGTGGATCTGGTCAATCTGGGCCTGATCTACCGGGTCGACATCGATCAGGACAACAGGTCCGTGGACATCGACATGACCCTGACCGCCCCGGGCTGTGGCATGGGGCCGGTGTTGGTCGGGGATGTGGAGTACCGCGTCCGCATGGTGCCCAATGTCGAAAAGGTCAATGTGGAGATGGTGTTCGATCCGCCCTGGAGCCGCGACATGATGAGCGAGGAAGCCCAGCTGGAAACGGGGATGTTTTACTGATGAGCCGCTTCGGTACCGAAATCACCGCAGACGAGATCGTCGACACGCTGTCGTTTTTCGATGACTGGGAAGAGCGCTACCGCTACATCATCGATCTCGGCAAGGAGCTGCCACCGATGGATCCCGGGCAGCAGCGCGAAGAGAACCTCGTACGCGGATGCCAGAGCCAGGTGTGGCTGGTGCCGCGCGAGGAAGAAGGACGGTTGTATTTTGATGTCGACAGCGATGCCTTCATCGTCAAGGGACTGCTGGGCGTGGTGCTGGCGGCCTACAATGGCAAGCGCCCGGAAGAGATCCGCGACTTTGACATCGAGGCCTATTTTGACGAGCTGGATCTGATGCGCCATCTCAGTCCCACCCGGGGCAGTGGCCTGCAGGCCATGGTGAAAAAGATCCAGGACACCGCCGGGGAGCGGCTCTGAAACCCTCCGCCTGTCCCCGGATTCTCATTGCCCGGAGAGAGACTGCTCCGCGTACAGGCGCCGGGCCTCACTGATCCGAGACGGCTCCATGTCGGCCTCCAGCGACTGCAGCAGCGCGGCAGCCTGCGGATAGTCATTGTCCCGCGCCGCCTGGGCCCAGAAATGTGCCTGCACCGGGTCCCGCTCCACTCCCAGACCGTCCTGATACATGGTGGCCAGATAGTACTGGGCCTCGGCATGACCGGAGCTGGCGGCCCGTTCATACCACTCGGCGGCCTCGGCGCGGTTGCGTGAGCGGGTCAGCAGCGACAGCGGCCAGACGGACTGCCAGCCGGCATTGACCCCCTGGCCATTGAAATACATCACCCCGACGTTGAACTGGGCCGTGGTGTGCCCCTGTTCCGCCGCCCTGGTCAGCCAGTTCAGGGCCTGTTCCGGATCTTCTTCGACGCCGCGACCGGTGAAATACAGGATGCCGAGGTTGTACTGGGCGACATCCAGCCCGTCCTCGGCGGCCTGGCGGAATTCGCGCAGCGCGGTGTCGTAGTCGCCACTGCGCGCGGCATCCAACCCGATCTCATAGGCATCGTAGGCGGCCTGCAGTTCGGCCTGCTGCCGGTCCAGATCGGATTCCTCCGCCGACCATCCCGGCAATGAGGAGGCAAGCAGCAGTACCGAGAGCAGGAGGGAGCGCATCGATCTAGTCCCGGTTCCAGAACTCATGCATGTCCGATACGCCGCCCTCGTACCATTCAATGGCCAGCCGCTCGGCCCGGGCGATCTGCCCGTCGCTCATCCGCTCCCGCATGGCCGCCAGCGGTTCGCGCAACTCGCGCTGGCCACGGAGATAGGCCACCGTCATCCACATATGGGCACGCATGACATCGCGATCGGTCCCTTCGCCCTTCTCATACATCCGGCCCAGTTGCGCTTGCGCCCTTGCGTCGTTCTCCTGCGCCGCGGTCTGGATCCCGGAAAAAGCCGTGGCGAAGTCACCGGCCTCGTAGGCGTCCATGGCCTGCTCGTAATCCGCCAGCGCAATGGTTGCGGTTGCTGACAGCGTGATAAATGACAAGATCTTGATAATTCGAAGGTTTTTCATACATGTATCTCTCGTTTGTGATGGGCTGATTCTACCACGTGGACGAGAATGGAAGAAATCACCATCAAATTGCCCTGACCCCCTTTGAAAATGCAGCAGAATCTATATAATACACACCCTCTCAACGCACCCGTAGCTCAGCTGGATAGAGTACCTGACTACGAATCAGGGGGTCGGAGGTTCGAATCCTCCCGGGTGCGCCATTATTTCCCCGCAATCAGTACGTCCCACCAGCGGTGGAGAGTATCCACAGAAGTATCACGATTCGAACCGATCAGAGGTTCGACCGGCGACCGTCAGGGAGCCGGCACGAGACAGGCGCGCAGCGCCTGCGAGCCCGAAGGGTGAGCTGCGACAGCAGCTCATAATCCTCCCGGGTGCGCCATTCTTCTGGCTTTCAGCCAACTCCATTGCCCCAACTGTCCCAAAGAAAGCGATCTATCCCAAAGATGCTGTCGGCATGGTCGCAATACCCAAAGAAAAACCCCACCAGCTGACAGGCAACTGATGGGGTTCCTTCTGTTGATCCGGAGCGCGTAGCCAGCCAGTCAGCCGGACTTTTTCACGACTTCCGCCTGCGACCGGGCCGCTTTCTTCAGCACATCACCATAGACACGCTTCTTGTCACGCGAAGAGGCGTTACGGATGAAATCGGACAGGGTCGATGATGTCCGCTTTGGTCGGTTTGTGATCTTCATCCTTCCTGCTCCAGGGCGTGGCCAGCTCGGTTTCATGCTGAGCGCGATCGCATGTCCCATCCAGGCATCAACGAAGTTTCCGGATTCTGAAATAGCCAACGTCGACCGACGGAGTGTCGAAAGTTCTTACACGCT
>JBNJGU010000177.1:0-6134 GCA_051747985.1 Pseudomonadota bacterium | reverse complement strand
GACCCGGCGGCGGAGCGCCTCCCGCGAATCACGACAGTCGCCGCCGGGTCGCGAGATCACGACAGGCGCCGCCCCACCGCTGACGCCCGACCACCCACCGGGTTCACCGACAGAACACGTTCGGCCCACTCCGGGTGCTGATGGTCTGCCAGTCGGAAGGCTCCCGATACCCCTCAAGCAGGCGATGCCGCACCTCGATGCTGCCCAGCAAAGCCTCGCCCAGCTCCAGCGCTTCTTCCGAGCGCACCAGACTGTAGTCGTTCATGACGTCGCGGGCCAGGTTGGCCCGACCGGCCACGTACAGCGCACGGGCGCGTTCCTCGATGTCCGCCACCTGCTGGATGCTTTCATTCTCGAACGCGGTCAGGGCCTCGGTCACTTCCGGCAGAAAGCGATCGGGGGCGTCACAGGTGTAATACATCAGGCGCTTGAACAGCCGTCCGGCGAACTGTGAAGCTTCCTGCACGGAGAAGTCGGGCGTCACGAAGCGGGTGGCCTCTCCCTTGGTCAGGTAGCGATGCTTGCGATATTCCGGCAGCACTTCGGTATTGCCCAGCCAGTAGGGGACAAATGGCGCGGTCACCGAACCGGTGGGCGCCACCCACAGCGTCAGGAAATCCGACCAGGCGATGTCGTCACTGAGACGGGCCACCTGACCGTATCCGGCCGGGTCCCCGGCAATCAGCGGATCACGGACGTAGTCCATCATGTCGCGCAACGTCACACCACCGTCGGCCGCATCTTCCAGAGCGCGGGCCTCGATGATCTGTACGGCCTCACTGCGGCCCGATCCATTGCCGTAAATCTCGTTGACGTTGAACGGCTCTCCGGACTCCGGATCGTACCAGCCCTGATCCACCGCGAAGGACACGAAGTTCTCCGATCCCATGTAGTCATCGCGTTCCTGGAAGTCCAGCGGGATCTCCCGGATGTAGCCCGGGTAGGACATGCGTACCTCGTCCGGTCCCAGCCGTTCGGCAATCCACAGCCCCTGACCACCGGCGAAGTTGAAGACCACCCAGCCTTCTTCCTCATCAGCGAACATGTGTGAATTGCCCCCGTAGGTGGAGTATCCGTATTCGTCCATCAGAGAGCCGATGATCTCGACCGCCTCGCGCGCTGTCGTGGCGCGCTCCATGGCAATCCGCGACAGGTCACTGTAATTGGGACCGGTCTGCGGCTCCGGCGTCATCTCCGCCAGTTCGGAACGGGACGGGGCCCAGATGTCACGGGCCGCGACACCATGCTCGTTCAGGCCACCGTTGGTCAGTGGCGGCGGAAAACCCTCGTAGTCCGAATAGCTCATGGTGATGTATTTGGCGGTGCTGCGTACCTGCGGAATCTCGGTCAGACGTCCGGGATACGTGGCCTGGTCATCGACACCCACCGTGATCATGGCGTCTTCCGGGTGCGTCTTGCGCGGCACGATCTCCAGCCAGTGGCTGGACACTTCCTCACCGGTGCCACCGATCAGCACACTGCCATCAGCGGTCAGGTTCTTGCCCACGTAGATGCCATAACTGGCCACCGCCTGCAGGGACGGCAGGAATACCAGAGCACCCACGATCATTTTCAACCACTGCTTCATGTTGCATCTCCTGTTCTTTTTGAGTCAAAAAAGGGGGCTTCCGCAACAGAAGCCCCCTCCCTGGTCAGTTCACTGATCGATATCAGAACTGATAGCGCAGACCCAGCGTCATGCGCTGCTGATCCAGGAACATGATGCCGTAACCGGGGCTACCCTGCTTGGCCACCATGATGTCTTCATCGAAGACGTTCATCCAGTTGAAATACACTTCGGCGCCTTCCAGCGGACCGGAGTACGGCGTGTACGAAGCGTGGATGTCGAAACGCTCGTGCGCACCGGCGTCCGGTTGCTGACCGTAACGATCGATGTTACTGGTACCTTCCACGAACGAGTAGTCACCGCTGACTTTCAGCGTCGCACCGACCCGGAATCCGGCAGCCGGACCTTCCAGGAACTCATAGGTGCTGGTGATGGCACCGGAGTTCTTCGGCGTGGTACGCGGCGGCGTGCTCCGGTTGTTGTTCGGGTTCAGGATCTCGGCGTCCATCCAGGCATAGTTCGCCATCACGTTCCATCCCGGCATCACCTCACCGACAATCTCGAACTCGGCGCCGGTTGCCTCCTGACTGCCCTCCAGCACTGTGTCGCCAAAACCACCGAAAGAGCCCAGGAACGAGCTGGATACCGCAATGTTGGTGATCTCGTAATCGAACACTGCTACCGAGGTACCCACCGCACCGTCGAACATCTCGGTCTTGAAACCGATCTCGTGCTGCTCCATCTCCTGCGGCGCGCTGATCGTGACACCGTCTTCGTCAGTGTAGGTCTGCGGTTCGAAGCCTTCGCTGTAGTTGTAGTAGACGCGACCGTCGTTGACCACGCCCCAGTTGTCGATCAGGTCGTAGGTGAAGCCGATCCGCGATACGATCTCGGAGAAGTCGATCACATCACGCTCGGGAGGATCCAGATCCTCGCCGCGATTGCGCGGAATGTTCGTCACCGACTCACTGTCGTGATACATGGTACCAGCCAGCATCTGCAGGTTGTCGGTCAGATTGAACAACCCCTGAAGACTGATCTTCACGTCCTCGACGTCCTCCAGCAGTATCTGGCGAACACCGAACTGTTCTTCACGACCCTGAATGATGGGGGTGAACGCGGAGCCATCGGAGAATCGCGGCGTGCCGTCGTAGTTCTCATCCGAATACCAGTCCATGTTGGCATAGCCCTGGAAGCCGGAGTTCAGCAGCTGGAAGCGGTCCGACTCCAGATCCTTGCGGTACTCCAGTGCCGCGAAGAACTGGTGTTCCCGGTCAAAGGCATCGAAGTCGCCACCCAGTGACTGGTTGAACGTCAGTTCTTCACCACCGCGTTCCACGTCATAGGAATAGATGTAGATCTCGTCGTCGCCAAGTGAGTAGGCACCAAACGGTCCGAAAGGATAGTAATACCCCAGCTCTTCCTCATACTTGTGCCAGGCCAGTTTGCTGTTGGAGGTCCAGCCGTTGTCGAAACGGTGATCCAGCTCCAGTACGCTGAAGTCGATGTCGGCGGTTTCGTTCGAGTAGTCCGGGTGGGAGAAGTACCACTGCTCCGGATCGGTATCGGGCAATTCCAGGTCACCTTCCTGGTTCTGCACCAGTGCACCACCATCCCACGGGTCGGTGTTGCGGTGCTGCTGGTAATGCGTCCATGTCAGCGAGGTATCCAGGGACAGGTCCCAGTTCAGGGAGCCCAGCCACATGGCTTCGTAGTTCGGGAAGTCCTCGCCCTGGATGTCCAGTGGCAGACCGTATTCCTGGTAGCTGCCCACGATACGGCCGGACACGCTGCCGTCCTCGGTCAGTGGCGCATTGAGGTCGGCGTAGACCTTGTGGGTGTCATAGCTGCCGGCCTCGACGCCGAACTCCATGCTGCGCATGGGGTTGGCTTTCTTGAGGATGGAGTTGATCTCGCCGCCGAAACCGCCGGTCACGCCATAGATGGCGGTGGCCGGACCACGAACCACTTCGGTGCGCTCCACGGCATCACCGCGGATGGAAGTCACAGCGTTGTCCAGGCGGATGCTGTCGACGCGGCGGGTCAGGCTGAACACGCCGCGCATGACGATCTGGGAGAACCCGAAACCGTAGCCGGAGCGCTGCACGCCGGGCACCAGGTCGGTTGCCTCGTAGGCATTCTGGGCGTTGACGGTCCGCATCATTTCCGGCGTCAGCACGGAGACGGCCTGAGGCGTCTCCACCAGGCTCATGTTCAGGCCAGTGGCAGTGTTCTGTTCTTCGGGACGGAACTGGCGGGCGATACCACGCACCACCACTTCTTCAATGGCCGGTGTTTCCTGTGCGCCGGCGGTCTGCGCCTGGGCGGCCGCCGCGGAAATCAGCGCCGAGGAGGCCAGCAGCGTGGGCAGATAGCGACTCGGGAATAGGGATTTTCTCATGGCGTTTCAAGTGCTCCTTGATCGTCGTACAAAGTGGTGGACACTGCAATGTCCTGAACAGATACCTTGTGCTTCCGCTGATCCATGTCTCTGAGGGACATTCAGCCACGCGATTACCGTACGAAGCCCGTACGACACAGCTTTCACTGACGGGTGGGGGCAGGGTTATCCGCGCCGCGGGGAGTGGGCGGAAGCCTGTTATTATTGCTTTGGCAGGTATTCTGATTTTGTAATTTGCTGATTATACGGACAAAGTTCAGATATATCAATCAGCGTGCGGAAGCGCGGACCGCGAACACGGTGATCAGGCAGTAGAATGGCACGAAAAACCGGTCCCAGGTATCGACCAGGGGAAACAGCAGAAGGTACAAGGGTACGTTCAATAACGCGATTGCCACCATCACGGCCAATGACCGACTCCGCGCGTCATCCAGGTTCCGTGTCCGGAGGCCTCCACATACCGCCAACAACAGAAAAGGCAGTAGCACCGAGTACACCACGAAGCCACCAATGAACAGCTGCCCGAGGCGGGTCCGCACCACCTCCAGCCAGGTGGCCATAGAGAATGGTTCATTGAACGCATCCAGATCGTGAATGCTGGCCACAAAGGTATGGTGGAACAGCCGCCACCAGTCGTGACCATGAACCGCGCTGATGGTCAGCCAGGACAGCACGGCGGCCAGCAACGCCAGCAAGGGGGGCCACCATGGCAGCCGTTCGACCACCAGGGCCGGAAAGGCCTGAGCCCCCGCCGTCCCGTATCGGCTCCGCCATGCGGTCCAGGACACCATCATCAACAGCGGCGCCACAAAAAGGATATTGTTGGTCCGCACCAGAATGGACGCCACCAGCAGCACGAGTGCCGGAATGGCATGACGGGGACGCTCCACCAGCAGCAGCGCCGCGGCGAAAATCATCACGGCCGACAGGGTATCCGGCAACACGATCCGGGACAGGTCGAATATCCTGGCACCGAAAGCCAGTGCAATCACGACCGGCAACGCCACCCAGCCGGACACGTAGTGCCGCAGCCAGCCATAACACAGCAGACACAACAACAGCCCGGAGCCCAGCGACACGATGAACCCGGCCTGTACCGGATCCAGGCCGAACAGGCCCAGACCCGCCAACAGGGCCACGTACAGTGGCTTGACCTGATACTGGCTCAGTTGACTGTAGAACAGATCGGCGTTGTCCGCCATGGCCGCACTGTATTCGGAGGCAACGAGACTGCCGTACGCGGCCTCCGGAACCGTGTCCCGCAACAATGCATAGGTCTGCTCATGGACCCGCGCGGCATCCCGCAGTGACCAGTCCAGCACACTGCCGGTGTAGGCCACCACGTCCCAGCTGTAGATCGGATTGGCCAGTGCCAGCCAGCCGAACAGAAACAGGAACAGCAACAGTCCGATTCCGGGCAGCTGTAGTGTAAGGAAAGATCGGCTGTGGTCGAGACGCATCCCTGTCATACCCGGCTCCGTGGCAAAAACTGCAGTATACAGCCCGCGGCATAATCCGGGACAGTCCCGGTTTTTCGTCCCGGTTTTTCAACGAAAAAGCCCCTCCGGAGAGGGGCTGAAGGGGGTGGGGGCATGGAGCCCCCGGAGGGAGAGACTGTGATCAGCTGGTGAACTCCGGATAGGCCTCGAGGCCACACTCGGAGATGTCGACACCGGTTTCTTCTTCTTCCTCGGTGACGCGCAGTCCCATGGCCACCTTGAGAATCATCCAGACCACCAGGCTGGCCACGAAGACCCAGACGAAGATGGTCGCCGCGCCGATGATCTGCCCGACGATGCTCACGCCGCCATTGGTCACCGGGACCAGCAGCAGGCCGAGCAGACCGCAGGTACCGTGCACGGAGATGGCACCCACCGGATCGTCGATTCGGACCTTGTCCAGGAAGACGATGCTCAGTACCACCAACACACCACCGACAGCACCGAACACGGTCGCCAGCAGGGGGGTCGGCGTCGACGGCTCGGCCGTGATCACCACCAGTCCGGCCAGTGCGCCGTTCAGCGCCATGGTCAGGTCAGCCTTGCCGAACATCACTCGGGCCGTGATCAGCGCGGCGATCAGGCCGCCAGCCGCGGCCGCGTTGGTGTTGAGGAACACCATGGCAACACTGTTGGCGTTGGCGATGTCACCGAGCTTCAGTACGGA
>JBNJGU010000176.1:0-6169 GCA_051747985.1 Pseudomonadota bacterium | reverse complement strand
GTATGTTGCAGAAATTGCTGACACCTTTCCGGCTCGGGCTTGGCGGACGACTCGGCGATGGACAGCAGGTCATGTCCTGGGTGCATCGTGATGACGTGATCGAGGTGATCCGTTGGTTGTCCGATGATTCCCGCGCCTCGGGGGTGTACAACCTGACCGCCCCGGTGCCGGTGCGTAATGCCGAGTTTACACGAGCGCTGGCCACTGTGCTGCGGCGTCCGGCCCTGTTACCGATGCCCGCCTGGCTGGTCCGGCTGTTGTTTGGCGAGATGGGCGACCGGTTGTTGCTGCACGGGCAGTGTGTGGTGCCGGCGAGACTGCAGGAGGCCGGTTATCGATTTCAGCATGAGGAAATCACGGAGGCGCTTCGTGACAGCGTTCGCGGGTGAACGCATGGAGTCCGCAGGCTCCCCCGCCAGGTCTCTTTGCGCTTTGATCGTTATTTTTTCATAATACGTCCATCAGTATCGAGCGATCGTTCGATGGACGGTTTCACAGACAGGCCCGCTCGGCCCTCGGGTTGACGGGCGGATTCAGCAGGAGAGGAAGGTTATGCAACGCGAATCAATGGAAGTGGATGTTGTGATCATCGGGGCGGGCCCGGCTGGCCTGGCAGCCGCCTGCCGATTGTTACAACAGGCGCGGGAAGCGGAGCAGGAGCTTTCTGTCTGTGTGCTGGAAAAGGGGTCGGAGATTGGAGCGCATATTCTCTCCGGTGCGGTTTTCGAGCCCAGTGCACTGAATGACCTGTTTCCGGACTGGAAGGAGCGTGGTGCACCATTGAACACGGCGGTGACCGGGGATGACGTCTATTATCTGGGTGGCCCCGGGAAATCCATGAAGTTTCCCGATCTGCTGGTACCGAAGCCGATGCATAACAACGGCAATTACATCATTTCCCTGGGCAAGTTCTGTAAATGGCTGGGAGACCAGGCGATGGAGCTTGGTGCCGAGGTGTTTCCCGGTTTCGCCGCCGCGGAGATCCTGTATCACGAGGATGGCAGTGTGAAAGGTGTGGCAACCGGTGACATGGGAGTGGACGCCAATGGGAAAAAGAAGGACAGCTACGAGCCGGGCTTCGAGTTTCATGCCAGGTGCACCATTTTCGCGGAAGGGTGTCGTGGTCATCTTGGCAAGGAGCTGATCCAGCGCTTTGAACTGGACAGGAACAGTGACCCGCAGCACTACGGAATCGGCCTCAAGGAAATCTGGGAGGTGCCGGATGAGCAGCACAAGGAGGGGTTGGTGGTCCACACCGCCGGCTATCCGAACATCGGGGCCAGCTATGCCGGCTCCAGTGGCGGTTTCCTGTACCACGCCGAGGACAATCAGGTGTATGTCGGTCTGATCGTGGATCTGGGATATGAGAATCCGCATCTGAGCCCATATGACGAGTTTCAGAAGTTCAAACATCACCCTGTGATCAGTCAGTACCTGAAGGGTGGCAAGCGGATATCCTACGGCGCTCGCGCTCTCAACAAGGGTGGACTGAATTCGTTGCCGAAGATGAGTTTTCCGGGGGGGCTGCTGATCGGTTGTGATGCCGGAACGCTGAACGCGGCCAAGATCAAGGGTAGTCATACGGCCATGCGTTCGGGGATGCTGGCGGCCGAGAGCGTTTTCGATGCGGTGAAGAACGACACCCTGGAAGCCGGCACGGAGTTGGACGATTACATGGATCGTGTAAGCAAGTCCGATCTGTACTCTGAACTGCACAAATCACGTAACTTCAGCGCCAATTTCCACAAATTCGGATTCTGGATCGGTAGCAGCATGGCTTTCGTGGAGCACAACCTCTTTGCGGGACATTTCCCGTTGACGTTCCATGACACCACGCCCGACTACCGACAGATGAAAAAGGCGGAGGACTCCCCGAAGATCGAATATCCAAAACCGGATGGGGTACTCAGTTTCGACAAACTGTCGTCGGTGTTTCTTTCCAATACCAACCATGCCGAGAATCAGCCCTGTCATCTGACGCTGAAGGATGACTCGATCCCCATCGAGCAGAACCTGCCGCTCTACAACGAACCGGCTCAGCGGTACTGCCCGGCTGGCGTCTACGAGGTGGTGGAAAACGAGGATGGCAGCAAGCGTTTCCAGATCAATTCGCAGAACTGTGTCCACTGCAAGACCTGTGATATCAAGGATCCGGCCCAGAACATTCATTGGGTGGCCCCCGAAGGTGGTGGTGGTCCGAATTACCCGGGTATGTGACGAAAGCAATGAGTGTCGTGGGCGGTCTGATCCCGTAGTTACAGCGTAACCAGCGGGTAAGCATAGGGTACGACTGACGGCGGTACAACCGGCGCCGGTCGGAGGGCCGTCATGAACAGCAACACGCATTTCTACCGCCTGCTGCAGCCGATGGTGCTGACATTGTGGCTGTCCGGCTGCGGTCTTGTCGGTTTCAATACCGGCTTCCAGGAAGATCCGGCACTGGAAGTCCGTATTCTCGGTGAACTGCATCAGGTACCCGACGTGGACCTGCTGGCGCTGACGCCGGAAATCGAAGCCTATCTGGCCGAACATGTGGACACAGACCTGTCTGACTGGCGCAAGGTCAACCGTCTGAGAGAACTGTTGTTCGATGAATCCCATCTCGGCATCCAGTATCGTGACACGGCCACGCTGACGGCCGCCGAGACGTTCGAGGCCGGATACGCCAACTGTCTGGCACTGATCAATCTTTATATCGGCATGGCCCGTCACGTGGGACTGGAGGTCAACTACCAGACCGCGCAGATCCGTCCGCGGTGGAACCGCCGGGGCGAACTGGTGGTGTTGAGTGAACATGTCAATGCCCTGGGCGATCTGGGGCCGGGGCGTCGATACGTACTGGATTTCACTCCGGAAGTGCTTCTGCAGCCGGATTCGGCCCGAGTGATTTCAGACGAAAGAGCCAGGGCGATGTATTTCAACAACCTCGGTGTCGAAGCATTGATCGAAGATGACCAGACACAGGCACTGGAGTTGTTCCGGCATGCGTTGACCATCGACCCCGAACTGTCCATGGCGTGGAACAATGCCGGCAGTGCGCTCAATCGCCTCGGCGATTCCCGGCTGGCCGAGTACAGCTACAAAAAGGCCTTCGAGCTGGACCGCAGAAGCACCACGGCCCTCAACAACCTGGCCCGTTACTACAGCCAGCGGGGTAATGAGGAAGAGGCGACCACCTATCGGCGCGCACTCGACCGTGTCAACCGGGCGAACCCCTATTATCACTATATCCGCGGCAATATCGCTTTCGAGGGTGAGTCCTATCAAGAGGCCCGGGAACATTTCCGTGAAGCCATCCGTCGCAAGGACAATGATCCCGACTTCTATTATGCACTTGGCACCACGCTGGAGCAGTTGGGGCGTGATGACGAGGCCGAGGAGCTGAAAATGGTGGCACTGGCTTTGCACCAGTACGGCGACCAGCGCTACCGCCCCAGTAGTGAGCGGGTACGACGCGTTGATCAGCGCAGTATTCTGCGCACCACCAGTCCCGGTTTCACGATCCAGGTGTCTGATTGAGTCGTATTTCCGACTGGACCGGTAGCGGCGCCAGCTGGTCCCGGATCCGCTCAATCTGAGAAGCATCCTCGCAGTGCACGGAGACCTGCATCCCGCGGGTCTTGTCGTAGCGGACTTCCTCTACGGTGGCCCGGAATTCTCCACTTTCCAGGATCTCTTCAATCACGAGTCCAGTGATGCGTTCACGCAGTGCTGGCCGGAAAATCTTGCCCACAGCGGTGACCGGCATTTCCGGTATGAGCAGAATCCGCTTCGGGATGGCTGCACGTTCGGGCACACGCTCCCTGCACCAGGCCAGCAGCGCCTCTTCGGAGGCCTTCCGGTCGGCAGCGGGAACGACAAAGGCCACCGGCAACTCACCCGCATAGGCATCGGGCTGACCGACCGCGATGGCCGATACCACGGCCGGGTGTGCATTCAGGGCTTCCTCGATCAGTGCCGGATCGATATTGTGCCCGCCGCGGATGATCAGGTCTCTGGATCGGCCGGTCAGGTACAGGTAGCCGGCCTCATCCAGGTATCCCAGGTCGCCGGTGTTGAACCAGTCTCCATCCACGAAGGCATTGCGGTTGTCTTCGGCATCGACATAGCCCGCAAAAACCTGGGGGCCACGAACCAGGACCACGCCCGGCTCCCCGGTTCCGCATTCGTGCCGTATGTCGTTTCTCTCCAGCTCGACGATCCGGATGCGGGAGTAGGGCAGTCGGATGCCGACACTGCCGGGCGGCTGATCGTCGGGTGGCAGGGCAATCAACGAAGTGGTTTCGGTCATGCCATAGCCATTGGTCACGGTGAGGTGGAAACGACGCTCGAAGCTGTCTTCAAACGCCGGAGACAGCGGTGCAGCACCGGAGTTGATCCGGGTCAGGGAACTGATGTCGTGATTCCCTACCGGGATCTGTGACAGCGCGGTCAGTACGGTCGGCACAGTGGCGAAACTGTTGACCCGGAAGCGTTCCACGTGGTGCCAGAGGTTGCGCAGGGCATCAGAATTGCGGAAGCCACTGGGCGTCAGCAGGACGATATGATTGCCGGCCGCGAAGGCGCCCACACCCTGTATGATCACGCCGAAAATGTGAAACAGGGGTAGTCCACAGATGACTGTCTGACGACCCAGGTGGGCCGTGCCCACGCGCATCAGCTGGCCGATGAACGCCATATTACCATGCGTCAGGCGCGCGATCTTGGGGTGTCCCGTGGTGCCGCCGGTATGGAAGCAGGCCGCGATCTCGTCTCCGCTGAAGTGGCGCTCGACGCGGAGACGGTCGCCGGGCTGGTGGGCAACGGCCGCGTCGAAATCCAGCACCTTCAGCGCTCGACCGGGCAACGGAACTTCCGGCGGATCCCCGGACAGGCCCGGGAGCCGGATCGCAAGGACTGTATGGACCTCCGGCACCTGCTCCACGGCCTGCAACGTCTTTTCCCAGATGTCCGTGGGGCCGCCGGGAGCGAGGCAGACCACCGCCCGGGTGCCGGCCCCGCGCATGATATCCGCCAGCTGGGCGGGCTCCAGCAACGGGTTGATGGGGTTGGCGATGGCCTGGACCTGACTGCCGAGAATGACCGGATGCGACTGGGGCAGAATCGGCAGAATGATGGAGACGGCATCGTCATGGCCCAGGCCCAGGTCCTGGAGCAGATTGGCCGTGGCGATGGTGTGCGCAAGAAGTGCCTGGTAGCTGATGGTATGGACCGATTCATCCCGGGCGCCGGTCGGCAGGAACGTCAGTGCCGGGTCATCGCCGAAGCGGCTGGCGCTGTCGCGGATGATGTCCAGGGCGCTGGTGGCCGAAAAGCGTTCTTCCAGGGGGATGGCCTCCTCGAACGCACGGACCGCCGTCATGTCGGCGAAAGCGGGCTGGTCTGCCATGTCGATAATCCTTTTTTGTTCTGATTATCGACCGATTATACAGATTCTCCGATCGGTTTCACGATGGGTGGGAAGGGGCCGGCCGCCGATTACTGATCCCGGTTCACGGCGAGTCGGGCCATCCGCTCCATGGCCTGGCGGTGTCGGCTGTCCGGCAGGATGGTCAATGCCTCCAGTGCCAGATCGACCTCGCGCTCGGCCAGTTTATGGGTATAGTCCAGGGAGCCGCTTTTCTGTACGATCCGGATGATGTCGTCGAGATGATCCGTGCCGCCCTGCTCAATGGCGTTGCGCAACAGGGCAGCCGGTTCGGGGTCGCTGTGATGCATGGCATGGATGAGTGGCAGCGTGGGCTTGCCTTCCGCCAGGTCGTCGCCGATATTCTTGCCCAGTGCAAGGCTGTCTCCACTGTAATCCAGCAGGTCGTCGATCAGCTGGAAGGCCAGTCCGATGTGGCGTCCAGCCCGCCGCAGCGCCGACTCCACCGCCTCGTCCGCATCAGCCAGGATGGCGCCGCACTGTGCCGCGGCCTGGAACAGGATGGCCGTCTTGTCCTCGATCACCCGCATGTATTCGGTTTCCGTGGTGTCGACCCGGTGCTTGTTGAGCAGCTGCAGCACCTCGCCTTCGGCGATGGTGTTGGTGGTGTCGGCGAGAATGCGCATGATGCGTGGATCATTGAGGCTGACCAGGATCTGGAAGGCGCGGGAATAGATGAAATCGCCCACCAGCACGCTGGAGGGGTTGTTCCAGTGCTCGTTCGCGGTCGGGCGTCCGCGG
>JBNJGU010000175.1:0-6172 GCA_051747985.1 Pseudomonadota bacterium | reverse complement strand
GTCCGCCATGGATGGCGCGCGCCGAGCCCTACAAGGACGTATACACGGGCGTCTCCTGCGGGGCCATGACACCCACGAAGCTCGGCGCTACGAAGTGATCACCAGCAGGCCGGTCAATACGCACCCCGCACATTCATGGGAATGGAGTAGAACCCCGTCCGCGCCGTGACAAACAGCGTCTGCCGGTCCGGTCCACCGAAGGTCATGTTGGATGGTGCCTGCGGAAACCCGATCTGCTCGATCTGCTCACCGGTGCGCGGGTTGTAGACCGTGATCTGATTGCCCCCGGTCAGGTAGAGATTGCCGCGGACATCCAGGGTCACGCCATCGGATCCCTGCTCGGCCACCAGCCGCTTGGAGGAGACATTGCCCGGGGACTCAATCCGATAGGCCCAGGTCCGGTTTCCCCCATGATCCGCCACATACAGGGTATTGCCATCACGGCTGCCGATGATGCCATTGGGCCGTTCCAGTCCGGTGATGATGGGGCGGGCCCGATCCGATCCCGGCGCCAGGTAATACACGAACATGCCGGGCTGGGGCAGTGGAGCCTCTTCGCCGTAGTAGGGGTCGGTAAAGTAGATGCCTCCCTCGGAATCCAGCCACAGGTCATTGGGACTGTTGAACCGGCGGTTGTTGTGGCGGTTGGCCAGAATCTCGACCCGGGCCCGGTCATCCATGCGCGTGATGCGTCCGCCCCCGCCCTCGGCGGCGTACAGGCGCTGTCGCGAATCGAAGAACAGTCCATTGGCGCCCATGGTGTTGGCGCGGAACAGTTCCAGTTCGCCATCCAGGGTCCAGCGGTGAATACGGTTGTTGGGAATGTCACTGAAATAGACATTACCACGACGATCGGCGATCGGCCCTTCCGTGAAAATGAATCCATCGGCTAGCAGTTCCGGCTCACCGGCAGTCAACGACTGTGCGCTGGCCGCATTCATCACCAGCGCACTCACAATTACGGACGACGTCAGCAGCCCGCGAACCACGGTTCGAATCTGTTTCAGCATCATTTCACTCCTGTTCACCTGTTATGATCAGCCGCGCCTCCGGAAAGGCTGACGCGGGTCCGGCTCAGTACTCGGTTGCCAGACCATTCTACCCACAGGTGCCAGGGGCGTATAGCATCAGTTGATGGCCAGCTGACGCACCACCGGTGACGCCGTATCCACGTCATTCACCGGTTCTACCCGCAGTCCACTGATCGCCACCGGCAATCTTGTCGTCATCAGCGCATCCCCATGATGGATGTCCTGCGACGTCACCAGTACACGATAACGGCCCGCCTCATCCTGCCAGTCTCCGACACGCTGGACCTCGATGGCCTGCAACCGCCCGTCCTGCACGCGATAGATCCGATCACCCTCGTACAGTGCATGCACCGGCAGGGCCACCACCCGATCACGGGCCGGCAGATCAATCTCCAGACCGTACAGTTCGCCGATGACCAGCCCCGGATCCGCCGGCGCACGGAAAAAACTGTCCACCCCACTCTGTCCGTCGCGGACCGAGGCGGAGAGGCGATCCAGTGTAAACGGGTGCGTCTTTCCATTCATCGCCACCATCGCCGTCACCTCTTCATCCCGTGAAACCGCCTGTCGCAGCCGACCGGCCACGTCTCCCGGCAGAGAGGCCCGGACACGGAGCTGCCCGTAGTCCGCCACCCGGGCCAACACATCACCGCCCAGGGCGCGGTCGCCCCGCGCCACCTGTATACCCAGCACGCGGCCGGAAAAAGGGGCCACGATGCTGGCATGCCGCAGATCGCGCCGTGCCTGTTCCAGGCGGCTTTCGGCCCGGTCCAGTTCCGCCTCGTGGCGCGCGATCAAATTGGGCATGTCATTGACCCGGGCACGATGCTCGGCCCGCCGCATCGACTGTTCCTCGGCCTGTTGACGCATCTCGTCCAGCTGGGCATCGGAGATCATGCGGTCCTCATGCAGGACCCGGAAACGTTGCAGGCGCTCCCTGGCAATGCGGTCCATGGTTTCATGATGGACCGCCAGTTCACGCACCAGTACCTGCTCGCCCCGCACGGAAGCCAATGCCGCCGCGGCCCGGTCCCGATCCGCGCGCGCCTCCCGGCACCGCAGGGTCAGATCTTCCCGCTCCAGCTCCACCAGCACCTCACCGGCCTCGACCCAGTCTCCCTCGCTGACCGCGACCCGGGCCACCGAGGCTGTGACGCGGCTGCGGATGTCGGCGGTCTCGGCCGATTCCAGCCGTCCCCACGCCCGATGCACCGGGTGCAGGGCAGCCGGTTGCGCGGTCAGCACCGATACCGGCCACACGCGCTCAACCGGTTCGGCTGGCGCCGCGTTCGGCCCGGTGGAAACCACCAGAAACGCGAACAACACAAACGCCACGAAAATCAGCGGCCCCGCCATACGGCGGCCCCATTTCAGTCTGTGAATCCGGTAACTCATACAGTATCACTCCTGTGGTGAAAAACAGTGGATAGCGATCGGGCGGCCCGTGACTGCAGCGCCACCAGGGCGGTCCGCTGCCGTTCGATCAGCAGAATCAGGGACGGGATGACCATCAGCACCAGCAGCGTGGCGAATGCCAGACCGAAGCACAGCGTGATGGCGATGGGCACCATGTACATGGCCAGACTGAAGGTCTCGAACATCAGCGGCGACAGACCGGCGATGGTGGTCAGGGATGTCAGCAACACCGCCCGGAAGCGTGACAGCGAGGCCCGTTCCACCGCTTCCCGCAAAACCCGACCAGCGGCCAGCTCACGACGCAGGAAGCTGATCAACACGATGGCATCGTTGACCACCACCCCGACCAACGCAAAGAAGGCCAGCAGGGAGAACACCCCGATATCGGCCCCCATGATCCAGTGGCCCGCGATGGCACCGGTCAGGCCCAGTGGCACCGTACTCAGGACAGCAAGCGGCCAACTCCAGGAGGAAAACGACCAGACCAGGATCAGGTAGATGAACACCAGGGTGAGCACCGCCCCGGTGGTCAGCGTCTCCATGATCTGCTGGTTGCGTTCGCTGACGCCGCCCAGGCCAGAACTCAGACCGTGTCGCTGGAGAATCTCCCGCAGCTCATTCTGTTGCACGCTGGAAAGCAGGCGTTGCGCGTTGTTGAGGCGACTGTCGACCATGGCGCTGACCTGTACCGACAACATGCCATCGCTGTGATTGATCACATCGATGCCGCGCTGCTTGTTCAGTGTGGCCACCTGTTGCAACGGCACCGTCTCGCCACCCGGGGTCCGGATCGGGAAACGGTTCAGGTAACCCAGGTCATCACGTTCCTCGTCCGGCAGAGTGACAATGACCTCCACCTCGGCGTTGTCCTGATCGAAGATCTGCACGCGACTGCCGTTGTAGGCCGCGTTGAGCTGCCGGCCCAGCGCCTCCGTGGTCAACCCCAGCGCGTGACCGACCGGTGTCAGGGAGAAAATGATCTGGTCCTTGCCGTAGGGCAGGTTGTCGAATACGGTCTCCACACCCTCGTGAGAGAGCAGAGCCGCCTGCAACTCCTCTGAAGCCTGCTTCAGCGTCCGCAGGTCCTCTCCACGCAGCACCAGGGTCAGATCCGGTGCGCCGCCATTGGCACCACCGCGCACTTCCAGCTGCAACCGTTCGACCCAGGGGGGCGGCTGCACACGTTCGCGCCAGGCGTCCACGAACTCCGCTGGCGGCACATCGTATTCATCTTCCCAGGCATATTCGACATGCAGTGATCCGTAGAAAGGCCCGGTCTTGTCCTCTTCATCCAGCCTGGCGTAGTTGAAACGCAGCACATGACCGGTGGTGTTGTTCCCGCCCAATGCCGCCTCTGTCTCCAGCATGGTCCGCTCGGCCTGCTCCATGAACCGTTGACGCTGTTCGGCCGAAGCGGAAGCACTGAACGCCACATTCGCCTGTACCGCCTGGGGACTGATGCCGGTGATGAAGTTCATGCCCACGCGACCACTGATGGCCAGGCTGAACGCCAGTACCACACAGCCGATCGCGGTCAGGACCGTGGCCCTGGGATGATCCAGTGCCAGACGCAAGAGCGGCCTGAAACGACGTTCCCGGAAACGCTCGAAGTGACCATCGAACCACTGACGGAACCGGCCGGGGTGCTGTCGGTCAACCCGGGCCAGACTGTGACGCAGATGCCCGGGCAGCACCAGAAAGCACTCCACCAGGGAAGCCAGAATGACGCAGAACAGCACCATGGGCATGGTCTGGATGATCGCGCCCACCTCTCCGCCCACCAGTATCAGCGGCACGAAAGCCGCCAATGTGGTCAATGACGAAGTCGCCACCGGAGCGAACATGCGACGGGCGGCGCCCGTGGCGGCATCGCCGGGCGACAGCCCCTGCTGGTGCAGGCTCACTGCATCCTCGCCCACCACGATGGCATCATCCACCACAATACCCAGCGCCATGATGAACGTGATCAACGCCAGGATGTTGATGCTGCCCTCGAACAGACCGTAGTAGAGCAGGGTGGCAAACAGGAAACTGACCGGAATGCCCGCGGTCACCCAAGCGCCGACGCGTCCGTTCAGGAACACCAGCAATGTCAGCACCACCAGCAGCAGCCCGGACCAGGCATTGCTGGCGATGACGGTGAGCTGTTCCTTCAGCAGTACCCAGACTTCCTCGTAGACCTCGATCTCGATACCGTCCGGTAACGTGGGCCGGGTCCGGTCCAGCCAGTCATTGAGTGCGTTGGCCGAATCGATGGCATCACTGTCGACCACCCGCAGCAGCTGCATCTCTACCGCCGGTCGACCGTTCTTCATCAATACCGGCTGGTCCGGCCGCGGTCGTCGTTCCACCCTGGCGATGTCTCCCAGTCGAACCAGGCCGACGTTGCTGTCACTGTCGACCACCAGCTCCTCGAAGCCCCGGGTGGCGCGGCGCTGTTCCAGTCCGCGCAGCTGCATGAGCCCCTGATCGCGGCCCACCACGCCGGCCGGCGCATCGACGCTGCGTTGCCGGATCCCCGTGGCCAGTTCATCCAGTGTGGTATCGAGCTCCTGCAGTGTGGCGCTGCCCACCTGGATGGCCAGCTCCTCCTCCGGCAGACCATTGAAACGGATCAGGTCCACGCCGGCAGAGGAGAGCTCGCGTTCAAACCGTCGTAGCAGCGGAACCAGTTCACTGGAAGATGAGGCACCTGACACCACCAGCGTGGCGATGTTCTCGTATTCCGTGCCCCGGGTGATCCGCAGATTCTCCAACTCCGGCGGCAGATTGCGCACCTGACCGACCCGGTCCTCGACCAGGCCCAGTGCCCGGGCCATGTCGGTGTCGAAAGTGAACTGGAGATAGATGCGGGTGCTGCCGTTTACCGTTCGGGAACTCATGTCCTGCAGCCCCTGCACGGTGCGGATGCGCTGTTCAATCGGCGACACCACCAGTTGCTCGATATCCTGGGCGGAAGCCCCGGGCCAGGCGGCGGTCACCTGGATCACCGGCCAGTCCACGCTGGGGTCCAGCTGGGTGTTGATCCGGGTGGCGGCCCACAGGCCGGACAGGATCATCATGATCATGACCAGGTTGCAGGCCACGGGATGTCGGGCGAAATGTTCTATCAGGGTGCGAGACTGTGCCATGCTTGCCGTTATCCGTTCCGTCGGCCCGCCAGTCACTGGCGGGCATTGCTGGCAGTTCTGTTACAGACTTCGTGCCAGGTAACGCAAAATATTGATAAATATGTATTTATCTCGAATCCCAGAAAACGGATCTGGTAAAATCCACCACATTGTGGCGAACATCAACGCAAGGGAGACAGGCATGTGGAACGACCTGTGGCAATACTACGGCGTGGACTGGGTGGCCATGCTGTTTACGATGATCGCGATCTGGCAGCTGGGGAATCAGCAGCGTATCGGCTTCGTACTGATGATCATCGGGAATCTGTGCTGGATCGGTCTGGGGGTGTTCACGGCCAGCGTGGCGTTGATCGTGGCCAACTCGGTTTTTGCCGGGATGAATGTCCGGGGTATCCTCAAGTGGCGGTCGGCGGAAGGGGGCACTTCGTAGCGCGAGCCGGATCAGCACACGGTCGGACGGGAGGCGGGGCAGGAACGGCCATTGCCCGGACCGGAAAATCGGACTCCCAAGCGCTCGGCGAGGGACCGCCTCGCGGAGTTGTCCGTGTCTATCCGATTTTCCGGTCCGGGCAAGACATGGCCTGATTGTTCCTG
>JBNJGU010000174.1:0-6307 GCA_051747985.1 Pseudomonadota bacterium | reverse complement strand
CTTCCGCTATGAACGCGCCGCCGATCTCGGAGATTGCGCCTTCCTCGCCGGCCGTCGAGTGACCCAGGCTGTAGTCGACGGTCCAGTCCCGCAGCCGCGTCTCACCTCCCAGGCTGATGCTGGTGATGGTCTGCACCTTGTTGCTGTCCGAATTCTTCTTCTCCATCTCCGCGCCAGTGAAGCGTCCGCCGTCCGCGCTCAGTGACTCGATGTCGCCTGCCTCGAAGATGTAGACGTTTTCCAGCTTGGTTTCGTAGTCATCAAACTCGCTGTACAGGGTGCGCAGGTACAGATCGGTGTCCTCCGAAGGGCGGTAGTCGAAGTTCAGTGCCAGGCTGGTGCGGTCGCGGGTCAGGATGTAGTCGCGCTGCTCGCCTTCTTCCAGCATGCGGTATTCCTGCCCGTCCGGACCTTCTTCCACCGGCCAGGCTCCGCCCTCGATACCGTCACTGACCGTCTTGCGGTCGAACTTGCTGAAGGAGAATGCCACACCCAGGTTGTCCATGCCGTCGCCGAGGCTGAAGACGTTGGTGTAGGTGCCGGCAATGTCAGGGCTGGTCTCCCCGTTGGTCGCGTTGTAACTGCCGCCCGCGGTGATCTTCGCAAAGCCGGCCGGCAGATCGAAGGCGGTCAGAGTCTTGATCTCGATATTGCCACCCACCGCGTCCCCGTCCATGTCCGGAGTCACGGCCTTGCTGACTTCCACGGTCTGGATCAGGTCGGAGGAAATGACGTCCAGGTTGACTGCCCGGGAGTCATTCTCCGGGCCGGGTATGCGCAGGCCGTTGATCGTGGTGGAGTTGAACTTCGGGTCGATGCCGCGGATCACCACGTAGCGGCCCTCGCCCTGGTCACGCTGCACGGACATGCCGGTGGCGCGCTGCAGTGCCTCGGCCAGGTTCTGGTCGGGGAACTGGCCGACCGAATCCGATGAAAGCACGTCGATCAGGGATTCGGCGTTGCGGCGCCGGTTCAGGGCGGACAGTTGCCCTGCCGCGATGCCACGCACCAGTACTTCCGGCATGCCGCGTTCGCTGGCCCCGCTCACTTCGATGGTCAGATTCTCGGTCTCGCCCTCTTCCAGTACCACTGTCACGTCCTGTGCCGTGCCACCCTGATAGGTGACCCGTACCGTGTATTCTCCGGCCGGCAGGTCATCAAGCCGGAAGCGGCCACTACGGTCGGTGACGACGCTTCGTGATGCGCCGGGGATGCTGACCAGTGCATCGGAGAACCGGTAGTCTCCGCTTTCATCGGTCACGGTGCCGCGGATGACACCGGTCTGCTGTGCGTGAGTGGACAGAGGGATGATGGCCGCCGTAGTGGTCATGGCGGCGGTCATCATGAGGTGAAGGGTGGTTTTTCTGAACATGAGTCGTGTGTCCTTCCCGAATAGGGGGCCGGTATGGATTTGCAGATGGTTCTGCGAACCCTACCTTCGGCAAGTGACGATACGGTGACTGGACCGCGACAATCCGGTGACGGTCCGGCGGCGAGCCAGGAAGCGGTGCCTGTCCAGTGCATCGCAGTCCGGTTTCGGTGGCCAGTAATATATGGCCTGTCCTGTGGTAGTGTCTGAACTGTCCGATAAAAAAAGGAGCGACCCATGATCTTCAGGAAGTGGAGTGTACTTGCCCTGGCTGCACTGTCGTTGTGTCTCCCGGCGAGCCTGTCCGCGCAGTCCGGTACGTGGCAGGAGATGGTCCGGCAGCTTGAATCCGAAGTGGCCAGCGCGGAAGAGCGGGATATCCGGCTGTCCATTGGAGTGCTGGGGCTGGACGGGCCGCATGAGGGGGCCTTCGCGCTGGTCGGTTCGCCGCGGCCCTATCCGCCGGCTTCCACCATCAAGATGTTGTTGATTGCAACGTTGATGTGGCAAGTGGACGAGGGAACACTTTCGCTGGCGGACACCGCCACCGTGACGGAAACTGATATCGTCGGCGGCTACGGGGTGTTGCAGGATGAACCGGTGCCGAACCAGGTACCCGTCGGGCGACTGGCCTGGCTGACGGTGACCATCAGTGACAATACCGCCACCAATGTGCTGGTGGATCTGGTCGGTTATGAGTCAATGCAGGCGCTGGCGGATGAGCTGGGACTCGAAACCATGCAGTTCGGACGCAAGATGTTCGAGTCGCCCGCGCCGCCCGAGCAGGAAAACTACATCGACACGATCGACACCATCACGCTGTTGCGGCATATCCACGAAGGTACGTTCCTGGCGGATGACTCCCGTGACCAGATACTGTCATGGATGTCTGCCCAGACCGTCACGACGAAAATTGCCGCCGGCGTCCCCGATGATGTGCCGATTGCGCACAAGACGGGCGAGAACGCCTCGGTGACCCACGATCTGGGCTACCTGCTCCTGCCCGGCAACGAGATGGCGCTGGCCATTTTCGCCGAATCGCAGGTGTCGGATGATTTCGATACCGTCCAGGCTGCGGTCAACCCCGTGGTGGCGGGGGTGGCGCGGATGATCCATGATCATCTTGCACCGGCCGCCGAGTGAGATCGGGCGGTGAGATTCAGGCATCGAGCTGCTCGGCCAGGTCCAGGAAATCTTCCGCGAACAGGTCAAAAGCATCCCGGGCCGGAAGCGTGATTTCCCGGTCCGGGCCGCGTTCCAGCGGCCGGTCCACGTACGCGGTTTTCAGGCCGGCCGCGGCCGCGGCGCGGAGGTCGCTGGGGTGAGTGGCCACCATCAGCAGTTGATCCGGATCCACACTCAGCAGTTCAGCCGCCTTGAGGTAGGCCTCCGGATCCGGTTTGTAGTGGCGGGACAGCTCGGCGGACAGGATGGTGTCCCAGGGCAGGCCTGCGTTCTTCGCCATGTTCAGCAGCAATGAGACATTGCCATTGGAAAGGGTGGCGATGACATACTCGTTACGCAGCCGGCTCAGCCCGGCGATCGTGTCAGGCCAGGGCGTGAGCCGGTGCCAGACCCGATTGAAGTGATCCAGCTCCGTTTCGTCCAGTCCGTCCAGACCGAATTCCACCACCAGTTCGTCCAGCACCATACGGTGCAGGTCATCCAGCTTTGTCCAGGGCAGTTCGCCGCTGCGTACACGGTTCATGGCCGGACCGTAGCCGCCGCGCCAGCGGTCGGCAAACTCGCCCCAGTCGATGTCGTAGCCCTTGCGGCGGGCCAGTAGCTGACCCTCCCGGATGATCGATCCGCGCCAGTCCACCACGGTACCGAACACGTCGAAGACCAGCGCCCGGACGCCCGGTAACGCGGATGGTGTGGCATCAGCAGCCAGCGCGGCTCCGACCGCGTAGAGCGGCATCGAGGCCGCCGCCAGTTTCAGCAGTTGGCGGCGCGAAAGGGTGAGGGGGTTCCGAGCCTGTTTCATGTCGCTCATTCCGGTCGGTGGAAACGGCCCATGTAGACGGATTTGCCGCGCACATGCCCTTCCATGGCCGCCATCACCGCATCACGCGTGTCCAGCTCGCTGTCGCCTGGCTCCACGTCCAGCTCCGTGTCCAGCGCATATACCTCGAACAGGTAATGGTGGCGGGGACGGGATGCCGGTGCACCGGGGCCCCGGTAGACCGGGCCGGTGGCGCTGATCTGCCAGGCGCCATTGGGCAGCTGTTCGCCGCGGGGCTGATCCTCTTCGAGTCCGGTGGCATCCCCGGGGATGTTCCAGACCAGCCAGTGCACCTGGCTGCGGGCGCCACGGTTGGGCGCGAAGTCCAGGTCCTGCATGTGAACCACAAAGCTGATCGTTCCCTCTGGCGGGTTGATCCAGCGCAGCGCGGGCGACGTGCCGCCGCCGGGAGCGGCGCCTTCGGCTGCCTGGGAGAAACGCACGGGAATATCCTCGCCATCGTCGAAGGCGTCGATGATCAGGCGGAAGGCATCGGCCGGTGTCTGGGATAGCGCGGTGCCGCTGGCCAGGGTGGCCAGCATCGTGATCGCTAGCAGGCGGCGGAACAGGAACATGGTGATTCTCCGTTTTTCGTTATGGTTGATGGGCAAAGTAATCAAAGCGCCAATGCAGGTCAATACAGCCGGTCACTGGTCTGCCTGTTGACCTGACGCTCCGTGCATGGGAATACTGACGACTGACCGTCACGGTGACACGACAGGAGGCCGAACGATGAAGGTGTTTTTTCATCCTTCCCAGGATCTGCACAATCCGCAGACCTACTTCACACGCGGACGCATGCGCCAGCCCCAGGAGATTCCGGAGCGCACCAGCCGTCTGCTGGAGGGGTTGCAGTCGATGGGCTGGCGGGTGATGCGGCCGGAAGACCAGGGGGCCGGCCCCATATCCGATATCCATGATCTCGGCTACCTGCGTTTCCTCGAGTCCGCGCATCGCCGCTGGGAGGAGATGGACGACTGGGGCGATGAAGTCATGTCCAACATTTACGTTCATTCCCCGAACCATCTGAAAGGCATACTGGCCGAGGCCGCCCGCTACCAGGCCGACGGCAGCTCACCGATCGGTGCCGGGACGTGGGAGGCGGCCTACTGGTCGGCGCAGTCCGCACTCGCCGGCGCCGACGCCTTGCTCGAGGGCGACCAGAGCGCCTATGCCGTCTGCCGTCCACCGGGACATCACGCCCGGCGCGATGCGGCGGGTGGGTTCTGCTACCTGAACAATGCCGCGATCGCGGCCGAGCGGCTGCAGGAACGTTTCGCGCGGGTGGCCATCCTGGACACCGATGTCCACCACGGTCAGGGCATCCAGGAGATCTTCTACGACCGCAGTGACGTGTTATACGTGTCCATCCACGGCGATCCCACCAACTTCTATCCGGTGGTCACCGGCTTCGAGGACGAGCGCGGCGAAGGGGAAGGCTACGGCTACAACATCAATTACCCGCTGCCGCATGGCTCGGGCGAGGAAGTCTTTTTCGCTTCGTTGACCAATGCGCTGACCGATATCCGTCTATACGATCCTGATGTACTGGTACTCTGTCTGGGTTTCGATATCTACAAGAACGACCCACAGGCGAAGGTGGCCGTGGACACCGAGGGGTTTGCCCGTCTGGGGCAGCAGATCTCGGAGGCTGGCCTGCCGGTGCTGGTGGTCCAGGAGGGCGGGTATGACCTGGAGTCACTGGGGGACAATGTGCAGGCGTTCTTCAGGGGCCTGGGGGCGACATGAGGCTCCGGAAAGCACTTTTTTTGGTGGACCGGGTATGGTAGAAGGGAATGGAGAAACTGGTACAACCATGCAAAAAGCGGGTGATCTGTCATGAAACCAATCAATGAACGTACCCATCTTCCGGGGCGGATCGGCTGTTTCGTCCTGGCCATCGCGGCGCTGTTGGCTGCCACTCCGGCATTGGCCCAGGACGAAGGCGCATCGGCTCAGCGCGGCAGCGACAGTCCACTGTATGAAGGTGATGCAACAGGTGGAACCAACGCGCTGAACAGGGGGCGCGCCCGCGGTCAGAGCGGTGGTCAGGGTGATGGCGCGGGTGACAGGGCCAACTACAACAACTCACGCTCCAACAAGTCCACGGTGGCCGGCCCGGACACCAATGTCTGTGACGGAGTGACCTGCAGTGACGGAAGCTGCGCGGCGACACCGGCTGAGTGCGGTGTGGTGGGACAGGCCCGAAGCGCGGCCAGTTACAACAATAGCCGCTCCAATCGATCTACAGTCCGGGGGCCCGGTGACAGTGATGGCGATGGGCTCGACGACGGCAACGAACGGGCCAACTACAACAACTCGCGTTCCAACAAGTCTAAGGTCCGGGGCCCCGGCGACAGCGACAGTGATGCCGATGGGCTCGACGACCGGATGGACACGGTGAGGGCCCGCTCCAACAGTCACAACAGCAGCCGGTCGAACCGGACCGAGGGGGTGGCGCAAGATTTCAATGATGCCGACTCCGATGGCGATGGGCTGTCCGACGAAGTCGAATGATGTGCCTGCCCGATTTACGCCCCGGACCTCCAGGATCCGGGGTGTGAAACGGGCGGGGAGTCACTGCGCGGCCGCTTCGGCTTCCTCGCGTCTGGCGCCCGCCAGAATACCGGGTACCGAGTAGTTGCCTTCGTGGCAGGCATATTCGTACATCGGGCCTTCCGTGGTGTGATAACTCAGTTCGGCCGTCCAGGGCTGCGTGTAGAGATTGTCGTCCTCGACGGTGAACTGGTAGACGATCTCGGTGTCGGAATGACGCGTGAAGCGCTCGATGATACGCCCTTCCTTCGAGATCGGTATCGAGCTCTGCTGCATCTGCAGCGGCCGGATGTTGACCGTCTCCACCACCAGCGTGTCGCCTTCGTACCACCCGCGTGAATCCCCGAACCATTGCTCCCAGGCCGCGGGGCGGGTGT